>NZ_JAGIXF010000001.1:0-294878 GCF_021483755.1 Burkholderia sp. WTPI3 | reverse complement strand
CCGTCGCCCACGCACGTTGCCACGCGCGTCCGACAGGTGCGACGGCGACGATCGACGAATCGGTCCGGCGTGCGCCTTCGTACGCGTCGCGATACGCGGCGACGATCGCGGCGAGACGCTCGACGTAGCGTGCGTGAAAGCCGTCGCTGTCGGGATCTCCGGCGAGCGCTCGCGCGAGATCGGCGCGCGGCCAGGTTTCGTACAGATAGACGCGTGCATGCGGCGCTGCCGCCCGAATGCCGCGCGCCAGCTTCGCGACGCTGGCGCAGAAGCCGGCCGGATCGCTGGCGCGGCTGTGCGTGAGCGCGAACGGCAGCGGCTTCGCGCTCAGTTCCTGCAGCACGATCGCATCCCAGGCGGGGCGGTCGATCACGTCCGATGCGACGCGGTCGTGTTTCGCGAGGCTCGTCGCCGACATCGCCTCGAGATGAACCTCATAGTCGAGCCCGGCTTCGAGCGCGAAGCGCGCGACGATGCCCGGAATGCCACCCCACGGGCCCGGTTCGCGTTCCGCGCGCGCGCCGGTTTGCCCGTAGTTTTCATCGACGACCGACGCGTCGCCGGCGATCGCCGCTTCGCCGGTACTCATCGCGCCGTACGAACGCACGGGCGTGTAGCGGCCGTGCGTGAGGCTGTCGCCGACAAACAGGATGCGTTGCGCCGTGCGAGCGTCGCGCACCGGTGAAGCCGCGATCGCCGGCGCGGCGCACAGCAGCGCCGCGGCGCATGCGAGCACACGCCGCGCAAGGAAGAAGGACGAGGGTGCGGCGGGTATTTCGCTCATCGCGAGGTTCCGGAGAGACGCGTGGCGCAAGTATTTCACGAAGCGCTCCGACCGGGCGGATCAGGTGTCGCAGTACGGGTGCGGTGGCCGGCCCGCCGGTCTTTCCGCCGCCGGCAAAGCCGACATGTACGTTCGCTCACGCCTCGATGCGATGCAGGTATCGGTCGCCACGCGCGGCAACGACAGCCGGTCGCGCGATCCCCTTTCTCGACATGCCGGCGACCAGGGAGAGCCGCGCATATCGCGTGCGCGGCCAACGATGCCGATATCGGACCGGCCGGTGCGTTGCGTGCGGACATGCCGCGAACGCACCGGCCCGCGCATCATTTCAGTTCCGGATTCTGCTGCGTCGCACACGTGCGCAGCGCGGTGACGACGTCCGTCTTGCCCAGCTTCTCGAACAGATCGGCCATCTCCATCTGAGCGACGGGGTCGCCCTCGCGTGCCGCACGCCAGCGCAGCGACGCGATCATCCCGCGCATGCGCTCGCCGGGCGTATCGCCGTCGTAGCCCGACATCGCCTGAAGCACGTCCGCGAGCTTGTTGTATCCGGCCGGCACATGATGCACGAGCAGCCACGCGATCGCCGGCTGCGCGCCTTCCCAGTCCTCGTCCTCCAGCGAACTGTTCACCAGACGCGCGGCCGCGCGCCAGGAACCGAGCGACGCGGCCTTCGCATACGCCTTGTCGGCGTCGCGGCCGCGCGGCGACGGCGCTGCGTCGAACGCCGCCTGTGCATCGGCCGACGGCGGCGGCAACGCGAGCTTCGTGCAGCGGAACTCACCCGTATCGGGCGCGTTGCCGGGCAGTTCGGCCCATCGCACCTGGTCCTTCAGTGTGCGCTCGAGCGTCGGCCGCACGTCGCTTTCCTTGATCGACGCGAACACCCAGTCGGCACGAACGTGACGGGCGGCGTCCCAGTCGTCCTCGGCGACGGCGTGTTGCGCGAATATCAGGCAGCCGGCCATGCAGCCGATCCGGAACATCTTGCGGGGGAACGTTTTCATGGTTGCTTCCAGTTTCAATGCGCCGCGATGACGAACGCGGTGAGCGCGATCGGGAACAGGGCCAAACCGAGGAGACCGATCGCACCATCGGCCGCCATCGTGATCGGCGACAGCGCGAGCTTCGCGCCCTGGCCGAGCACCGACGGCCGCTCGATCACCTTGACGTTGTATGCATGATTGAACGCCTGCGGGATCGACGACGGCGTGACGTCGTTCGGCTGGTAACGCTTGCCGCTGATCGTGCCGCTTTCCGTCAGCTCGTAGCCCCGGTCCTTGAAGCCGTCGGCAAGCGCGCGCTCGCGGAGTTCGGAGCCGGCCGGTGCATCTTCGCGCGAGAGCTGCAACACGTAACGCCCGGTGATCGTGTCGCCGTGCGTCTCGAAATCGTCGAAATCGGTATACAGCTTGGGGCGATAGGGCGCCGTGAGGTTGACGGCAAGGGCCGGCGGCACATCGAAAATGTAGTGATAGCGCGTGCCGAGCACGACGAGTTTCTTCCCGTCCGCGCTGATCAGAAACGCCGAGAGCGTTTCCCGGTATTCCGGATCCTTCATCACGTGATTGGTGACGGGACCGAAGTTGGTGCAGCCGGCGAGCACACCGGATGCCGCCACGGCGGGCAGCACGAGAAATGTTCTTCTTTTCATGAGTTGTCTTCGTATTGTTCGTGATGCCGTGAAACCGCTTGATGTCGGGCGAAGCGTTCGGCGAACGCTGCGCGCTGACGGCCTTGGATGCGGTTTCCCGGTCCGCTATTCTACGAGGAAACCGGAAGCGCGATACCTGCCGCTGCCGCGGCAGGTGCGTGCTTCGGCAGCCCACCGGAGGCAACCGACGATGAATCACCCGACCGACAACCGGACGCTGTTGCGCACGCTCGGCATCCGCGTCCCGATCATCCAGGCGCCGATGGCCGGCGTCAGCACGCCAGTGCTGGCGGCGGCCGTGTCGAACGCGGGCGGCCTCGGCTCGCTGGGCGTCGGCGCAACGAACGCCGACGGTGCGCGCAAGATGATTCGCGACACGCGCGCGCTCACCGACCGGCCGTTCAACATCAACCTGTTCTGCCACCAGCCGGCCGTCGCCGACGCCGCCGTCGAGCGCGCATGGCTCGACTGGCTCGCGCCCGCGTTTCGCGAACAGGGGGCGACGCCGCCCGCGGCGCTGTCGGAGATCTACACGAGCTTCGTCGCGGACGACGCGATGCTCGCGATGCTGCTCGATGAAAAACCCGCCGTCGTCAGCTTTCATTTCGGGTTGCCGTCCGATGAGGCGATCGCCACGTTGAAGCGCGCGGGCACCACGCTGTTCGCGGCCGCGACGAATCTTGACGAAGCCCGGCAGATTGCCGCGGCCGGCATCGACGCGATCGTCGCGCAGGGCATCGAGGCCGGCGGGCACCGCGGCGTGTTCGACTCGACGGCTCACGACGACCGGCTCGGCACGTTCGCGCTGACGCGCCTGATCGTGCACGAATGCGCGCTGCCGGTGATCGCGGCAGGCGGCATCATGGACGGCGACGGCGTTGCCGCCGCGCTCGCGCTCGGCGCGCAGGCCGCACAGCTCGGCACGGCCTTCGTCGCCTGCCCGGAGACTTCGATCGACGACGGCTATCGTCGCGCGATCCTCGGCGACGCCGCACGGCGCACGACGTTCACGAGCGCGATTTCCGGCCGTATCGCGCGCGGCCTCGCGAACCGCCTGACCGCGCTCGGCGACGATCCGGACGCGCCGGCCACGCCGGCCTATCCGATCGCCTACGACGCGGGCAAGGCTCTGCATGCGGCCGCGAAAGCAAAAGGCGAGTTCGGCTACGGCGCGCAATGGGCCGGGCAGGCCGCGCCGCTCGTCCGGTCGCTGCCGGCTGCCGAACTGTTCGCGACGCTCGAGCGCGAAACGCGCGCGGCCATCGCGCGGTTGCAGCACGTACTGGACTGATTTCCAGATATACGCGGCCACACGCATCCGGCGCCGCAAAATTGCAATGCTCTGTATCTGCGCGCCGTGCGGATACAGAGCGATACAACGCATCGACATGCGTCTGCTATAACGCAGGCATGACCTCTCGAGGAGCGCGTCATGTCTGCCACGTGGTTCAAAGGGTCCTGCCATTGCGGGGCCGTCAGATTCGAAGTCCGTACCGAGCTTGCGCCGGCGGCTCGCTGCAACTGCAGCCTCTGCCGCCGCCGAGGTGCGCTGATGAGCCCGATGTTCCCCGCGAGCGACCTGAAAATCGTCGCAGGCGAGGGCGCGCTCACGCTCTACCGCTTCAACACGCGCACGGCCCGTCACTATTTCTGCAGCCGCTGCGGCGTCTATCCGTTCCACCAGACGCGCAAGGATCCCGGATGCTGGCGCGTCAATCTCGGCTGCCTCGACGGTGTCGATCCGTATGCGTTCGACGCGTCGGTCGCCGACGGCGCGAGTCTTTCCGTCGTGGAGGACGCATGAAGCGCTGGCTGATGATCCCGCGGTTTGCCGCCGGCGGCCGCGCGACCGAAATCGCGTATCCGGTGCAGTGTTCGCTGCTGTCGGTGAGCCGACAGCGAAGCGGCGCGCGAAACTGACACCGAGCGGACGTCCAGGTTCGCGCATCTTCTTGATCGGCAACGATAGTCTTGCTTCCGATAAGATCGCACGCGACATATAATGCGTTCATCTGCGACCGATCGCGCGTCGATGGAGGACGTTCATGAAACCGACCGAAGCACAATCGCCTGCCACGCCGAAGCTGTCCGAGTTTCTGTGTTTTGCGATCTATTCGACGAACCTTGCGTTCGGCAAGGCTTACAAACCGATCCTCGAAGAACTCGGCCTCACGTATACGCAATACATCACCATCATTGCACTGTGGGAAGAGGGCAATCAGACGGTCGGGCAACTCGGCGCAAAGCTGTTCCTCGAATCGAACACGCTGACGCCGATCCTGAAGAAGCTCGAGGCGATGGGCTATCTGGAGCGGCATCGCGATCCGTCGGACGAGCGCCAGGTGCTCGTGAGCCTGACGAAAAGCGGCCGCCGCGTGCGCGAGAAAGGGCTCGACATGAACCTGATCGAAGCGACCGGCCTGAAACCCGACGAATTCGCGAAGATGCAGAAGGCGATCGTCACGCTGCGCGGCAATCTGATCGACTCGGTCAACGAATAGGCGAACAGACGCAGGTTCGATATCCGGCCGGCGAAGCGGCTTTCGCCGGCCACCGTCATCTCCGGATTTACCAAGCCTGTCAGGCCGTCAGCGGCCGATGCACCCCGTCGGTCAAGGTCGCTTCTCCGGCTCACTCGCCGCGGTTGCCGTGCTCCCGAGCACCAGCAAATGCATGTCGCGGCGCGTGACGAAGCCGAGTGCCAGATAGCGCTCGATCGCGACGCGGTTCGACGCGAGCACGTGCAGAAACGGCGTTTCCCCGCGTGCGCGGCAGGTTGCGATCAACGACCGAATCAATCCCGCCGCGAGCCCCTGACCACGGAACGCGGGATCCACGCACACGGCACTGATCTCCACATGCCCGCCGGCCTTCAGCCGCTGACCGCTCATTGCCACGAGCCGGCCCTCCCTGCGAACACCGATATAGCCGCCGAATTCGATCGTGCGCGGGCCGAACGGGCCCGGTTCCGTCGCCGCGATCAGCTCGAGCATCTCCGGCACGTCGGCCTCGGTCAGCGGGACATGCTCGAAAGGACGCGCGTCGTCGAGCGCTCCCTGCCAGACCATCTGATGCAGCACCGCGCGCCAGACCACGGAAAAGCCGGCCGGCGTCGGGATTTCGTCCGGCGTGACGAGCGCCGCAGGCCCATGTGCTTCGATCAAGCCACGCAATGCGTCGAAGGCGGCCGCGCTGCGCTCGGCCATGCCGGCAAACGGCGCGACCGTCGGGAGAAACCGCAACGCGCGATCGCCGCCCAGCGCCAAACGGCGCTGCGCGCCGGCGAGTGCGTTCCATACCGCGTTGTCGAGCGGGTGCTGCGTGTCTGCTGCAGGTCCTGTCGTTGCTTTCAGCATCGCCGGTTCCTCGAGTGAAGGCTGTCCGTCGCACAGCATAGACGGGATCGTCTATGCCGACAGCACACCAACAAAGCCGCGCACGATTACATCGCATGCGCTTGATGTGATGGACGCTGCCACCGGCTTCGGCGTGATGCTCAATGTCCGAAGTAGATCGAGCGCTCGGCCGTGCGGATCGTGCCGTGACTGCCGGATTGCGTCGCGCTGTCGGCGTTGCGGCCGTAGCCGGATGCCTGCGGGTCGGTCACCGTCGCATCGGTGTCGCGAATCCGCTTCAGCGCGGCCCGCAGATTGTCCGGATAGTTCGGATCGTTCGCGCGGCCCGGCGCATCGCCGGCCGCCTCGAGCTGCACGAGTTCGGCGCGCACTTGTGCACGCGTCACGCCGGATTCGTTGGCTAAGGCCGGTGCAGCCACGGCAGCGGACACGGCGACGAGAAGGGCAGCGATCAATCGGGTTTTCATCATTTACCTCGACAAGAGAATGGAATGACATGCGCAAGGGCGGCACGCCGCCCGACGACACGCTCAGGCAACGCGGATCTCGACGTCGATGTTGCCGCGCGTCGCCTTCGAATACGGGCAGGTCTGATGTGCGGTATCGACGATGTGCTGCACGACGTCACGGTCGAGCCCCGGCACGCTCACGTTCAGGCGCGCCTGCAGGAAGTACGCGTTGCCGCCCGTGCCAAGATCCACTTCGGCATCGACCGCGAGATCGACCGGCAGCGTCACCTTCGCCGCGCGCGCCGCAAGCTGCATCGCGCCGATGAAGCAGGCCGACCAGCCGGCTGCGAACAGTTGTTCCGGGTTGGTGCCGATGCCCGCGCTGCCCGGCGACGACAACTGGATGTCGAGGCGGCCGTCGGAACTGCGCGCGGCGCCGTCGCGACCACCGGAAGTCGTATGCGTCTTGCCCGTGTACAGCACTTTTTCGATCTTGCTCATCGTTCACTCCATCAGGTTCAAAAGTTTGTCCAGGATGCGATTCGATCGCATGCGATGCAGTTTGGTCGACGCGCTTCAGCACGTCAAGCGCATTCGATTAAATCGCATACGATATTTTTTTATTTCAATGTATCTGAAACGCACAGCGCCTTTTCCAACAAGGCTTTTCGACGATCGAGCCCTGATAATCGGGGCGCGGGAAGATGACCGGTTCCGGGCATGCGGTGGAGAAGGGCGATTCACCCACCCAGACTTTCCATAAAGCGAACAAACTCATTGTCATTATTTCGCTTTCTACAAAGCACCGTCTCTTCTAACCTTGCCGCACCCGATCGCAAGGCGGGGCGCCCACGGCCCGCGCTTGCCCGGACAACGAGCACAATCGAAACGGAGACCTCACGTGTCGCGCGTCAGCCCTGTTGCAACGGCCACGGATTCCCGGCGGACCGGAACCCTCGCGAACCTGCGATCCATCTTCAGCGGATCGGTAGGCAACCTCATCGAGTATTACGACTGGTACGTCTATTCGGCGTTTTCGCTGTACTTCGCGAAGGCGTTCTTTCCGAACGGCAACCTGACCGTACAGTTGCTGAATACGGCGGCCATCTTTGCCGTCGGCTTCATCATGCGCCCGATTGGCGGCTGGCTCGTCGGCATGTACGCGGATCGCAAAGGGCGCAAGGCCGCGCTGCTCGTCTCGGTGCTGGCCATGTGTGCCGGCTCGCTGATCATCGGCCTGACGCCCGGCTACGCGACCATCGGCATCGCCGCGCCCGTGCTGCTGGTCATGGCTCGCCTGCTGCAAGGGTTGAGCCTCGGCGGCGAATACGCCAGTTCGGCAACGTACCTGAGCGAAATGGCCGACCCGTCCAGCCGCGGTTTCTATTCGAGCTTCCTGTTCGCGACTCTGTCGCTCGGCCAGTTGCTCGCGATGGGCGTCCTGGTGGTGCTGCAACAGTTTTTCCTGACCACCGCGCAACTCGAAAGCTGGGGCTGGCGCATACCGTTCCTGCTCGGATCGCTGCTCGCCTGCAGCGCGATCTTCCTGCGCAGCAACATGGAGGAAACGGCATCGTTCGAGCAACATCGCCGAAGCAAGCGTCGCCACGCATCGATCGCGGACCTGTTTCGCCACAAGCGCGAATGCCTGATCGTGGCCGGCCTGACGCTGGGCGGCACCGTTGCGTTTTATGCGTACACGACGTACATGCAGAAATTCCTCGTCAACAGCGCGGGGATGAGCAAGGCCAACGCATCGATGGTTTCCGTGCTCAGCCTGCTGGCGTTCGTCGTGATGCAGCCGATCTTCGGCAGCCTGTCCGATCGCATCGGCCGCCGCCCGCTGCTCATCGCGTTCGGCGTACTCGGCACGCTCTGCACCGTGCCGATTTTCCGGGCCCTCAGCGGCGTCCAGACGACCGGCGGCGCACTCGCGCTGATCATCGTCGCACTCCTGATCGTCAGTCTGTATTCGTCCGTCAGTGCCGTTGCGAAGGCCGAGCTGTTCCCGGTCGGCGTGCGTGCACTGGGCGTGGGATTGCCGTACGCGATTACGGTGTCGCTGTTCGGCGGAACCGCCGAATACGTCGCGCTGTGGATGAAGAGCATCGGACACGAAGCGTGGTTCTTCTATTACGTGTCGGCCTGCGTGCTCGTTTCGCTGCTGTGCTACCTGTGGATGCCCGATCCCAAGCGCGTGTCGCGCATCGACGAAGCGTGACGATCGCACGCATCTGCCGGGCCGCCCGCGCGTAACGCCGGGCGGCCCGGCACCTGTCAGCGGAAATCCGCGTGCTGCCGCACCAGCGACAACATCGACGGAATCAGTCCGCGCACGTCGCCGCGACGCCACTGGAACGCATACGGAAGCGGCGCCAGCGGCGGCTCGCTCGCCAGCTCCACGAGGTCGCCGCCCAACCGCGCGCGTGCCCAGTCGACCGGCAGGAAGCCGATGCCGACGCCTTCGCGCAACATGCCGGCCACCGCACTCCAGTTGTTGCACGCGATCCTGCGAGCGTGATTGATGCCGCACGCAAGCAGCCAGTCGTCGAGAATGCGCGTCACGCCCGAACCGGACGGCAGCAGCACCAGCGCGTGGCTGGCGATCAGCGCCGGCGTCAGCACGCGCTCGCTACCGACCAGCGCGTCGGCCGCCATCCACGCGAACCGCGCTTCCGCGACCGGCTGCGACAGCACGCTGCCGCGCGACGAGCGGCCCGCGATGACCGCGAAATCCAGTTCGCCCGCGTCGACTTTCTCCTCGAGCGCCGCCCCCACGTCGACATACGGCTCCAGCGCCAGCTTCGGATGCTGCTTCTGGACGGCCGCCACGAAACGCGGCAGCCACGTCAACGCAGACAGCTCGCCGACCCCGAAGCGCAGCCGGCCGCTCAGTCCTTCGTCCCGTGCCACCGAGTCCTGCAGCGCAGCGACGGACTCCAGCACGCGCACCACGGCCGGCAACAACGCCTCGCCGTCGTCGGTCAGCACGGCCCGATGCCCGCTCCGGTCGAACAGCGTGCGCTCGACGACCTGCTCCAGTTCGTTGATGCGCTTGGACAACGACGACACCGATAGATGCAGCCGTTGCGCCGCGGTCGAGAAGTTTGCGCACGTCGCAGCCCAGTAGAACGCATCGAGTTGCTTGAGAGTCGGAGTCGCCATTGTCTTTCGCTTTTATCGAACAAATTCATTGGAAGATTATCGCTTTTTATGAACCTCGCGCGTACCTAAAATTCCCGCATCGATTCGATAACAGGCCGCTGAAATGACCCCGTCCGCATCCTCCCATCCCGCAACAAGCCGCCCGCAGGCCGATACGCGTACGCCGCGCGTACTGCGCAACATGCTGAGTCTTCACGATTTCGAGGCTGCGGCACGCCGCGTGCTGCCGCGCCCGATCTTCGGCTATGTCAGCGGCGCGGCGGAAGACAACCGCACGCGCGACGACAACCGTGCCGTTTTCGACGAGTACGGATTTGCCACGCGCGTGCTGCGCAACGTGTCGCAACGGCAGCAGGCGGTCGAGCTGTTCGGACGGCGCTATGCGTCGCCGTTCGGCATCGCGCCGATGGGTATCCATGCGCTGTCGGCCTATCGCGGCGATATCGTGCTTGCGCGCGCCGCGCAGCGCGCGGGCATCGCGTCGATCATGAGCGGATCGTCGCTCATCCCGCTGGAGGAGGTGGCCGCCGCCGCGCCGGGCACGTGGTTCCAGGCGTACCTGCCCGGCGATGCCGGGCGCATCACCGCATTGCTCGAACGTGTCGCGCGCGCCGGCTACCGGACGCTCGTGATTACGGTCGACATTCCCGTGTCCGCCAATCGCGAGAACAACGCGCGCACCGGCTTCAGTACGCCTCTGCGCCCCAGCCCGCGGCTGTTCTGGGACGGTATCACGCGCCCGCGCTGGCTCGCGGGCACCTTCGCACGGACGCTTCTCGCGCACGGCATGCCGCATTTCGAAAATTCCTTTGCGACACGCGGCGCGCCGATCCTGTCGTCGTCGGTGCTGCGGGATTTCTCCGCGCGCGACCATCTCGATTGGGGACACCTCGCGCGGATCCGGCAGGAGTGGAAGGGCGAGTTGGTGATCAAGGGCATCCTCAGTGTGGAAGACGCCGTCATCGCGCGCGACGTGGGCGCGGACGGGATCATCCTGTCCAACCATGGCGGCCGCCAGCTGGACGGCGCCGTGTCGCCGATGCGAATCCTGCCCGACGTCGTCCGCGCGCTCGGCGCCGATTATCCGGTGATGATCGACAGCGGCTTTCGGCGCGGATCGGACGTGCTGAAGGCGGTCGCCATGGGCGCACGGATGGTATTCGTCGGGCGGCCGTTCAATTACGCGGCGGCGGTGGCCGGCGAGGCGGGCGTGCTGCACGCGATCGGCCTGTTGCGCGACGAAGTGGACCGGAACATGGCGATGCTGGGCGTCGATCGATGCAGCCGTTTGACGCAGGACGTGTTGATCCGGAAAGTCTGATTCGTAAAATAATGCATCTATCGGGATAACTTTTCTTATCACAATAGATCGATTTTTTATAAAAACTCGCGCATGCGAAAACGCGGCCGGGTTCGTTTCGACATGCCTCGCAGCATGACGGGCGATCGGCATCAGGGCAGGGGGATCGCTGCACGGATGTCCTTCGCGCGTCATTGCAGGCGTTTGGAACGTGACCGCCATCCGCATGGCTTCGCGGCCGGTCATGAAGGTACGAGTCACATGTCTTTTCCAGGACGCCTGCGTGACACCGACACCGGAACTTCCCGCCCCTGATTCATGGCGGCGGCAGCGCGATCGCTGCCGCCCGTGCGGCCAACGTGCCGTCATTGACGAGTCAGTTGCCGGTCTTGACCTCAATGCGTCGCGGGCGAGCCTCGTCGCGGCGCGGGATCGTCAGCTTCAGCACGCCGTCCTGGAGGCTCGCGTCGATCTTTGACGTATCGAAGTCCGGCGACAGCGTGAACGTCCGGGCGAAGTGCGGTTCGCGGACCTCGGCATGCTGCAGCCGCAGCGTTGCCGGCGTCGGCACAACCGCCTCGGCCTCGATCGAGAGGCGGCTGTCGTGAACTCTGACGTCCAGCTTGTCCTTCGTCACACCGGGTAGGTCGGCCCACAGCGTGACGCCCTGGCTGTCCTCGTAAATGTCGACGGCCGGGGTGAGTGTGATCCGGCGGGGCTGTTCAGTGTCGCGACGCGCGGCGGTGGCGCGGTCGCGTTCAGCCAGTTGGGTCATGTCGGTCATGATCGGCTCCTCGGGTTACTGGACAGTGATGGCGCGCGGCCTGGACGATTCGCGCTTGCCGATACTGATCGACAGGCAGCCATTGTCGTAGCGCGCCTGAACCTTGTCGGGATCGGCAGTGTCGGGCAGTTCGATGACCCGCCGGAAGGTGCCGGCGAAGCGCTCCTGCGTATAGGTGCGCGTCTCGCCACCCGTGTCGGGTTGTGTCGATTTGCGTTCGCCGCTGATGATCAGCAGGCCCTTGTCGACCGATACGTCGAGTTCGGTGACGTCGAGGCCTGGGGCGAAGGCGACAATCTCGATCGACTCGTCGGTCGCACCGATATTGATCTGAGGAAACGCGCCGAAACGGCCGGCGCGGATGCTTGACGGGAAACCGCCGAAAAACTGCGCCATCTGCTGCAGCCGGTCAAGCTCGCTGAAGAGGTCGGTTCCGAAGTAAAGATCGCTCATGATCGTATCCTCCTTGAGTGCAGCCGGGGGGCGAACGGGCCTACGCGCTCCAGTTCGCCTGCCAGACTGCTGGCAAACAAATCGAAACACGCAGCGTGCGGAATGAAGCGACTCGCACGTCTGCCTGAGCGAAACTCAAGATAGGAGCTCTACGGAAAATTTCAAGAGGTGCCGGCGAATTCCTGCACTTGAAATTTTGAAGCTGGCGCCCATCATCGAAGTGGTTCGAAACGGCATGCGGAGGACGCCATGGAATTCGACACGGACTGGCTTACGCTGGGCAGGCATCGTATCCGGCTGCGCTCGACGAAGGGTTTTCCGACCGAGACGATGCGCACCGTCGTGGAGGTCGTCAGGCTCGCGATCGACAACAACATGAGTGCGCGGGCGCGACTCGTCGAGGTCGTCTGTCGGCAGGAAAAGACCTACGAGGCGCTGGTCGGCACGACGATGACGGAGGACAAGATCTGTGCACCGCAACTTGAAGCAGCGGTCGCGGTCGTGCTGGGTCTGTTACCTGAGCAGATCAACATCACGGTCACCCACGTCACGCAGAACGAGGTCGATCTGCACTTTGGCGTGTATGAGCGAATGTTGTCGGAAAAGCTGGGGGCGGTACCGCCGATCCAATGAGCGATCGGTCCGGCGCATTGCCGTGCGGCCCGTGCTTCAACACCAGAGCAGCCTGCGGGCCGTCGGCTACGTCCTGAATGACCTTGAATCGGTCCAGCTCGCGCATCGTCATCGTGATCCGTTCCGTTGCAGCCATCGCAGCCTCCGGCGCCGGGAAGCCGGCGGCCGGTCAGCTTACGCGGTCCGAAAGCGGACATTTCTATCTAGCCACTACAACCAGTCAGGTTGATAATTATGATTATGTCAAATCACAAATTCACCGGAAACCACCACTGAACATCGGTGGATCTTGACCAGTCCGCCACCCCTCACTTTCGCGGCGCAATCTTTTCGAAATCAGCGGCGCACGGTTGCCTCCGCGTCCGCCCGCCGGACGCCGTCACCACCCGTCGCAAACCACCCGCGACAAGCCGATCAAGACACCCACATTCCCTGCATCCTGTGCGAGAAATGCGCACGCTCGGCCGTCTCCATCAGCGACAGGAATTCGTCCTGCATCATGTGGATCAGCGCTTCGTGGTCGCCGGCTTCGAAATACACTTCCGGCTGCTCCGCGAGATGTTCCTCGAGGAATGTTTTCATCCCGTACGCCATGCACACCGGCGGCAGCGCGCCCATGTCGCAATCCTTGAACAGTTCGCGCAGTTCGATTTCCCTGGCGAGCACGAGATGGCGTCCGGTCTTGACCCAAAGGTCCGACAGCCGCACTGCGTGCGACGTCGGCAACACGGCGGCGACGTAGCCTTCGTCGTCCTCGAGCAGCACGGTTTTCGCGAGACGATTGCCGGGGATATGCGCGGCAGCGGCCGTCTCCATACTGGTATGGCTATACGGGTGGTACACAACTTCGTACCGCGATGACTTCTGGCGCAGGCAATCCTGCAGGGTGGCGGATACAGGCATAGCACACCTCATCTGGACGAATCGAGCGAACAAAGTTCGCACCGGATTCGTTCAGCATAGGTCGCATTCGGGCCAATGGAAACGCCCTCGCGCGGCATCCGTACGGGCCCGCCGACGGCCGGACGAGGCCTCGTTTCCGGCAGATCGCCCGCCCTCGCCGGCATGTGAAATCCGGACCCGGAATACGCTCGTCGAGTTGCCTTTCCTGAAGACAGGGTCTGTCGATGGACGTCCTGCCGCGATAGCTCAACCCAATACGACGGCGGAGAAGCGGTAGACCGTTAGTTGCATTTATGGGAAAAGGTACAGACGCACGAATGGCAAGCGCCGCAGCCACGCGAACGCGTCCGGACACGCCGGGAGAGTCTCTGCGAACCGCGCCGACAAAGACCGAACCGTGTCCTATACTGAGCCGGCCGCCGAACCTGCGCGGCAACCGATTCCGGGAGCAACCATGCATTACCAGCTGATCTACGATCTCGTCGACGATTACCTGGCCCGGCGCGAACAGTTCCGCGCCGAGCACCTCGCACTCGCGCAGGCCGCAACCGAACGCGGCGAGCTCATGCTCGCCGGCGCGTTGCAGGATCCGGCCGACCAGGCCGTGCTCGTGTTCGAAGGCGATTCGCCGGAAGCTGCCGAATCGTTCGCGCGCGCCGATCCGTACGTGCAGAACGGCCTCGTCAAATCGTGGCACGTGCGGCCATGGCGTGTCGTGGTCGGCAAGCACGCACCGCGTTAGCGGCGCGCGGCGACGGGCGCGGCTACAGCCACCCCGCCCGCTTGAACCGCCACCATAGTCCGAGATCGGCTGCGAGCATCACCGCGATGCAGCCGTAGAAGCCGTATTTGAGATGCAGCTCGGGCATGTTCGCGAAGTTCATCCCGTAGATGCCGGCAATCATCGTCGGAATCGCGAACAGCGCGGCGAACGAGCCGAGCCGCTTGGTCACCTCGTTTTCCGCAAGCGAGATCATCCCGAGGTTGACCTGAATCGCGGTCACGACCATTTCGCGCCGCCCTTCGATCGTTTTCACGATCCGCTGCAGATGGTCGTACACGTCGCGGAAATAATGTTCCATCCCGCTGCAGACCTGCGGAGTCCGCCCGCCGGTGAGCTTCGCGAGCGGCTCGAGCAGCGGCGCCGTGTGCTGGTACAGCATCACGAGCCGACGCTTGAGCGAATAGAGATCCTCGATGATCGCGCGCGACGATGACGGCGAGCTCTTCGTGAAGATACGGTCCTCGAGTTCCTCCAGCTCGTTGCCGAGCGCCTCGAGAATCGGAAAATAGCGATCGACGACCTGATCCATCAGCGCATAGAACACGAACGCCGAGCCCTCCTGCAGCAGATGCGGTTCGCGCTCGCAGCGCTTGCGCACCTCGCGGAAGTCCTGTTCCGTATGGTTACGAATCGACAGCACGTAGTTCGGGCCGACGAACACGTTCAGCTCGCCGACCTTGAATTCGTCGTCGTCGTCGAGCTCGACCGTATGCAGCACGGCGAACAGCGAGTCGCCATACTCCTCGATCTTCGGCCGTTGATGCCCGTTGCGGGCATCCTCGAGCGCCAGCTCGTGCAGCCCGAACTCTTCGCCCATCAGGTCGATTTCCTCGGGCGTCGGATCCTTCAGCGCCACCCACACGAAACACTCGGGTTTCGACACGTAGTCACTGATGGCGTCGATATCGATGTCGGCCAGCTTGCGGCCGTCCTGGTATGCAGCACAGTTGATCAGCATGGTGTCCGTGATGTTGCGGTTTGCGCGTCAGTTTACCGGTTTGCCGCGCAGGCGGCCCGGCTTGCGCGTCGCGCCGATATTGGTCATGATCGGACTGCATGCCGCACGGCATCGCTTCGACAGGCTCACGGCCCGCTCGTGCGCCCCAACCGTCCAGGAGACAGACCCATGTGGTATTTCGCGTGGATACTCGGCATCGGCGTGGCCCTCGGCTTCGGCATCATCAATGTGATGTGGCTGGAAGCGGAAGTGTTCTCGCGCGACGACAAACGCACCGACACGTCGCGTGCGGATTCGCGGAGCCGGTATTCGTGACGCACCTGGTGTTCTTCTGCGGCCATGCCGGCACCGGCAAGACCACGCTCGCGAAGCGGCTGATCGGGCCGCTGATGCGCGCGACCGGCGAGGCCTTCTGCCTGCTCGACAAGGACACGCTGTACGGCCACTACAGCTCGGCCGCGATGGGCGCCCTCACGTCGGATCCGAACGACCGCGACAGCCCGCTCTACCTGAAGCATCTGCGCGATCCCGAGTACCAGGGCCTGCTCGACACCGCCCGCGAGAACCTCGCACTCGGCATCGGCGCGCTGGTGGTCGGCCCGCTGTCGCGCGAAGTACGTGACCGGCGCATCCTCGACCGCGCGTGGCTCGGCATTACGCCCGACGTCACGCTGACCGTCGTCTGGGTCCATACGACAGAGGACGTCGCACACGAGCGAATCGTCGCACGCGGCAACCCGAACGACGCCTACAAGCTCGCGCACTGGGACGAATACCGGCAACGCCGCTTCGTGCCGACCGGTGACGAATGCGACGGGATCGTGATGTTCGACAACACCGCGCCGTCCGACGCCGACATCGAGACGTTGCTGTACCGCATCGCACCACCGGCGCCGCCCGTGCCGCAAGCGACGATCGTCCCGCCGCTGCCGGCCTGAGCGCGCCCCCGCCCTTCTCTTCTTCCGCGCCTGAAAAAACAACGCCGGAAGCGCTGCTGCGCTCCCGGCGTCGTCATACCACCCTCGTGCCGTCGATCCGTCGTCAGGCGACTTCGTGCACACGCTCCATCGTGCCGCCTTCGTACAGCTTGCCGAAGCGGTTCGACAGGAACGCCTTCAGCGACACCTTTTCCTGCGGGATGAAACCGCTCTGCGGCAGCTTCTTTTCGCGGAACAGATCCAGCACCGCGCACATCGCGCCGGCCGTCGTGATCTGGATCGCGCTCATGTGCATCCCGCACACGTCCTTCGCGAAGATCTTGCGGGTGAACACGTCCTGCACGAGCTGGCCGTCCTTCACGCCCGTCACCGTGACGAACACGAGCACGACGTCCTGCTTCGTCGACGGCACGGCACGGCGCATGATCGACTTCAGCGTGTCGCGGTCGCTCGACAGGCGCAGGTCTTCGAGCAGGAACTGCACGAGTTCGCGGTGGCCCGGATAGCGCACCGACTTGTAGTCGAGCGTCTCGACCTTGCCCGACAGCGTCTCGCACAGCGTGCCCAGGCCGCCCGACGTGTTGAACGCTTCGTATTCGGTGCCGTCCAGCGAGAAGTGCTCGAGGCCTTCGAGCGGCTGCACCCACTGCTTGCGGCCATCGCGGATCGCTTCGCACGGCTGGCAGTATTCGTTGATCAGACCGTCGACGCTCCACGTCAGGTTGTACTTCAGCGCGTTGGTCGGATACTCGGGCAGCGCGCCGACGCGCATCTTCACGTCGCGCACTTCGCTGAAGCCGTTCACGAGCTCGTGTGCGGCGATGCCGATGAAGCCCGGTGCGAGGCCGCACTGCGGCATGAACGCGCGGTCCGAACCGTCGGCGAGTTCGCGAATTGCGTGGGTTGCGCGCACGTCTTCGGTCAGATCGAAGTAGTGAACGCCGGCAGCCTTCGCCGCAGCCGCGACGTTGACCGCGAGGTAGTACGGCAGTGCGTTGACGAGCGCATCGAAGCCCTTCACGGCTTCGCGGATCGCATTGGCGTCGGCCGAATCGACGCGTTGCGTCGCGATCCCTTCGCGCGACAGCTTCGCAAGCGCATCGGCGTCGCGGTCGAACGCGACGACTTCGTAGTCGCCCGTTTCACGCAGCATGTGAGCAATGGTGTGGCCGATCAGACCTGCGCCGACGATGGCGATTTTCATGCGCTTATCTCCTGATAATGGGTTTGGTGTTGGTGTACGGCGTCGAGCCATGAACACAGTTTAGGGACGCGCAAAATCAGTTCCAAGACGAAGAATGATGCGAAACGACCGATACATTCGACGATATGACGAAGCTTTTCGTCATAATGACCGAATCGTCTAAAAATCGCATCAATCGCCGGCTGCAAACGGGCCGCACAAGCCGCGTCCGGGCGCTCGGAAAGAACGAATCCAAACGGGATCGGAGCGGGATGCCGGAAGACGCATGAGCCGTTGCTCACGCCAGCACCATCAGTCGACGCAACGACGCCGGCGTGACGATGCGCACGCCAGCGCGCCGTCCTGCGGCAAACGCAAACGGCGAGCATCAATGAAAGGTAAAGGAGGAAGATCCGCGCAACGATCGCGCTGCGACGTCACGCGCGACGCCGCATGCGAAGCATTAGCCGCCGATCGTGCCGCGATCGATCTTGCGCGACAGAATAATCGACGTCGTCGTGCGCTCGACGCCTTCGAGCGTGCCGATCTGGTCGAGCAGATCGTTGAGGCGCTCCGGCGAATCGGCGCGCAGCCAGGCGACATAGTCGTACTCGCCGCTCACCGCGCACAGCAGTTGCACCTCGGGCATCCGGTCGAGCCTGCGCAGCACGTCCTTGCCGAACTTCGGCGTGAGGATGATGCCGACATACGCGTAAATGCTCGCATCGAGCACGTCCTGTCCAAGCCTCACGCTGTATCCGGCGATCACGTTCGTCCGCTCGAGTCGCGCGATGCGTGCGACGACGGTCGTGCGCGCGACGTCGAGCTGCCGCGCGAGATCGGCGACGCTTGCGCGCGCATCCGCCTGCAGCAGCGCAACGAGTTGCCGGTCGAGGTCGTCGAGTTGGTCGAGGCGGGGTGGACGCATGAGGCTGGGCCGGCGTGCAGCGCACCGGCGAAATGGAACGTGACGCGATGATAGCGCTGAACGCCGGGCCGCCCAAACGGGATCGTGCATCGTGGCAACGATCGAACCGGTACATCGCGCGGACTGTTTCGTACGCATCGATCGCGCGCCACCGTCGCCGCCCGAACGCGCCCGACACCGCGTCCGCCCGCTATGTCCCTTTCAATTTCTATTCGTATCGGTTGTAAGCAAGTGTCGCTTTCGCTGCCGTGTCGTGCACAACGTGCTACTAATAGCGGGCGACGCGAGATGCGCGCTCGCGGCAGTTGCCGCCGCGCCCGCTCGCACGACACCACCCCGGAGAGCCAACCATGAAGAAAATCTCGCTCACCCTCGCTACGCTCGTCGTTGCGGCCAGTGCATTCGCGCAGACCCAACCGCAATCGCAGCCCGCTCCGGCTACGGCCACGCCGACGGCCGCGTCGGCGCCGGGCGCCGAGCAGCGTGCGGCACGCCATGAAGCGCGCATCGAGCAGCGCATCAAGTATCTGCACGACCAGTTGAAGATCACGTCGGCGCAGGAACCGCAGTGGAAAACGTTCGCCGACGCGATGCGCGAAAACGGCGAAACGATGGGCCGCCTCTATCGCGCACGGATCGAGAACCACAACGTGTCGGCGGTCGACGACGTGAAGCAGTACGCGGAACTCGCGCAGGCGAACGCGGACGGCGCGAAGAAGCTCGCCGACGCCTTCGCACCGCTCTACGAGAGCTTCCCGGCCGAACAGAAGGCGTTGGCCGACACGACGTTCCGCAACTGGCTGCACCACGGCGGCGAACACCACGGCAAGGGCAAGGCCAAGGCCAGAAGCAAGGAAGGCAAGGCAGCAGCCGCGCCCGCCGCAAGCGCTCCCGCCCAGCCCTGATCTCCGCATTGCCGGTGCCGCCCTGCCCGTCCGGGCCGAACGGCACCGCGCGTCCCGCGGGTAATCGGCGCGTCACACGGCGCGCCGATTTCGGGATAAGCTGCCGGCTTTTCCCGCACTTCCCCGCCATGCTCGAACTCAAGCACCTCGATCTGCGTACCGATCCGCAGGCCCGTCGCGTCGTCAAGGACGAAACCGTCGCGGTCGCCTTCGCGGATGCCGACGGCGAACTGATGAGCCTCGAAGGCCCGAACCGCTACGTCGCGGGCGACGCGCTGATCACCGGCTCGACCGGCGATCGCTGGGTCGTGTCGCGCGCGCGCTTCGACGCCAAGTACCTGCCCGCCGACTCCGCGCTCGCACACGGCGTGCCGGGCGCGTACCGAAACCGGCCGACCGTCGTGCTTGCCCGCCGGATGGACGAGCCGTTCACGATCGCCCGCTCGGAAAACGGCGACACGCTGCACGGCATCGCCGGCGACTGGGTGATGCAATATGCGCCCGGCGACTACGGCGTCGTACAGGCGCAGCGCTTCGCGCAGGTCTACCACGACGCGTAACCGGCCGCGCCGGCATTGCATCGGCGCTTGCGCTTACGCGAAGTCTTCGTCGAGTTCGAGCTCCGCGTCGCGCTCGATGGCCTGACCGGCCGCGTGCCGCTCCTCGAGCGAACCCAGCATCGCTTCCGTATACGCATGCAGCACCGCGTGGCTGCGTGCGCGCTGCATCGGCCGAAGCGCCAGATACCGCGCGAGCGCGGCCGGCACGATGCGGATATCGAGCGTCATCCGCTTCGGCGTCGCGCCGAAACGCATTGCCAGCCAGTGCACGGACAGGAACCGCCCGCGCGCGTCGCTGCTTTCCGCGAAACGTGTCTGCTCCGGAAAGAGATCGCAGATCACGCGCGCGAGCGCGTCGAATTCAGCGCTCTGGCATTCGATCAGATAGTCGTCCATTCCCTCTCTCCCGTCAGGCCGCCACACGCTGCGGCCGGCACGTCTTCGACAGCACGACGACCAGAATCGCGGTCAGCACGAAATACACGGCCTCGAGCCATCCGGCCGGCAGTACACGGACCTGGTAAAGCAGCGTCGGCGCGACCACCAGCGCATGCAGCACGATCGCGAGCGGCAGCACGCCTGCGCGGCCGGCGCGCACGCCGCGCCATACCAGCACCGACAGCGCGAGCTGCACCACGAAGCCCGCGCAGCGTTCAAGCAGCAACAACAGGATCGACTGCGCCGACAGCGTCGCCAGCATCACGTGCAGCCGCACGACGGTATCGCCCGGCAGGTCCGCGAGCTGTGTTTCGAGCTGGCCGCGGCTCGCGAGCCAGGCGAGATACGACCACTGGCCCCACACGAGCACGCCGACGAACCACGCTTCGGCGCCCGCATGGCCGATCCCGTAGCCGATGCCGCGACCGTCGCCGGCCGACGCGCCATAACGGCGACTCAGGAAGCGCATCCCCAGATAGCGGCCGACTTCCTCGAATACGGCGGTCGCGAGCGCGCTGTATGCGACGAACGCCAGCGGCTGCGTGAGCCACCCGCCTGCCGGCGTCTGGCTCAGCACGAGACCGTGGAAGGCGCGTTCGACGATCATCGCGAACAGCGTGAAGACGGCGACGCCGACGATCGTGTCGCGGCGGTCGAGCGCAAGCGGCTTGCGCAAAATACGGAAGAGAACGAACGGCAGCAGCGCGATGATCAGCGTGGCGGCGATCAGCACCGCCAGCGTGACGGGGGCGACAGTCATGTATTTCCTTGTTCAGGGCAGCGCACCTGACGCGCTGCGTGCCCCGAATGATACTCAGCTTGCCGTCGACGCGCGCGCAATCAGCTCGCCCGGCAGCATCGCGACGCGCACGTCGCCGGCCGCGCCGTCGATGCGTTCGTGCACGAATTCGACGGCTTTGTAGCCGATTTCGTAGGTCGGCTGGCGGATCGTCGTGATGCCGATCAACTCGGCCCACTCGGGATCGTCGATCGACAGCAGCGCGGCCTTTGCCTGCCACGCGGCACCGAAACGCGCGCGCAGATGGCGCGCGATCGCGAGCGCGACCGGCGCGTTCGCGGCGAACAGCGCCGCGCGCACGCCGCGTTGCGTCGCAGCGTCGATGCGCGCGTCGAGGTCGGCGAGCGCCGCCGCGGCCGCATCGGGTTCGTTCAGGTCGAGTACGACCGTCGGCGGCACCGGCAGCCCGCGCGCGTCGAGTGTCGCGCGGAATGCGGCCTCGCGCACGCGCCGCGAACTGACCTGCTCGAACGGCTGCACGACGAAATGGATCGCATCGAAGCCGCGCTCGATCAGGTGCGTGAGCGCCGTCTCGATCGCATCGGCGTTGTCGAGGCCGATCAGGTCGGCCTCGAAGCCCTCGACGGTCCGATCGACGAGCACGGCCGGAATACCGCCGCCGCGCAGCGGGCGCAGCACTTCCTCTTCGGCGCCGAGCGCGTTGACGATCAGCCCTTCGACGCGATACGTCGTGAGCAGTTGCAGGAAGCGCCGCTCCATCTCGACTTCGTTCGCCGCGTGACAGATCAGCGGCATGTAGCCGAGCGCGTGACAGGCGGCCTCGACGCCCTGCAGCACTTCGACGGTATAGGGATTGGTCAGGTCGGCCGCGAGCATGCCGAGCAGCCGGTTACGACCGCGCTTGAGCCCGCGCGCCATCTGGTTCGGCCGGTAATTGAGCCGGGCGATCGCCGCCTCGATCCGCTGGCGCAGATCGGCGGACAGCACGTGCGTCTCGCCGTTCAGGTAGCGAGAAACGCTGGTCTTGCCCGTGCCGGCCTCGCGCGCGACGTCGCTGATCGTCGCCGGACGCTGCGTGGTAAGTTGCGAATCGGTCAAGTCGTGCCTCGCGACGGTCGATCCGCGCCGCTTCATGTGCGGACGGACTTTGTTGTTGGATACGAAAGCCACCCGGCGCGCGCCGCTGTCGATCAGCGTCGGCGCTTCAGCGCCCATGCCGATCCGATGCTGTGCGATCGACCGAAGCCGGCGCATTCGCGCCCGACCCGGTCATCTGCTGCAACGAACAACGGCCGGCCGCACCGGATCTGGCACGGATGCCCGTCGCCGGAGGCCGTTGGCAAGGTGGGCCGGGCCGCGGATGCGACGAGCGGGCGATCATAACGCAGCCTGCCCTCCCGTACCAATACTACCGACTCTAACGGGGCCGGCAGCCTCGCCGGCCGGCCGTCGGCGCTCAGGCGCGCGCGAGCGCGTCGGGATTGACGAGATTCGTGCGCAGCGTGCCGGCGAGCGCGCCGACCAGGTTTTCAGCGGCGCAGCGCGCCATCGCGTGGCGCGTCTCGTGCGTCGCCGAGCCGATATGCGGCAGCGCGACGACGTTGCGCATCTGCAGCAGCGGCGAATCCGCCGGCAACGGCTCCTTCTCGAACACGTCGAGCCCCGCACCGCGGATCGTCCCCGCGCGCAGCGCTTCGATCAGCGCGGCCTCGTCGACCACCGGCCCGCGCGATGCGTTGATCAGGATCGCGCCGCGCTTCATCTTCGCGAATTCGGCCGCGCCGATCATATGATGCGTTTGCGGCGACAGCGGCACCTGCAGGCACACGAAATCCGACTGCGCGAGCAATGCGTCGAGCGTCACACGGCGCGCGCCGTACTGCGTCTCGGCTTCCTCGTGCGCGGACCGGTTCGCATACAGCACCTGCATCCGGAAGCCGAGCGCCGCACGGCGCGCGACCGCCCCGCCGATGCGCCCGAGCCCGACGATGCCGAGCGTCTTGCCCTGCACGTCGGTGCCGTACAGATCGGGGCCGATGCTGCGATGCCAGTGGCCCGCCTTCACCCACTCCGCCAGTTCGACCACCCGCCGCGCGGACGCGAGGATCAGCGAGAACACAGTGTCGGCGGTCGATTCGGTCAGCACATCGGGCGTATGCGCGAGCACGATGCCGCGCCGCGTCAGGTCGTCGACGTCGAAGTTGTCGTAGCCGACCGAGATCGTCGACCAGGCCTTCAGCCGCGGCGCGCGATCGAGCATCTCGGGTGTGACCTTCAGGCTCGCGCCGATCGCGCCGTCCGCGTCACCGAGCGCATCGGCGAGCGCGTCGGCACCGTCGGCCTGCACGACCTCCGCATGCTCGCGCAGGTACGCGAGAACGTCATCGGGCAGCGGCTTGTACGCGACGATACGAGGCTTCATCGTTTCATTTTCCTTGCAGCGGCGCCGCGAGCGAGTGCTCGTCGCGCGCCTGGGGTTTGACGGACAGCGTGAGGATCACCGCGGCGACGAGCGCGACGCTCATGAACGCATACGATGCGACGGGCGACCCGGTCGCGCCGTTCAGGTAGCCGACGAAGTACGAGCCGACGAACGAGCCGAGCGCGCCCATGCTGTTGATCAGCGCCATCGCGCCGCCGGCGACGTTCTTCGGCAGCAGCTCCGGCACGATCGCGAAGAACGGGCCGTACGGGGCATACATCGCGGCGCCCGCGACGACGAGCAGCGCATACGAGATCCAGAAATGCGACGAGCCGAGCGCATACGACGCGGCGAATGCGGCAGCACCAACCAGCAGGAACGGCCACACGAAACCGCGGCGCGAGCCGACCTTATCCGACGCCCACGATGCGACGAGCATTGCGATCGTCGCCGCCAGATACGGCAGCGCCGACAGCCAGCCGGTCGCGACCATCCCGAGCGCGGAGCCGTTCTTGACGATCGACGGCAGCCACAGCACGAAGCCGTACACGCCGATGCTCCAGCAGAAGTACTGTGCGCACAGCTTGATCACGGCCGGCGAGCGGAACGCCTCGCCGTAGTTGCGCATCGGCTTGATCGCCGCCTGTTCGGCCGCGAGCGCCGCGTCGAGGTCGCGTTTTTCCTGTGCGGTGAGCCACGGCGATTCGGCCGGCTTGTCCTGCACGAGGAACCACCAGCACACGGCCCAGATCACGGCCGGCACGCCTTCGGCGATGAACATGTGGCGCCAGCCGAATTCGTGGACCAGATAACCGGACACGACCGACATCCACAACACCGTCACCGGGTTGCCGAGGATCAGGAACGTGTTCGCGCGCGAGCGCTCGTTCTTCGTGAACCAGTTGCTGATGTAGATCAGCATCGCGGGCATCACGGCCGCTTCGACGACGCCGAGCACGAACCGGATCGCCATCAGCGACGGGATGTTGCTGACGATGCCCGTGAGCGCCGCGCAGCCGCCCCACAGCACGAGGCTGACGAACACGAGCTTCTTGACGCTGCGGCGCTCCGCATAGATCGCGCCCGGGATCTGGAAGAAGAAGTAGCCGAGGAAGAACAGCGCACCGATCAGCGACGACAGACCCTTGCTGATCCCGAGGTCCTGGTTGATGCCGGCCGCCGCCGCGAACCCGTAGTTCGCGCGGTCGAGGTAAGCGAGGCTATAGGTGATGAAGACGATCGGCATGATCGTCCACCAGCGTCGGGCTGCAAGATTGGCTGCCATCAGAGTGTCTCCTTGGGTGATCGGAGTGGGCGGGTCAAACGCCCGGCTCCGCTCCCGTCCTTTGGGAATCGACCGGCGGCGGCGCGGCGGCGCCGGATCCGGCCTCATGCAAAACCGTGCACGAAGCACGATATGGGTCCGCGGATTGTGCCGTGCCCGGCCTCTCATTGCGCGGTGACGGTTTCCTCCAGGCGACCGGCGCGATCGCCGGCGTTTTCGAGCCGATCGAGTGCCGCACGCGTCGGCAGGCCTTCCGAATCGCCGATCACCTGGATCGCCAGCGCCCCGATGCGGTTGCCGCGCGCGACGGCCTGCTCGACGGAGCGGCCTTCCAGCAGCGCGCTGACCACACCGACCGCGAAGCCGTCGCCGGCCCCGACCGTGTCGACCACGTTCGCGACGCGCTCGCCCGCCACCGTGCCCTCGCGGTCGTCGGCCGTGCGGAAGTACGCACCTTCGGCGCCCAGCTTGATCACCACGCCGCGCGCACCTTGCGCCAGGTAAAAGCCCGCGATATCGGCCGGCGTGTCGTGCCCGGTGAGTTGCCGCCCTTCGGCCAGACCCGGCAGCACCCAGTCGGCGAGCGCCGCCAGCGCGTTCAGCGTCTTCGCCATCACGTCGGCGGACGGCCACAGCGTCGGGCGCAGGTTCGGGTCGAACGAGATCGTCTTGCCGGCCGCGCGCATCTCGCGTGCGAGGCGGAACGCGAGTTCGCACGACGTCGCGGAGATCGCCGGCGCGACACCCGTCAGGTGCAGGTGGCGCGCGCCGAGCACGTAGTCGGCCACGTAGTCGTCGCACGACAGGTGGCTCGCGGCCGAGCCCTTGCGGAAATATTCGACAGTCGGGTCGCTGCCGTCGTTGTTGCGCGACTTCAGCTGGAAGCCGGTCGGATAGCGCGGATCGACGGTCACGCACGACGCATCGATGCCTTCGCGCGCCAGCGTGTCGAGCACGTAGCCGCCGAACGAATCGCGGCCGACCCGGCTCATCCAGCCGACCCGGAAGCCGAGCCGCGACAGGCCGATCGCCACGTTCAGGTCCGCGCCCGCGATCCGTTTCGTGAATTGCGCCGCGTGCGCGAGGTGGCCTGGCTCGGCGGCGACGAACATCGCCATCGCTTCGCCGTAGGTCACGACATCGAGTGCTACTTTCATGACTGAATTCCTCCGTGTCCTTACGGTCTCACGCGGCGGCGAGCCACGCGACGCGCCGGCCGGCGTCGCCCGCCAGGTCGGCCGCATCGAACGGGAACTCGATGCCGCGCGGCGCCGCTTGCGGCAAGGCCGCGAGCACGCCCGTGACGAGCGGATCGCCCGGCGCCGGGGCCACCGCGAAACGGCGTGCGCCCTCGCCAACGACTGCCTTGCAATGAATGTATTCCACATGCGGCGCAAGCGCCTGTGCGCACGCGAGCGGCGCTTCGCCCGGCCACTGCCAGTTGCCGATATCGAACGTCATGCCGACCGCATCCGGCATGCCCGCGTCGCTCAACGCGGCGAACAGCCCGCGGAACTGCGCGAGCGCGCCGCCCACCGGCAGTTGGCCGTTCTCGACCACCACGCGGGCCCGCGCGCCGCGCGACAGCGCGACGAGATCGGCCGCGTGCGCGTCGCCAGCGAAGCCGCCGAGCTGGAATTTGACGAAGCGCGCGCCGAGTGCGTCGGCTTCCACGAGCGTGTCGCGCAACGCGTCGGCATCGAGCGCGCCCGTTTCGGTGTACAGCGTGGCCGGCGTCGAGTAGACCGACCACAGCCCGTGCGCGGCGAGTTCCGCGCCGAGCGCGGCCAGCGCGCCCGGCGTCGCGTCGTCGTCCGACGCGAACAACTCGCGCCGCACCTCGAAACCGGTCGCGCCGGACGCCGCCGCGGTCTCGATGAATGCTCGGTGGCCCTGCTGGCGCACGCGGTCCATTCCGAATGCACTCGCCACGATCACGATGTCTGCCATTTCTCGCCCTTTTTTCCTGAAATGGAACCGGTTCCATTCGTTTGAGACGGATGGTGCGCTTCGCCTTTGGCGTGCGCCATAGAGGAAATCCCTAGGCCGGACCGTCGTGCAAGTACGCGCCAGCCGACGCGCATCCGGCGTTCCCGGGCCGCGCTCGGCCCGCTTATCCGGCGTCGTGCGTGAGGCTCATCTCGAGGAACTGGACAGCCACGCGCGATGGCGCGGCGCCGTGCGGCACGAGAATCGAGAAATGACGCGTGAGCGGCTCGGGCGCCAGCGAACGCGCCACCAGCGCTGCATCCTGATGGCGCAGCGACATCGCGGACACGAAACCGACGCCCATCCCCGCGCGCACGGCCTCCTTCACGGCCTCGACGCCCGAAATCTCGAACGCGACGCGCATCGGCGCGCCGCCGTGCGCGAACGCACGCTCGACGAGCTGGCGCACGCCGGAGCCCTCCTCGCGCAACACGAGCGGATGCGCGGCGAGTGCGCCGAGCGTGACGCCCGCGTCGTACCCGGGGGCGGCGAGCGGATGCCCGGCCGGCACGATCGCGACGATCTCGTCCTCGTGCCACGCATGCACGGCGGTGCCGGGCGGCAGCGCCTCGCCGGGCGGCCCTTCGATCATCGCGATGTCGAGCGATGCCAGCGCGGCGACCACGTCGGCCGTGTTGCCGCTCATCGTCTGGATTGCCACGCGCGGCGCGCGCGGCTGGAATGCCGCGATCAGGTACGGCAGCAGATAGCTGGCCGGTGTGGTGCTCGCACCGATTCGCAGCGTGCCGGCGTCGAGCCCGCGCACCGCGTCGCGAAACGCGCGCGCCTGCGCGAAGGTGTCGCGCTGCGCCTTCGCGTATTGCGCGAGCTGTTCGCCCACCGGCGTCAGCCGGATGCCGCGGCCGTCGCGCTGGTACAGCGGCTCGCCGAACTCCTCCTGCAGCAGGCGCAACTGGCCCGATACGGCCGGCTGCGACAGATGCAGCGCTACGGCGGCATGGCTGATGTTCAGGTGTTCGGCAACGGCGGCGAACGTTATCAGTTGATCCGGGGTCATTGGGTTGAATTATCGGATTTCCGGATATTTTACGTCACAAATCACAATTTTTCATATCGATATAACCAAATTAGGATTAGGACATCGCAACATGCTTCATAGGGTGCCTCCATGTCCACTGCCCCGACTCCCCATCTTGACCGCGCCGCGCCGTCGATGCGCGGCCAGTTGAACGGCGTGCTGTTCGTCGCGTTGTTCGCCGCCGCCGTTACCAGCCTGTCGCAACTGCCCGCCATCGCCGGGCTCGGCCTGTCGCCGCTGATCGTCGGGATCATCGCCGGCGCGCTGTACGGCAACGCGTTGCGCGACGGCATGCCGGCAAGCTGGGCAGCCGGCGTCAATTTTTCCGCGCGCAAGCTGCTGCGCATCGCGGTCGCGTTCTTCGGCTTGCGCGTGAGCCTGCAGGAAATCGCGCAGGTCGGCCTGCCGGGCCTCACGGTGTCGGTGCTGGTGGTCGTCAGCACGCTCGTGATCGGCACCTGGGTCGGCATGAAGGTGATGAAGCTCGATCGCGACGCAGCACTGCTGACCGCCGCCGGCAGCGCGATCTGCGGCGCGGCCGCGGTGCTCGCATTCGAGTCGACGCTGCAGTCGAAGCCGCACCAGAGCGCGATGGCCGTCGGTAGCGTCGTGCTGTTCGGCACGCTGTCGATGTTCCTGTATCCGCTCGCGTATCACGCCGGCCTGCTCGATCTCGACCCCGCCGGCCTCGGCCTGTTCTTCGGCGGCACGATCCACGAGGTCGCGCAGGTGGTCGGCGCCGCAAGCGACATCAGCCCGCAGGTCACGCACGTCGCAACGATCGTCAAGATGACGCGCGTGATGCTGCTGGTGCCGGTGCTGCTCACGCTCGGCTGGTGGCTCGCCCGCTCCGCACGGGCAACCGCCGACAGCACGCAGGGCAAGCGCAAGGTGGCCGTGCCCTGGTTCGCTCTCG
Source organism: Burkholderia sp. WTPI3 (assembly GCF_021483755.1). Lineage (NCBI taxonomy): Bacteria > Pseudomonadati > Pseudomonadota > Betaproteobacteria > Burkholderiales > Burkholderiaceae > Burkholderia > Burkholderia sp. WTPI3. Next base: position 266,292 of record NZ_JAGIXF010000001.1, on the reverse strand, counting down.
GCTTCCTCGGCTTCGTGATCGTCAACTCGCTGAACGTGCTGCCTGCCGACGCCACGCATACGCTGAACGTGCTCGATACCTTCGCGCTGACGATGGCGATGACGGCCCTGGGCATCGAAACCCGCGTATCGCAGATCCGTGAGGCCGGCCCCCGCGCGCTGACCACCGGCCTGATCCTGTATGTGTGGCTGATCGCCGGCGGCTACGGCATCACGCTCGCCGTGCAGCACTGGCTTGGCTGAGCCGCACGCCCACGCCGCGACAAGCGCCGCGCCCGACGGGGAAGTCCCGCGGGCGCGGCGCAGTGCTATGCTTCGCGACGGTTTCCCTCGTCCTCTTTTCCGCTCTCTTTCAGCCGTGCTCTCGTTCCTGCTGAAGCTGCGCACTCGCGCCCAAACGCTGTTCCGCCTGTCGGACGCCCATACGATGCTGATCTGGTCGGCCATCGTCGGCGTCGGCGGCGCCTTCGCCACGATGGCGTTTCGCGAAGGCATCGACCTGATGCAGCACCTGATCTCGGGGCACAGCGGCAGCTTCGTGCAGATGGCGAGAAGCCTGCCGTGGTACGTGCGGTTCTGGATGCCGGCCGCGGGCGGCTTCCTCGCCGGCTGCGTGCTGCTGCTCGCGACACGCGGCGACAGGAAATCCGGCAAGACCGACTACATGGAAGCCGTCGCGCTCGGCGACGGCATCGTGCCCGTACGGCAGAGCCTGTGGCGCAGCGTGTCGTCGCTGCTGACCATCGGCAGCGGCGGCTCGATCGGCCGCGAAGGCCCGATGGTGCAACTCGCGGCGCTCGCCGCGTCGCTGGTCGGCCGCTTTGCGCACTTCGATCCGCCGCGCCTGCGCCTGCTCGTCGCGTGCGGCGCCGCGGCCGGCATCACGTCGGCGTACAACGCGCCGATCGCAGGCGCGTTCTTCGTGTCCGAAATCGTGCTCGGCACGATCGCGATGGAAAGCTTCGGGCCGATGGTCGTCGCGTCGGTCGTCGCGAACATCGTGATGCGCGAATTCGCCGGCTACCGGCCGCCTTACGAGATGCCGGTGTTCCCGGCCGTCACCGGCCCCGAGGTGCTGCTGTTCGTCGTGCTCGGCGCGCTGTGCGGCGTGCTCGCGCCGCAGTTCCTGCACCTGCTCGACGCGTCGAAGAACCAGTTCAAGCGGCTGCCCGTGCCGCTGCCGGTACGGCTCGCGATCGGCGGCCTCGTCGTCGGCGTGATTTCGGTGTGGATTCCGGACGTGTGGGGCAACGGCTACAGCGTCGTGAACCACATCCTGCATTCGCCGTGGACCTGGCAGGCGCTCGTCGCGGTGCTGGTGTTCAAGATCGTCGCGACCGCCGCGACGGCCGGCTCCGGCGCGGTCGGCGGCGTCTTCACGCCGACGCTGTTCGTCGGTGCGGTGTTCGGCTCGCTGTTCGGGCTCGCGATGAACACGCTGTGGCCGGGCCACACGTCCGCGTACTTCGCGTATGCGATGGTCGGGATGGGTGCGTTCATGGCAGGCGCCACGCAGGCGCCGCTGATGGCGATCCTGATGATCTTCGAGATGACGTTGAGCTACCAGGTCGTGCTGCCGCTGCTGGTGTCGTGCGTGTTCGCGTATTTCGTCGCGCGTGCGACGGGCACGACGTCGATGTACGAGATCACGCTGCGTCATCACCAGGACGCGGAAGAACGGGTGCGCCTGCGCACCACGCAGATGCGCCAGTTGATCCAGCCCGCGCAGACGGTCGTGCCGCTTACCGCGAGCGTGGCCGACATGACGCGCGTGTTTCTCGAATATCCGGTGAAGTATCTGTACGTGACCGACGACACCGGGCGCTTTCGCGGCGCGGTCGCGCTGAAGGACATCACGTCCGACCTGCTCGACAAGCGCGACACGACCGACAAGACGGCCGCGCACTACGTGCATACGCCGTTTCCGCTGCTCACGCCCGACATGCCGCTCGCGACCGCGCTCGAACGTTTCATGGCGTTCCAGGGCGAACGGCTGCCGGTGATCGAAAGCGAAGCCGAGCCGACGCTCGCGGGCGTGGTCTACAAGACCTCGCTGCTCGACGCGTACCGGCGGATGACGGGCGAGCGCTGACGGGCTCGGTGCACGCGACCCGGTGTTGCATGCGCTGCGCCCCGCATCCTCGGCGAACACCCCCCTACACTACGCGCCGCGCGCCTGAACGCTCAGTCCGGCGCGCGCCCCAGCACGACCCGTGCGAAGAACCCTGCGAGCACCGATTCGGCCGCGTCGGCCGACACGTGCTGCGGATCAGCTGTGTAAAACGACTGCACGCCGTCGCACAGGCACATCAGGCCGAACGCGAGCGTCTCGGCCGGCAACAGCAGCGGCGTGCCCGCGCGCTCGGCGAAGCGCTGGATGAATTCGGCCATCTGCAGCCGCTTGCCGTGCAGGAACTGATTGAAGCGCACGCGAAACTTCGCGTCGCGCGCCGCCTGCAGCTTTGCCTCGCCCCACAGCAGCGAATATTCGTCGTCGCGAAACAGCGTCCGGTAGTACGCGAGCGCCATCGACTCCATCTGCTCGCGCGGGCCGCCTCCCTCGAAGATCGCTTCGAAATCGGCCCGTACCGAATCATGGTCGCGCGCGAGCAGTTCGAGCAGCAGCTCCGACTTGCTGCGGAAATTCGAATAGAACGCGCCGCGTGTATAGCCGGCTGCCGCCGCGATGTCCTCGACGCTCGCGGCGACATAGCCTTTCTTCATAAAAATCCTGTGTGCGGCATTCAGCAGACGTTCGCGCGTCTGGTCCCTGCTCTGCTCGCGAGTTAGGCGCTGTGGTTTCATGTCGCGCAGTCTAGCACCAACTCCCTTTCGGATTCATTTTTGCATTTGGATACATGTGTGTATTAGAATCCACCGCAGTTTCCGAACGACCTCGTTCGGCTCTGTTCGTGCGCGCCGAGGCCGGCGCCACTCGGGGCAAGCGCCCGTCGCGCTTGCCGGCTTCGTTCCGCTCACACCTGATCTGGGGGTTTCGTGAATCGCTCCGGTTCCCGCGCCGCGCTGCTGCTCGGCGCCGCGCTCGTCCTCGCCGCCTGCCATCCGAAGGAGGCCGCGCCGCCCGCGCCGCGCCCCGTCGTCGCGCTGCCAGCGCATGCCGACGATGCAGCGCCCGCGCACACGCTGCCCGGCGAGATCCAGCCGCGCTACGCGACGCCGCTGTCGTTCCGCATCGCAGGCAAGATCGTCGAGCGCAAGGTGCGGCTCGGCGATACGGTAAAGGCCGGCCAGGTCGTCGCACTGCTCGATCCGTCCGACGTCGAGAAGAACGCCGCGAGCGCGCAGGCGCAGCTCGATGCCGCGTCGCACGGCCTCGCGTTCGCGAAACAGCAGCTCGACCGCGATCGCGCGCAGGCGCGCGAGAACCTGATCGCGACCGCACAGCTCGAGCAGACCGAGAACAGCTACACGTCGGCGCTTGCGCAGCGCGACCAGGCGCAGCAGCAGCTCGCGCTCGCGAAGAACCAGCTCCGCTATGCGACGCTCGTCGCCGATCACGCGGGCACCATCACCGCCGAACAGGCCGACACCGGCCAGAACGTGTCGGCCGGCCAGGCCGTCTACCAGCTCGCCTGGTCGGGCGACGTCGACGTCGTCAGCGACGTGCCCGAGGCCGCGCTCGCGTCGCTCGCGCCCGGTCACGCGGCCAGCATCACGCTGCCGTCGCTGCCGGGCCGCCAGTTCGCGGCCAAGGTGCGCGAAATCGCACCGGCCGCCGATCCGCAAAGCCGCACGTATCGCGTGAAACTCACGCTCGCCGCGCCCGATCCGGCCGTCCGTCTCGGGATGACCGCGAACGTCGCGTTCGACGGCGCGCCGGCCGCCGGCAACGCAGTGACCATCACGCTGCCCGCGACCGCGCTGTTCCATGACGGCCCGCATCCGGCCGTATGGATCGTGCGCGCGAAGGACGACACGCTCGAGCTGCGCCGTGTCGACGTCGCGCGCTTCAACGAACGCACCGTCACCGTGTCGCACGGGCTGCAGCCGGGCGAGCGCGTCGTGCTGCAGGGCGTGCACACGGTCAGCGCGGGGGAGAAAGTGCGCGCGATCGCGCCGCTGCATCCGGAGGACTTCGCGTCATGAGCGGCTCCCGTGAAGAAGGCCGGTTCAACCTGTCGGCGTGGGCGCTGCGCCACCAGGCGCTGGTCGTCTACTTGATCGCGCTCGCGACGCTCGCGGGCATCCTCGCGTACACCCGCCTCGCGCAATCCGAAGACCCGCCGTTCACGTTCCGCGTGATGGTGATCCGCACGTTCTGGCCCGGCGCGAGCGCGCGCCAGGTGCAGGAGCAGGTGACCGACCGGATCGGCCGCAAGCTGCAGGAAACGCCGGCCATCGACTTCCTGCGCAGCTATTCGCGCCCCGGCGAATCGCTGATCTTCTTCACGATGAAGGATTCGGCGCCCGTGAAGGACGTGCCCGAGACCTGGTACCAGATCCGCAAGAAGGTCGGCGACATCGGCTATACGCTGCCGTCAGGCGTGCAGGGCCCGTTCTTCAACGACGAGTTCGGCGACGTCTACACCAACATCTGGACGCTCGAAGGCGACGGCTTCACGCCCGCGCAGCTTCACGATTACGCGGACCAGTTGCGCACGGTGCTGTTGCGCGTGCCGGGCGTCGGCAAGGTCGACTACTTCGGCGACCCCGACCAGCGCATCTTCATCGAGGCCGACAACGCGCAGCTCACGCGCCTCGGCATCTCGCCGCAACAGCTCGGACAGGCGATCAACGCGCAGAACGACATCTCGTCGGCCGGCGCGCTGACCACCGCCGACGATCGCGTGTTCGTGCGGCCGAGCGGCCAGTTCGACAACGTCGCGGCGATCGCCGACACGCTGATCCGTATCAACGGCCGCACGTTCCGGCTTGGCGACCTGGCCACCGTGAAGCGCGGCTACGACGATCCGCCCGTCACGCAGATGCGTGCGAACGGTCATGCGGTGCTCGGCATCGGCGTGACGATGCAGCCCGGCGGCGACGTGATCCGGCTCGGCAAGGCGCTCGACGCCGAATCGAAGGATCTGCAGGCGCAATTGCCGGCCGGCCTGAAGCTGACGCTGGTGTCGAGCATGCCGCATGCGGTGGCGCATTCGGTCGACGACTTCCTCGAAGCCGTCGCCGAAGCGGTCGCGATCGTGCTGGTCGTGAGCCTCGTGTCGCTCGGGCTGCGCACCGGAATGGTCGTGGTGATCTCGATTCCGGTCGTGCTCGCCGTCACCGCGCTCTTCATGTACCTGTTCGACATCGGGCTGCACAAGGTGTCGCTCGGCACGCTGGTGCTCGCGCTCGGGCTGCTCGTCGACGATGCGATCATCGCGGTCGAGATGATGGCCGTGAAGCTCGAGCAGGGCTACAGCCGCGCCCGCGCCGCCGCGTTCGCCTACACCAGCACCGCGTTTCCGATGCTGACCGGCACGCTCGTCACGGTATCGGGCTTCCTGCCGATCGCCCTCGCGAAATCGAGCACCGGCGAATACACGCGCTCGATCTTCGAGGTGTCGGCGATCGCGCTGATCGCGTCGTGGTTCGCGGCCGTCGTGCTGATTCCGCTGCTCGGCTATCACCTGCTGCCCGAGCGCAAGAAGCACGCGCACGAGGCGCATCTGCCGGACGATCACGAGCACGACATCTACGACACGCGCTTCTACACGCGGCTGCGCGGCTGGATCGACTGGTGCATCGAGCGGCGCTTCGTCGTGCTGCTGATCACCGGCGCCCTCTTCGTCGTCGCGCTGATGGGCTTCACGCTCGTGCCGCAGCAGTTCTTCCCGAGCTCCGACCGTCCCGAGCTGCTGGTCGACCTGCGGCTGCCCGAAGGCGCGTCGTTCGCGGCGACGCTGCGCGAAACGGAGCGCCTGGAAAAGGTGCTCGACAGGCGACCCGAGATCGATCATTCGGTGAACTTCGTCGGCAGCGGCGCACCGCGCTTCTACCTGCCGCTCGACCAGCAGCTTCAGTTGCCGAACTTCTCGCAGTTCGTCGTCACCGCGAAATCGGTCGAGGATCGCGAAAAGCTCGCGACCTGGCTCGAAACCACGCTGCGCAACCAGTTTCCGGCCGTGCGCTGGCGCCTGTCGCGGCTCGAGAACGGGCCGCCCGTCGGCTACCCGGTGCAGTTCCGCGTGAGCGGCGACGATATTGCAACGGTACGCTCGATCGCCGAGAAGGTGGCGGCGACGATGCGCGGCGACGCGCGCGCGGTCAACGTGCAGTTCGACTGGGACGAGCCCGCCGAGCGCTCGGTGCGCTTCGAGCTCGACCAGAAGAAGGCGCGCGAGTTGAACGTCACGTCGCAGGACGTGTCGAGCTTCCTCGCGATGACCCTGTCCGGCACCACCGTCACGCAGTATCGCGAACGCGACAAGCTGATCGCGGTGGATCTGCGCGCGCCGCGCGCGGACCGCGTCGATCCGGCCCGGCTCGCGGGCCTCGCGATGCCGACGCCGAACGGTCCGGTGCCGCTCGGCTCGCTCGGCCGCTTCACGCCGACGCTCGAATACGGTGTCGTGTGGGAGCGCGACCGCCAGCCGACCATCACCGTGCAGTCCGACGTGCGCGCCGGCGCGCAGGGCATCGACGTGACGCATGCGATCGACGCGAAGCTGAATGCGTTGCGTGCGCAACTGCCGGTCGGCTATCAGATCAACATCGGCGGGTCGGTCGAGGAAAGCGCGAAAGCGCAGGCATCGATCAACGCGCAGATGCCGCTGATGGCGATCGCCGTGTTCACGCTGCTGATGATCCAGTTGCAGAGCTTCTCGCGCGTGCTGATGGTCGTGCTCACCGCGCCGCTCGGCCTGATCGGCGTGGTCGGCACGCTGCTGCTGTTCGGCCAGCCGTTCGGCTTCGTCGCGATGCTCGGTGTGATCGCGATGTTCGGGATCATCATGCGCAACTCGGTGATTCTGGTCGACCAGATCGAGCAGGACATCGCCGCCGGCCACGGACGCTTCGACGCGATCGTCGGCGCGACCGTGCGACGCTTCCGACCGATCACGCTGACCGCCGCGGCCGCCGTGCTCGCGCTGATCCCGCTGCTGCGCTCGAACTTCTTCGGGCCGATGGCCACCGCGCTGATGGGCGGGATCACGAGCGCGACCGTGCTGACGCTGTTCTACCTGCCCGCGCTGTACGCCACGTGGTTCCGCGTAAAGCGCGACGAACGCGATCCGCGCGACGGCCCGCCCACCGACGGCAGCACGCCTGCCGCGCCGTCGGGAGCCTGATCATGGAATTGTCGATGAACCTGAAAACGAAGGCCGCACGGGCGCTCGCGGCCGCGACCCTCGCCGGCCCGCTCGCCGGCTGCGCATGGTTCGCGCCGAGCGGCGAGCCGCCCCCGATGCCGTCGCCCGCCCACTACGGCGCCACGCCGCAAGTGCAGCAGACGGTTGCCGCGCAAGGCGTCGCGCAGCAGTTCGAGGTCGGCGCGCAACCCGTGCCCGACTGGTGGACGCAGTACCGCTCCGATGCGCTGAACGCGCTCGTCGACGAAGGGCTGCGCAACAGCCCGACGCTCGGCGCGGCGTCGCATTCGCTCGATGCCGCGCGCGAACAGTTGCGCGGGCAGATCGGCAGTTCGATGCTGCCGTCGATCGATGCGGGCGGGCAGGCCACGCGCCAGCGCGCGCTGGGCGTACCGATTCCGGCGCTCGGCGCGCCGACGCTGCTGTACGACACCTTCGTCGGACAACTGCAGGCGAGCTACACGATCGACCTGTTCGGCGCGGCGCGCTTCGCGAACCGCGCGCTCGCCAAACGCGTCGACGTCAGCGCGTTCCAGCTCGAATCGGCGCGGCGCGCGCTCGCCGCGAACATCGTCACCGCATCGATCACGGTCTCGGTGCTCAACGCGCAGATCGCGACGACCGAGCGGCTCGTCGCGCTCGCGAACGACCAGGCGCACGACGCGCAGCGCCGCTATGCGCTCGGTTCGGCATCGCGCAGCGACGCGCTGACCGCGCAGCAGAGCGCGGACACGTTCGCGGCCAGCCTGCCCGCGCTGCGCCAGCAGCGTGACTCGGCGCGCCATGCGCTCGCTGTGCTGATCGGCCGTACCCCCGACCAACCGCCCGCCGATCTCACGCTCGCCGACCTGCACCTGCCCACGCAGGTGCCCGTGGTCGTGCCGTCGGTCCTGCTACAAAGCCGCCCCGACGTCCAGGCCGCCGATGCGGGGCTGAAGGCGGCCGCCGCCGAAGTCGGCGTCGCGACCGCGCAGATGTTCCCGCAACTGTCGCTGTCGGCGGCGCTGGGCAAAGGCGGCTTCAGCTGGCCGGCGATGCTGTCGGGCGCCGGCGCGATCTGGAACGTCGGTGCGTCGCTGAGCCAGCCGCTGTTCCACGGCGGTGCACTGCTCGCGCAGCGCCGGGCGGCCAAGGCGACCTACGAGGCCGCGGTCGACCAGTACAAGCAGACCGTGCTGGCCGCGTTCCAGAACGTCGCCGATTCGCTCGCCGCGCTGGAGCACGATGCGGAAGCGCTCGATGCGTCGTCGCGCGCCGCGCTGTCCGCGCGCGGCGCCTACGACGACGCGGCCGCCCGCGTGCGGCTCGGCGCGTTGCCGCCGTCGGCCGCGCGTGCGAGCGAACTGCAGTACCGCAATGCGCGGCTCGACGAGATCCGCGCGACCGGCGCGCGCTTCGCCGACACCGCGCGGCTCTACCAGGCGATGGGCACGTCGCCGGTCGCCCCGGCCGGCAACGCCGCGAAGGCCGGGAAAGCCGACGCAGCCGGCAACGTGGATCAAAACACCCCCGGCGCCCAGGCAAGCACGGGCATACCCGACGCGCCGCCGTCACCGCAATAACGACATCACGCGCCCTTCGTGTCGGGCCGACGGCGCGCGGAGCCACCCCGCGCGCCGATGTGCGATCTTCCGCTTGACCCTCACGTAGCGTAACGTTCGAGACTCCAGTGTGCGCACCGAACGGAGGACACCATGCGGCTGAAAGTGGGAGAACTGGCGAAGCGGAGCGGACTGACCGTCCGCACGCTTCATCACTATCACGCGATCGGCTTGCTGACGCCTTCGGCGCGTGCCGACAACGGCTACCGGCTGTACGACCGCGACGACATCGCCCGGCTCCACAAGATCCAGACCCTGCGTCGCTTCGGACTGTCGCTCGCCGAAATCGGCGACCACCTGAACCAGCCCGGCACGCCGCTCGTCGAGCTCGTCGCTAAGCAGATCGCGTCGCTCGACCACCAGCTTGCGCAAACCGCGCAGCTGCGCGAACGGCTCGTGCATCTGCACGCGCAGCTCGCCGCGGGCGCGGAGCCGGAGCTGGCCGACTGGCTCATCACACTGGAGTTGATGACCGTGTACGACCAATATTTTTCCGAGGAAGAACTCGCGCGCCTGCCGATGTACCGCAAGAGCCAGACCGGCGACGCGGAATGGATCGCGCTCGTCGCCGACGTGCGGGCACTGCACGACGCGGGCGTGCCGCCCGAGGACGAGCAAGCGCGCGCGCTCGCCGATCGCTGGATGACGCTGCTCGTGCGCGACACGAACAACGATCCGCGCCTGCTGGCCAAGCTGAACCTGATGCACGAGCGCGAGCCGTCGATGCAGGCGCAGATCGGCATCTCGACCGGGTTGCGCGACTATGTGCTGAAAGCGGTGGCCGAGACCAAGATGCGGATCTTCGAGACGTATCTGGCGCCGGACGAAATCCGTTTCATGCGAGCGCACTATGGCGAGCGCGCGATGGAGTGGCCGCAGTTGATGGCGGACGCGCGCGATGCGATCGAGGCCGGTGCACAGCCCGATTCGCCGGAAGGCCGTGCGCTCGCGAAACGCTGGCTCGACCTGTTCTGCAGCTATGCTGGCCACGATCCCGCCACGCATGCGAAATTCCGCAAGGCGATGATGACCGAGCCGGTGCTGACGAAGGACGCATGGGTCGACGGCACGCTGCTCGGCTTCATGCGCGAGGCGATGGCGCAACTCGCGCCCGCACGCTGATCGCACGACGTCGACGTCGCGGACGGCGCGTGGCGGTTTCGCGCGCCGCCCGGCGAGCCGTCGTGTCGGAGCACTGTCGTCGCACCCTCAGCGTGATCGACATGCACTGAACCACCCGCCAGCCCGGGCACTCAACGATAGTCCTGCAGGCTGATCGCATGCCAGTGCTTCGTCATGTAGCGCAGGAACACGGGCTGCGCCTTCAGGTCCGCACTCGGCGCGGGTGCCGCACCGCCGTCCATGAACTTGCCTTTGACCGTGACGGTCTCCTCGCCGCGCAGCACGTATTTCGTCCCCTGGTCGATCAGGAAGTACTTGACCTGGTCCGCGCTGACGTCGCCGCGGCAGCCAATCTTGTATGCGAACAGGAACTGCTTGCGACCGTTGCCGAGCAGGTCGGTCATCTCGACCGAAGCCGGCACGACGTCGAGGATGACGTCGACCGGGCATTCCTTCACATAGTCGCGCACCGTCCAGTCGGGCCGGCCGTCGAGTGTCGCGGATACCTTGAGCTGCACGTCGTCGCCGGACTCGGTCCGGGCGAATGTCACCGCATGCGCGCCCAGCGCATCGGTCCACGCATATTCGGCAGCCTGCGCCGGGTTGGCCAGCGCAGCGGCGGCCAGAAACATGCAGCGGGAAAGGAGATGGCTCTTCATCGGCGATGACGTTGGAATCGAACGCGCCATTATCGACAAAGCCGCCTGTGGCCGCCAGGTACCACGACGCTACGCTGCGCTCACCCGCCGCGCATCCCGATCCCGAGCGCCTTCATCCGCCGATACAGCGTCCGCTCGCTCATCCCGACGTGCTCGGCCAGCGCCTTGCGCGTGCCTTCGAACGTGCCGGCAATGCGCACGAGCTCCGCGTCCGGCATGCCGCGCGATTCCGCCGCGCGCGTGCGCGGCGCCGCCGATGCCGCGACCAGCTCGGCCGGCAGATGCTCGACGCGAATCGTCCCGTCGTCCGCGAACAGGCACGCGCGCTCGAGCACGTTGCGCAGCTCGCGGATGTTGCCGGGCCACGCGTACGCGTCGAGGCACGCGCGTGCGCGCTCGCTCAGCACGAACGGCCGCGCCCCGGCATCGCCCGCGCCGGCGCGCGCATTCGCGATCCGCCGCAGGATCGATTCGGCCAGCAGCGCCACGTCGCCGCGCCGTTCGCGCAGCGCGGGCAGCGGAATCGGAAACGCGTTGATCCGGTAGTACAGGTCCTGTCGGAACCGGCCGTCGTCGATCATCTCGCGCAGCGGCTTGTGCGTCGCCGCGACGAGCCGGAAATCCGCGCGCAGCGCCTCGACGCCGCCGACGCGCCGGAACGTCCCTCGACTCGATCAGCCGCAGCAGCTTCACCTGCATCGGCAGCGGCACGTCGCCGATCTCGTCGAGAAACAGCGGTCCGCCCTGCGCGGTCTCGACGAGGCCCGGCTTGCGCTGGTTCGCGCCGGTAAAGGCGCCCTTCTCGTAGCCGAACAGCTCACTTTCGAACAGCGTCTCGGCGATCCCCGAGCAATCGACGACCACGAACGGCCCCATCGCGCGATCGCTCGCCTCGTGCAACGCCCGTGCGAACAATTCCTTGCCGGTGCCTGACTCGCCGAGCAGCAGCACGGGCAGCGTCGACGGCGCGACCCGCTGCAGCGCGCCGAGCGCCGCATTGAACGCGTCGGCGCCGCCGACGAGCCCTTCCGCGCTCGGCTGCGCCGACGCACTGCGCACCGTCGTCAGCCGCTCGACGTATGCGATCACGGTGCCGCTCGCATCGAAGATCGGCCGCAGTTCGACGTCGACGTGCTCGGGGCCGCGCGGCGTATGGTGGATGTGCAGCACGCGGTTCAGGCTGCGCGATTCGCGCGCCTGCTTCATCGGGCAATGCTCGCCGGCCTGGTCGCACGGCACGTCGTAGTGATGCGACACCTGGAAGCAGTGCCGGCCCACGTGCTCGACGCCCGCCACGCCGAACTGGCGACGATACGCATCGTTCGCTGCGAGGATGCGGTAATCGGGATCGACGACGATCATCGGCTGCGGGTCGTGCTCGAGATACGCGACGAGCGCGCGCACGTCGGGCATCACATCGCGCGGCGGCGCGGGAACGATCGGAATGGTGTCGTGCGGATGCATGCGGAGGCTCGAAAGCGGATGACCGGACGGGCTGCCAGGTCGACTGCCAATTCTGCCACGACACTGCCAGAAGTGGCAGTCCACATGGGCAGCAGCGCGCCCCCAGCCGTGGCAGATCGTCTCGATCGCATCGAAAAGTCGAGCCAAATCAATTACCTGCTACATCTTCGTGCACGACGTTGCCGATTGGCACGCTTCTTGATCATGAGATTCCCGATTGCAGATGCAGAACCCGATCGAGGACATTCCCGTGAGCCCTACTCCCACGCTGTCGGTCGAAGGCTTTTTCGACCCGGCGACCCACACCGTCAGTTATCTGCTGCTCGATACGGCGAGCCGCGCGTGCGCGTTGATCGACAGCGTGCTCGACTACGATCCGAAATCCGGCCGCACGCACACGGCCAGCGCCGACCGGTTGATCGCGCGCGTCGCCGAACTCGGCGCGACCGTGCACTGGCTACTGGAGACGCACGTGCATGCCGACCATCTGTCGGCCGCGCCGTACCTGAAGGCGCACGTCGGCGGCCGGATCGCGATCGGCTCGCACGTGCGCCGCGTGCAGCACGTGTTCGGCACGCTGTTCAACGCCGGCCCCGGCTTCGCGCAGGACGGCAGCCAGTTCGACCGGCTCGTCGACGACGGCGACACGCTCGCGCTCGGCACGCTGACGATCCGCGCGCTGCACACGCCGGGCCATACGCCCGCGTGCCTGACCTACTGCGTCGACGACGCGACGCGGCGCGCGGCCTTCGTCGGCGACACGCTGTTCATGCCCGACTACGGCACGGCCCGCTGCGACTTCCCCGGCGGCGACGCACGCACGCTGTACCGCTCGATCGCACGCGTGCTGGCATTGCCGCCGGACACGCGCCTGTATCTGTGCCACGACTACCAGCCGGGCGGTCGCGACGTGCAGTACGTGACGACCGTCGCCGAGCAGCGCCGCGCGAACGTGCACGTGAAGGACGGCGTGACCGAGGACGCGTTCGTCGACATGCGCACCGCGCGCGACGCGACGCTCGACATGCCCGTGCTGATGCTGCCGTCCGTGCAGGTCAACATGCGCGCCGGCCACCTGCCCGAACCCGAAAACAATGGCGTGCGCTACCTGAAGATCCCGCTCGACGCGATCTAAGCCGCAGCCGCGACCGGAGAATCCCCGACATGAACATCCGCAAGCTGACCGACACGCTGTCGGTCTCACCCCAGATCGCCGCGACCGACCTGCCCGCGCTGCGTGCGGTCGGCATCCGCGCGATCATCTGCAACCGCCCCGACGGCGAAGGCGCCGACCAGCCGACCGTCGCCGAGATCCGCACCGCCGCCGCGCCGCTCGGCATCGCCGTGCATTACCTGCCCGTCGATACGGGCAAGGTCACCGACGACCAGGCCGCGCAGTTCGGCGCGCTCGTCGCGTCGCTCGCCGGCCCGCTACTCGCGTACTGCCGCAGCGGCACGCGCTCGGCGACGCTGTGGGCGCTGTCGCAAGCCGGCCTGCGCCCGCTGAACGACATCGTCGCGACGGCCGCCGCGGCCGGCTACGACCTCAGCGCACTCGCGTCGCGCCTCGTACAGGGCGGCCGGTACGCCGCGCCGGCCGTCGACGCGCGGCACGACATCGTGATCGTCGGTGCGGGCGCGGCCGGCGTCGCGGTCGCATCGAGCCTGCTCGCACGCGACGCGTCGCTCGATATCGCGGTGATCGACCCGGCCGATACCCACTACTACCAGCCCGGCTGGACGATGGTCGGGGCCGGCGTGTTCCAGCCGGAAACGACCGCGCGCCGGATTGCCGACCTGCTGCCGCGCGGCGTGAAATGGATCCAGGCCGCCGTCGCCGGCTTCGAACCCGACGCGCACACGGTCGTGCTCGACGGCTGCCGGCGCATCGGCTACCGCAAACTCGTCGTGTGCCCGGGGCTCAAGCTCGACTGGCACGCGATCGACGGTCTCGCCGACACGCTCGGCCGCAACGGCGTGACGTCGAACTACCGCTACGATCTCGCACCGTACACGTGGGAACTGGTGCAGGCGTTCCGCGGCGGCAATGCGCTTTTCACGCAGCCGCCGATGCCGATCAAGTGCGCGGGCGCGCCGCAAAAGGCGATGTACCTGTCGTGCGATCACTGGCGGCGCACCGGCCGCCTCGGCACGGCGAACGTCGAATTCCTGAACGCAGGCGGCGCGCTGTTCGGAGTCGCCGACTACGTGCCTGCGCTGATGGAGTACGTGAAAAGCTACGACATCGCGCTGTCGTTCGGCCACAACCTCGTCGCGATCGACGGGCCGGCGCGACGCGCGACGTTCACGCGCACGCTGCCCGGCGGCGGCACCGAGACCATCGAGCGCGCGTTCGACATGATCCACGTCGTGCCGCCGCAGAAGGCGCCCGATTTCGTGCGCGCGAGCCCGCTTGCCGACGCGGCCGGCTGGATCGACGTCGATCCGGCGACGCTGCGCCACAAGCAGTTCGAGAGCGTATTCGCGCTCGGCGACGTCACCAATACGACCAACGCGAAAACCGCCGCGGCCGCCCGCAAGCAGGCGCCCGTCGTCGCGCACAACGTGCTCGCGTCGCTCGGCCGCGCGCAAGGCCATGCCACTTACGACGGCTACGGCTCGTGCCCGCTCACCGTCGAGCGCGGCAAGATCGTGCTCGCGGAATTCCTGTACGGCGGCAAGGTCGCGCCGACGTTCCCCTCCTGGCTGATCGACGGCAAGCGCCCGTCGCGGCTGGCATGGCTGCTCAAGGAGCGCGTGCTGCCGCCGATCTACTGGAAGGCGATGCTCAAGGGCCGTGAATGGCTTGCGAAACCCGCGATCGCACGTTGACCCACCGGATGACGCCATGCTGATTTCCCTCGTACTGGGCGGCTTCGTCGGCGCCGTGCTCGGCCTCACCGGCGCGGGCGGCGGCATTCTCGCGGTGCCCGCGCTCGTCGTCGGGATGGGCTGGCCGATGCAGCAGGCCACGCCCGTCGCGCTCGTCGCGGTGGCGGGCAGCGCCGCGCTCGGTGCGCTCGAAGGCTTTCGCCGCGGGCTCGTGCGCTACCGCGCGGCGCTGCTGATGGCCGTGGCAGGCGTGCCGCTCACGACGCTCGGCGTGAAGCTCGCGCACGTGCTGCCGCAACACGTGCTGCTGGCGTTGTTCGCGCTGACGATGCTGGTCGTCGCTGTCCGCCTGCTGCGGCAGGCGCTGCGCAACGCGCCCGGCGACGCGGACGAGTCGCGGCTGTGCGTCGGCCGCGTGAATCCCGACACGGCCGGCTGGCGTCCTGGCCGGTCGGTCTTCGCGCTCGCGTCGACCGGCGCGGTGACGGGCCTGGATGACGGGGCTGCTCGGCGTCGGCGGCGGGTTCGTGATCGTGCCGATGCTGCGCAAGTTCACGAACGTGTCGATGCCCGGCGTGGTCGCGACGTCGCTGATGGTGATCGCGCTGGTCGGCACCGGCGGCGTGTTCGCGACGCTGGTGTCGGGCACGCGCGCGCCGCTGGACATGATGCTGTGGTTCACGGTCGCGACGGCCATCGGCATGGCGGCCGGTCGCGGCGCGTCGCGGCATCTGTCCGCGCGACACGTGCAGGTCGGCTTCGCGGCCGTCCTCGTGTGCGTCGCGCTCGGGCTGCTGGCGAAGGCCGCATTCGGCGCGTAACCTCCAACCTGCATCGGCCAGACAAAACGCCCGGCCCGACTGATCGTCGGCGCCGGGCGTTTTTCGTTGCGTCGGCAACCGGTGCGTCAGGTCGCGAACGCGGCCATCCGCTTGCGCTCCTGACGCAGCATCACGAAGTTCGCGATCACGACGCCAGCCGTCACCGCGATGATGAACAACGTCGCGAGCGCGTTCATCTCCGGATTCAGGCCGAGGCGCACGCGCGAAAACACGACGAGCGGCAGCGTCGTCGAGCCCGGGCCCGACAGGAACGCCGACAGCACGAGGTCGTCGATCGACAACGTAAACGACAGCAGCCAGCCCGCGATCAACGCCTGCGAGATCAGCGGCAGCGTGATCGTGAAGAACACCTTCAGCGGCGTCGCACCCAGATCGAGCGCGGCTTCCTCGAGCGACGGGTTCAACTCGCGCACGCGCGACTGCACGATGATTGCGACGTACGAGATGCACAGCATCACGTGGCCGAGCCAGATCGTGAACACGCCGCGCTCGGCCGGCCAGCCGATCCACTTCGCCAGTTCGATGAACAGCAGCAGCAGCGAGATCCCCTGGATCACCTCGGGAATCACGAGCGGCGCGTTGATCATCCCGCTGAACAGCGCGAAGCCGCGAAAGCGGCCCATGCGCGCGAGCACGAAGCCGGCCCACGTGCCGATGAACACCGACGCGAACGCGGTCATCACGCCGATCTTCAGCGACAGCCATGCGGCGGTCAGCAGTTCATCGTCCTGCACGAGCGCCGAGTACCAGCGCAGCGAGAAACCCGACCACACGGTGACGAGCTTCGACTCGTTGAACGAATAGACGATCAGGCTGACGATCGGGATGTACAGGAACGCGAAGCCGGCGAACAGTGCCGCGAACTGCAGGTAACGATTCGGCTTCATCGACGGCGGCCCTCCTGCTCCTTCGCCTGGAAGTGCTGGAACATCGCCATCGGCACGAGCAGCAGCAGCACCATCGCGCAGGTCACGGCCGACGCCATCGGCCAGTCGGCGTTGTTGAAGAACTCGTTCCACATCACGCGGCCGATCATCAGCGTGTTCGCGCCGCCGAGCAGTTCCGGAATCACGTACTCGCCGACCGCCGGAATGAACACCAGCAGGCAGCCCGCGATGATCCCGTTCTTCGACAGCGGCAGCGTGATCTGCACGAACGCCTTCCACGGCTTCGCGCCGAGGTCGTACGCGGCTTCGAGCAGGCGCAGGTCCATCTTCACGAGGTGCGCGTACAGCGGCATCACGAGGAACGGCAGGTACGAATAGACCATCCCGATGTACACCGCATAGTTCGTGCGATACAGCTCGATCGGCGTATGGGTGAGCCCGATCCACATCAGGAAATTGTTCAGCAGCCCGTTGTTCTTCAGGATCCCGATCCAGGCGTACACGCGGATCAGGAACGACGTCCAGAACGGCAGCATCACGCCCATCATCAGCAGGTTGCGGGACGCGGGGTTCGAGCGCGCGATGTAGTACGCCATCGGATAGCCGAGCAGCAGACACAGCAGCGTCGTGATCGCGGCCACCCAAACCGAGTTAACGTAGGTCGCGAAATACAGGCTGTCCGTAAACAGGAACGCGTAGTGCGACAGGTTCAGCGCGATGTGCACCACGCCGTCGGTGTAGGACGCGAGTTCCGTATACGGCGGAATGCCGAGCTGCAGCTCCGCGAAGCTGATCTTCACGACCAGCACGAACGGCACGAGGAAGAACAGCACGAGCCACGTGTATGGCCCCGCGACGACCGCGGAGCCGCCCGTCAGGTTGAAGCGCCGCACGGGCCATGCGAGCAGGGACTTGAGCGTGCTCATGACGTCAGCACCACGCCTGCCGTCGCGCTCCAGCGCACGTAGATTTCGTCGCCGAGCGCCGGCGTCTCGAGCTCGGTGATCGCGAGGCTCGACACGTTCGCGATCACCGTCTTGCCCGCGTCGAGCAGCACGTGATACAGCGAATAGCCGCCCATGTACGCGACGTTGCTGATCTTGCCGTGCGCCCAGTTGAACGCGCCTTCGGGCGGCTTGCGCGTGAGCGCGATCCGTTCGGGGCGCACCGACACCGTGACCGGCATCCCGAGCGGGCCCGTGATCCCGTGGCTCACGTAAAGCCGGCTCGGCAGCTCCGGCGATTCGATGTACACGTGATCGGGTTCGTCCTCGACGGTGACGCCGTCGAACAGGTTGGTCGAGCCGATGAACTCGGCCGAGAAGCGGCTGTTCGGATATTCGTAGACGTCGTTCGGCGAGCCGATCTGCACGATCTGCCCTTCGCTCATCACGGCGAGCCGGTTCGCCATCGTCATCGCTTCTTCCTGGTCGTGCGTGACCATGATGCAGGTGACGCCGACCTTCTTCAGGATGTTGACGAGCTCGATCTGCGTGCGCTGGCGAATCTGCTTGTCGAGCGCGGACATCGGCTCGTCGAGCAGCAGCACCTTCGGACGCTTCACGAGCGAACGCGCGAGCGCGACGCGCTGCTGCTGGCCGCCCGACAGCTGGTGCGGCTTGCGCTTCGCGTACTTGCCCATCTGCACGAGGTCGAGCGCCGCGGCCACACGCTCCTTCAGCTCGGCCTTCGGCGTGCCTTCCTGCTTCAGGCCGAACGCGACGTTCGATTCGACCGACATGTGCGGAAACAGCGCATACGACTGGAACATCATGTTCACGGGCCGCTTGTACGGCGGCATCTGCGCGAGGTCCTCGCCGTCGATCAGGATCTTGCCCGACGTGACCGTCTCGAGGCCCGCGAGCATCCGCAAGAGCGTCGACTTGCCGGAACCCGAACTGCCGAGCAGCGCGAACAGCTCGCCCTGGCGCACCGTGAGGTTCACGTTGCGCACCACCTCGGTCTCGCCGAATTTCTTGACGACGTCGACGATCTGGACAAAGTTCTCGGCGCGCGCATCCGCGCCGGACGAAGGAACGAAGGACGGCGCACCCGCGACCGGCGCACCCGACTGGCTATTCATGATCTGCTGCTTCTCTCCTGCGTTTGACGAAAAAGCCCCCGGGGGCACCCAGGGGCTTCATGACTGCCGGCTCGCTTCGGCTCGCTTCAGCGGCCCGATTTCAGCTCGGTCCACAGACGCGTCTGCAGACGCTGGATTTCCGGCGGCAGCGGCTTGAGCAGGAACAGCGTCTTCACGACGTCGGCCGGCGGGTAGACCGCCGGGTCGTTCGCGACGTCAGGGCGCACGTACTTGCGGGCCTCGGCGTTCGCGCTCGGGTAGTACACGGCGTTCGTGATCGCCGCGTGCACCTTCGGATCCTCGATGTAGTTGATCCACTGCAGCGCGGCATCCTTGTCCTTCGCGTCCTTCGGGATCGCCATCACGTCGAACCAGACCGGCGCGCCGCCCTTCGGAATGTAGTACTCGATCTTGTACGGCTTCTTCGCTTCCATCGCGCGATGCTTCGCGATCACGACGTCGCCCGACCAGCCGAACGCGAAGCAGATGTCGCCGCCGACCAGATCGTTGATGTAGCCCGACGAGTTGAATTGCGTGATGTACGGGCGGATCTTCTTCAGCACTTCCATCGCGGCCTTGTAGTCGGCCGGGTTCGTGCTCATCGGATCCTTGCCGATGTAGTGCAGCGCCGCTGCGAACATCTGGTCGGGCGCGTCGAGCACCGACACGCCGCAGGTCTTCAGCTTCGACAGGTTTTCCGGCTTGAACAGGATGTCCCAGTTGTCGAGCGGCACCTTGCCGAGTGCCTGCTGCGCCTTCGTCAGGTTGTATGCGAGGCCGGTCGTGCCGTACGCCCAGGGCACCGAGAACTTGTTGCCCGGGTCGGCGCCGGCGACGAGCGCCATCAGTTGCGGATCGAGGTACTTGAGGTTCGGCAGCTTCGACTTGTCGAGCGGCGCGAAGATGCCGGCTGCGATCTGCTTGCCCGCATAGTTGCTGGTCGGCACGACGATGTCGTAGCCCGAGCTGCCCGTCAGCAGCTTCGCCTGCAGCGTGTCGTCGCTGTCGTAGTTGTCGTAGCGAACCTTGATGCCGGTCTGCTTCTCGAAGTTCGGGATCGTGTCCTTCGCAATGTAGTCCGACCAGTTATAGACATTGAGCTGCGTATCCTTCGCCGCCGCCGCCGATGCACCCACGCACAGCGCAAGCGCTGCGAACCGGCCCACTACCTTTGCTTTCATCCCGTTCTCCCTCCGGCCGGACAGTTGCCCGGCTGCCGTCTGCCTCGTCATGGCGGCGCATCCCGGTGCTCCGCCCCTCGAAAACCCCGAAAACTACCATCATTCACGCGCCGTCACAAAAAAATCATGCCGGTGTCGCGCAAACGGAACAGATTCCCGCTGCGAGCCGCTCCGGGCGGGCCGCACGGCGGGGTGTTCCGGGGGAATTCTATCGGGTAATCGGCGGCTGTCCATCAGGAAAAGAAAGCGCCGGCGAAACGGCATCCGCACGGCGAGCACGCGCGCCGGCCAACCGGCGCCGATGCATTAAAATGATGCCCTGACGATTCATGGCACGAACCCTTCCGATGACCTCCAATCTCCACGACCTGCCCGACAGCCCCTGCATCGGCGTGTGCTCCACCCTCTTCGACGAAGTCTGCAAGGGCTGCGGCCGCACGGCCGCCGAAGTCTCGAACTGGGTGTTCCTGAGCGACGACGAAAAGCACGCGGTGTGGGAACGCATCAAGCGCGAAGGCACCGCGATGCGCTTTCAGTACGACAAGCTGTAAAACAGTCGCACAAAAAAAGAGCGGCATGCCGACCGCCATGCCGCCAACCCCAACTCTGTTCTTTTCCGCACGCGTCTAGAACTTCATCCCGACGCCCACGCCGACGATCAGCGGATCGATGTGCAGCGTGCCGATGCCCTTGTCGCCGAGCGTCGCATCGGTGCTC
Organism: Burkholderia sp. WTPI3; assembly: GCF_021483755.1. Lineage (NCBI taxonomy): Bacteria > Pseudomonadati > Pseudomonadota > Betaproteobacteria > Burkholderiales > Burkholderiaceae > Burkholderia > Burkholderia sp. WTPI3. Next base: position 245,631 of record NZ_JAGIXF010000001.1, on the reverse strand, counting down.
ATCCAGATCTTCTTCACGTCGACGTTCATGAACACCTTCTTCGTCACCTGCACGTCGACGCCGAACTGCAGCGCCGGACCGAAGCTGCTCTTGTTGATCGACACGCCCTCCCCGCCGACGTTGAGTCCGTTGTTGTAGAAGTACGTGTAGTTCAGGCCCGCACCGACGTACGGACGCACCTTGCCGGCATGGTTGAAGTGGTACTGCAGCAAGAGCGTCGGCGGCAGCACGCCCACGCCGCCGAGATTGCCGAGGCTCGACGTCATCTGATGCCGCGACGTGCCGAGGATCAGTTCCACGCCGAGGTAGTCGCGGATCATGTAGGTGAAGTCGAGCTCCGGCACGATCGCGTTGTTCACGCCGGTGTTGATCGCACCGAGCGTGTCGCTCGCGCGCTCGTCCGGCTGGATGCTGATCGCGCGCAGCCGGACCAGTACGTCGCCCTGGTTGATGCCGTCGCCCGGCGACGCCGCGTGCGACAGCGAAGGCATCGCGACGAGGGCTGCCGCAACGGCAGCAGCAGCGGTGACTCGGATTCGAATTGCTTTGTGCATGGAACGCCCCCTAAGAATTGATTCCATTTTCCCAGTGGGGTCTTTTCGCCGTCTTGATATCCGTCAAGCCAGCGTAAACATCGGACGGTTTGTCGCAGGCTCGGACGCACGGCCGGTCAGCAGCAGGTCGAGCAGGTCGCGCACGCTGCGGATCGCGTTGCCGAACGGCAGCGCTTCGCGGCCACGGAAGAACAGGCCGTTCGCGACGTCGCCGCGCAGTGCGGCCGCCAGCCGCGTGTCGATGCAGAAGTGGCCGAATTTCTCGATGCCGTCGCGCAGCCCGCACACGCTCAGGCATTCGAGCGCGGTCGGGCAGCGCTGCCGGAACGCGCCGAGCTTGTTGCGAATACGCGTTTCGTTGCGCAGGTAGCGATCGAGCCACGGCGTCTTCACCGCGCGTGCGGGCAGTCCCGTCACGCTGACGAATTCGACGATGTCGTCGGCGCATGCGTCGGCCAGCACGCGCTTGAAGTTCGGATGCGCGTCGCCTTCTTCGGTCACCGCGAACGGCGTTCCGACCTGCACGCCGTTCGCACCGGCTTCGAGCGCCGCGCGCACCGCGTCGTGACTGTTGATCCCGCCCGCAACGATCAGCGGGATCGTGTCGCGTGCGAGGCCGAGCGACGCCATGACGTGTGCGGTCTCGTCGAGCACGCGTGCGAAATCGAAACGCGCATCGTGCATGTCGTCGATGTGCGTAACGCCGAGATGGCCGCCCGCATGGGCCGGATGCTCGATCACGATCGCATCGGGCAGTCGCCCCTTCTTCATCCATTTCTTCAGCACCAGCGCGATCCCGCGGCTGTCCGACAGGATCGGGATCAACGCAATGTCATGGCCTTGCGTGAGGTCCGGCAAGTCCAGCGGCAACCCGGCGCCCATCACGATCGCGTCGGCGCCCTCTTCGCACGCGACGCGCACGTAGTCCGCATGCGCGCTCACCGCCTTCATCACGTTGACCGCAATCATTCCGCGCCCTTCGGCGTAGGTCTTCGCGAGGCGAATCTCGCGCGCGAGCGCCTCGAGGTTCGCGGCCTCCAGCGTCGCGCGGTCGGAATTCGCGCGACAGCGCGCGAGCAGGTCCGCATGGTGGTGACGCAGGTCGATGCTCGCGATCGTGCCGAGCGCGCCTTCGCGCGCGACGCTGCCCGCGAGACGGTGCGCGGAGATGCCGACGCCCATGCCGCCCTGCACGACGGGCAGCAAGGTGCGGCCGCGAATCGTCAGCGGCGGGAAGGAAGTGCGTGCGGTCATCGGGAACCTCGTCGAAACATCGAAAATCGAAAACGCGATGATCGACGATCCACCGGCGCGCACCTTGACGGCCGTCAATAAAAAAACGGCACGCGAGCGTGCCGTTGCCGGTCGTGCGAGGTGAAACGCTCAGCCCTGAGGCGTTTGCTTGCGCTGCATCGACTTGTACTCGAGATACTCTTCAAGCCCGTACACACCGTTCTCGCGGCCGTAACCCGACTGCTTGTAGCCGCCGAACGGCGCGGCGCCGTTCCACGTACCGCCGTTGATGTCGACCTGACCCGTGCGGATGCGGCGCGCCACGCGCATCGCGCGCTCGTCGCTGCCGGCCCACACCGCGCCGCCGAGCCCGTACGGCGAATCGTTCGCGATCCGCACGGCTTCGTCTTCGTCGCGGTACGTGATGATCGACAGCACCGGCCCGAAGATCTCTTCCTGCGCGATCGCCGATTTCGGATCGACGCGGCCGAACACGGTCGGCTTCACGAAGAAGCCTTTCGCAAGCCCTTCCGGCAGACCTGTGCCGCCCGTCACCAGTTCTGCGCCGTCGTCGATACCGCGCTGGATGTACGCCTGCACGCGCTGCTGCTGCACGGCCGATGCGAGTGCGCCGAGACGCGTCGTTTCCTGGCGCGGGTCGCCCGCGACGTACGCTTCGGCCGCCGCCTTCGCGAGCGCGCGCGCGTCGTCGTAGCGCGCTTCGGGCACCAGCATCCGCGTATGCGCCGAACAGGTCTGGCCGGCATTCAGGTAGCACGCGTTGACCGTGCCCTTCACCGCCGTCGCGAAATCGGCATCGTCGAGGATCACCGACGCCGACTTGCCGCCGAGTTCGAGCGCGACGCGCTTGACGCCCGCGGCCGCCAGCTCGGCCACGCGCTTGCCGGCGCGCGTGGATCCCGTAAACGACACCATGTCGACGTCCGGATCGGTGGCCAGCACCTCGCCGACGACCGGCCCGTAGCCGCACACGAGGTTGAACACGCCCGGGGGCAGGCCCGCTTCGTGAATCGCCTCGGCGAGCATGAATGCATTGAGCGGCGCGACTTCCGACGGCTTCAGGACCACCGTGCAGCCGGCCGCGAGCGCCGGCGCGACCTTCAGCGTGACCTGGTTGAGCGGATAGTTCCACGGCGTGATCGCCGCGACGACGCCGACCGGCTCGCGCACCACCAGCGAGTTGCCGACCGTCGCCTCGAATTCGAACGATTCCGCGAGCTTCGCGTACGCCTTCCAGTTATGGATCGGACCGCCGACCTGGATCGCGCGCGACAACTTGATCGGCATCCCGACTTCGCCGGTGATCGACTGCGCGAGTTCCTCGCTGCGCGCCTGCAGGCGCTCGACGATCTTGCGCAGATAGCCCGCACGCGTCGCGGCCGGCGTTGCGGCCCACGAATCGAAGGCCGCGCGCGCGGCGCGGATCGCGTCCTGCGCATCGGACGCGACGCCCTCCGGAATCCGGCCGATCACGGCCTCGGTGCCCGAGTCGATCACGTCGATCGCGCCCGTTCCGGCCGGCTTGCGCCATGCGCCGTCGATGTAAAACTGATCGTAGATTTTCATCGTTTCCTGTCTCCCGGAAAACGGCCATTCTAGCGAGAGTGGCGCGCCGCCGCGATGACGTCGAACGACACCGAAAGGTCCGGCACACAGGCTGCACGGATGCAGGCACGACTCCCGACGGCCTGCCCGTTCCCGCCGTTGCGGCATTCGCGCCACGCCGACGCGCCATATGGCCCGCATCGTGCTATGTTTTTAGTATCGGCGCCGGCTGTTGCAAACCGCACCATCCGGACTCGATGCCTTTCGTGAGCGCTGCCATGACCGACGCATCCCACAACCTCGGCTCGCAAGACCGCCTGGAGCTGCTGTGCTGGCTCACCTGCGGCAATCTCGGCGCGTTTTACCTCAACGAATCCTGGCCCGACGCGTCGTTCCAGGTCCAGGCCGCGCACCGCTGGCTCGACCGCCATCACCGGCAGTCCGACTGGCTCGCCATCGCGAAGCTGGCCGCGCTCGCGCAGGACATCGCCAAGCGCCACGCCGGCTTCGTCGACGCATCGTGGGCGCGCGACGCGGTCGAGGAAATCGTCGATACCGACGACCTCGACTACCGGGCCAAACTCGTGCAGTGGGTGTACGAAGACTGTTGCAAGGCGCTCGCCGACAAGCGGCTTGCCGACTGAGCGCGCGCCGGCGCGCGCCGTCACTCGATCGGCAACCGCTGCGTCGACTTCAACTGCCGCAGCGACAGGTTCGAGCGGATGCTCAATACGCCCGGCAGCTTACGCAACACCTTCTCGACGAAGTGACTGTAGTCGTCGAGATCGGCTGCCACGACCTGCAGCAGGAAATCCGCTTCGCCGGTCGTGTTGTCGCACGCAAGCACGTTGGGGCTGGCCTGGATCAGGCGCTCGAACTCGGCCGTCACCGCCTCGCTGTGCTGCGTGCACACGATCTGCACGAACGCCATCACGCCGAGCCCCAGCTTTCTGCGGTCGAGCCGCGCGTGATAGCCCGCGATCAACCCCGCTTCTTCCAGCCGCCGCAGCCGGCGCCAGCAGGACGTCTCGCTCAGCGAAAACGCTTCGGCCAGTCGCGCGTTCGACACGCGTCCGTCCTGCTGGAGCATGTCGAGCATGCCACGATCGATCCTGTCCAGTTGCTCCATGAAAGCTCCTTGCGGCAATCCCGCGATGGTCGCAAGACTATCTCGGAAATGACCGTTTCTCAATGGCGAATCGAAAGATAAATCCGCCATAGCCGGGCTATATTGAAAGAGTCATTCTATTCAGGAGGAAATAGTGAAAGCAGTCGTCTATGAAGCATTCGGCGCCGCACCGCGGTTGATGAACGTAGACGATCCGACGCCGGCACCCGACGGCGTCGTGATCGAGGTGAAGGCGACCGGCGTGTGCCGCAGCGACTGGCACGGCTGGATGGGGCACGATCCGGACATCGTGCTGCCGCATGTGCCGGGGCACGAACTCGCAGGCGTCGTGGTCGCGACCGGTGCGGCGGTCACGCGCTGGAAGACCGGCGATCGTGTCACGGTGCCGTTCGTCGGCGGCTGCGGCCACTGCCCGGAGTGCCACTCGGGCAACCAGCAGGTATGCGAGCAGCAGTTTCAGCCCGGCTTCACGCACTGGGGCTCGTTCGCCCAATATGTCGGCATCCATCACGCGGATCTGAATCTGGTGCGACTGCCCGATGCACTCGATTTCCCCACCGCGGCCAGCCTCGGATGCCGCTTCGTGACGTCGTTTCGCGCGGTTGTCGACCAGGGACGCACGTCGGCCGGCCAGTGGGTCGCCGTGCACGGCTGCGGGGGCGTGGGTTTGTCGGCGATCATGATCGCGCATGCGATCGGCGCGAACGTCGTCGCGATCGACATTTCGGACCGGGCGCTCGCGCTGGCGCGATCGGTCGGCGCCGCGGCGACTGTCAATGCGTCACAAGTCGCCGACGTTGTCGATGCGGTAAAGGAGATCACGCGCGGCGGCGCACACGTGTCGCTCGATGCGCTTGGCCATCCGACTACCTGCTTCAACTCGATCAGCAATCTGCGCCGCCGCGGCAAGCATGTGCAGGTCGGGCTGATGCTCGGCGAGCATGCGACGCCGGCCGTGCCGATGAGCAAAGTCATCGCGCACGAGCTCGAGATTCTCGGCAGCCACGGAATGCAGGCGCATCGCTACGACGCGATGCTCGATATGGTGCATGCCGGCACGCTCGCGCCGAGCCGCCTGATCGGCAAGGAAATCAGTCTCGGACAGTCGATCGACGCGCTGATGAACATGAACCGGTTCGAAGGCGCCGGCGTGACGGTCGTGACGGACTTTTCGGGTTGACGCGGCCGGACGTGACCGCCGGCGATGGCGACCGCCCGCTTCTGCCGCCACACCGGCCTTTTCCGCCGTTCGCGCACGAACCGGACGTGCGCGAACGGTATGCGACGCCGGCTTACAGCAGCGACTTCCCTTGCGCGAGCACCTTGTCGCAAATCTGCTTGGTGACTTGTTGCTTCAGGCCGCCGCCGCTCAGGTCGACCTTGCTGCCGTTGCCCGCGTCGAGGATCCCGCTCGCGCCGCTCGTATAGCCGCTGTCGGACGACGCGTTGCCGCCGAGCTTGCTCATCAGCGCGTCCTTCACCGACGATGCGCCGCCGGACGCGCCGCCCAGATAGTTGTTCTGGATGCAGAACTGCAGCAGGCCCGCGACGTTGCTGGTGCTGCCCGACATCAGCGACGACGCGCCGCCGCCCCCCGTGAGCGCGCCGCCGAGGCCGCCCAGGTTGCCCAGTGCACCGCCCGCGCTGCCGCCCGAGTCACCGCCGCCGACCTGCTTCAGCACATCGCCAAGCTGCGCATGGGCGACCGAAAACGGCGCGAGCAATCCGATCAGCGCACCGGCCACGGTCGCGCGGTATAGACGTGTATTCATGTGAAGCCTCCCTGTCGTGACTGCGTGGGTACCGCGATTCGCACTCAAGGATACTCAATCGATCGGTCGAACACAGCCTCGGCGCCGGCGCAAAACGTCAGGCATCGTGATATTGCAGCGGATTTGACAATGCTTGACGGGGAATGCGGTGCGCTTCTTCTGCGAATGGACGGGCACGCGGCTGCGCCAGGTCGGTGCCAGTTCAGGCCCGTTGAGTATGGAGCCGGTTCAATGACGACGAGCGAGCAGTCCGGATAGCCGGATATGGAAAAGCCCGCCGGGTTTCCACCTGGCGGGCTTGCGGTACATCAGTGTCGGGCATGACGCCCGGGCAATTACTCCTGCCCCTGGCTCGTCAGGAACTCTTCGTAATTCCCGCCGAAGTCGAACAGCGTACCGTCCGTGCGCACTTCGATGATCCGGTTCGCCAGCCCGCTCACGAATTCGCGGTCGTGGGATACGAAGATCAGCGTGCCCTCGAACTGCTCGAGCGCGATCTGCAGCGACTCGATCGACTCCATGTCCATGTGGTTGGTCGGCTCGTCCATCAGCAGCACGTTGTGGCGGCCGAGCATCAGCTTGCCCCAGATCATGCGGCCCTTCTCGCCGCCCGACAGCACCTTCACCGACTTCTTGATGTCGTCCGACGAGAACAGCAGGCGGCCCAGCGTGCCGCGCACCATCGTTTCGTCGTCGCCATCCTTGCGGTACTGGTCGATCCAGTCCATCAGCGTGATGTCGTTCGGGAATTCCTCGTACGTGTCCTGCGGCATGTAGCCGACATTCGCGTTCTCGGACCACTTCACCGTGCCGTGATCGAGCTCGAGCGCGCCGAGCAGCGAACGCAGCAGCGTCGTCTTGCCCGCGCCGTTCTCGCCGATGATCGCGATGCGCTCGCCCGGCTGCACCGACAGGTTGAAGTTCTGGAAGATCGTGCGTTCGTACTTTTTCGTGATGTCTTCGGCGACCACCGCTACGTTATGCAGCTTCTTCTCGAACTCGAAGCGGATGAACGGATTCTGACGCGACGACGGCTTGAATTCCTCGATCTTGATCTTGTCGATCTGCTTCGCGCGGCTGGTTGCCTGGCGAGCCTTCGACTTGTTCGCCGAGAAACGGCGCACGAAGTCCTGCAACTCGGCCACGCGCTCCTTCGCACGTGCGTTCGCCGCAGCCTGGCGCTCGCGCGCCTGTGCCGATGCGAGCATGTAGTCGTCGTAGTTGCCCGGCCAGACCTTCAGCGTGCCGAAGTCCATGTCGGCCATATGCGTGCACACCGAGTTCAGGAAGTGACGATCGTGCGAGATGATGATCATCGTCGAGTTGTACTCGTTGAGCGTGTGCTCGAGCCAACGGATCGAGTTGATGTCCAGGTTGTTGGTCGGTTCGTCGAGCAACAGCACGTCCGGCTTCGAGAACAGCGCCTGGGCGAGCAGCACGCGCAGCTTCCAGCCCGGCGCGACGTCTGCCATCGTGCCGTTGTGGAACTTCTCCTCGATGCCGATGCCGAGCAGCAGCGCGCCCGCGCGCGCCTCGGCGTCATAGCCGCCGTATTCCGCAAACTTGCCTTCGAGTTCGGCTGCGTGCATGTAGTCGTCGTCAGTGGCTTCCGGGTTCGCGTAAATCGCGTCGCGCTCGGTCATCGCGGCCCACATTTCAGTGTGGCCCATCATTACGACGTCGAGCACGCGCACGTCTTCATACGCGAACTGGTCCTGGCGCAGCTTGCCCAGGCGCACGTTCGGCTCGAGCGCGACGTTGCCGCCGCTCGGCTCGAGGTCGCCGCCGAGGATCTTCATGAAGGTCGACTTGCCACAGCCGTTCGCGCCGATCAGACCATAGCGGTTGCCCTCGCCGAATTTGACCGAGATATTCTCGAACAAGGGCTTCGGCCCGAATTGCATCGTGATGTTGGCAGTAGAAAGCACGGCAGGTCCCGTAAGAGAGAAATCGACGGAAAACCGTGTATTTTAGCAGGTGTCGGAGAAACTGCCGACCGCACCGCTACGACAGCCGGTGACGAGGTGTTTCCGCGCGGCCCGGCACCCCGTGAATACGGCGGGACGCGGGCCTTTCGACGGTCGCTGGCGGCGGTCACGCTCGCCCCTCAGCCCGACTGTGAATTGCGGGCAGTCGCCTCGGCGCTCGGAAGGCCATATCGCGCAACCAGACCCCTTTAATCTCGATGACGACGGCGCGCTGACCTCTGAAATGGACGCGCGCCGGCAACCGACATCAGCAGCCGGCCGGCGCCCTCGCCCCTCACTTCCCGGCCTTCGCCGCCTGCTTCTGCGCGGCCTTCTCCTTCATCTGCCCGAACAACTGCGAGCACGGCACATCCTTGTTGTTGCTCGGCGCGATCAGCGGAATCAGTGCTGCGAACGGGTTGATCAGGCCGAGGCCGATCATCGCGCCGGCACGCAGCGCGAGCGCGCCCGCGTCGACGCCGACGTTCGGATTCTTGAACGTGCCCTTCGCGTACAGCGGCGAGCGCAGCGAGAAGATCCGGAAACCCTTCGTATGCGGGTGGATCTTCAGATCGAGCGATTCGTCGCGCAGGCTGATCGGCCCGTCGACGTTGATCAGCGCGTCGTCGGTGTCGAGCGCGAATACTTTCGGATCGAGAATGCCGTTGGTCGCGGTGAAATCGATCGCCGCGCAATTGATGTTCACGTCGCGGTTGCCGAACAGCTTCTCGTAGACGACGTTCGCGACGTTCAGCCCCGCCGCCTCCATCAGCAGGCGGCTGATGCGGCCGTCCGTAACGAGCGCCTTCACCTCGCCATTCGAGGTCGCGGCGAGCGCGGCCGGCGAGTTGCCGGTGGCCGACAGCGACGCGTCGCCGTTGATCTCGCCGAGCGCAGACTGCATCACCTTCTGCGTCGGGAACAGTTGCTTGAGCTTCAGGTGCCGTGCAGCCACCGTGAAACGGCCCTTCAGCGGCGTGCCGCTGCCGTCGAGATGCGCGGTCGTCGCGAGGGTGCCGCCCGCGACGCCGAACTGCAGCGGCTCGAGCGACAGCACGCCGTCCTGCAGCACGATGTGCGTGTACAGGTTCGTGATCGGCAGGTTCGCGCTCTTGATCAGCTTGCGGCCGGTGAACTTCACGTCCGCGTCGAGCGCGCGCCAGCGGTCGGTACGGAACGTCTCGACCGGCAGCACGCGCCCCGGCGGCTGGCGCGTCGTGTCGCCGCGCTTGGCCTTGCTCGCGGCGGTGTCCGCGCCGATCACCGGCGCGAGATCGGAGAACTGCAGCAGGTTCGATACGAGCTCGCCCGACAGCTTCGGCCGCGGTTCGCCCTGTGCGTAGGCGAGCGTGCCGCCAAGATCGCTGCCGCCGACGCGGCCGTTGAAGTTCTCGTAGCGGAACGTGCTCGCGTGCGGCTTGAAGTTGCCGATCAGGCGCCCTTCGGTCGCATACGGCGGCGTATCGGGCAGCGTGATGCCGGTAAGCTGGTACAGGTGCGACATCGACGTGCCCTGCAGCCACAGTCGCAGGTCGATCGCCGCGAGATGCATCGGATCGGTCAGCGTGCCGACGATCGCGAGCCGCGTATCGCCGGCCTTCACATCGGCCTGCAACGGGAACGGTTGCGTCGCGTTCTCGATCGCGAGCACGCCGCCCAGCTTGCCGGTGCCGTTGATCGGCACGTTCTTGTAGCGGCCGTCGACCTTGAGCCCGAACGCATACGTCGGCCCGGACGGCGCTGCAGCGGCAGCACCACTGGCGCCGCTTGCACCGGAGGCCGATGCGACCGTCGATACGGAGGAACCCGAACCAGTCGCGGCAGCCGAAGCGGCATCCGACGACGACGCACTCGCGGCCTCCGCCGCCGACGCGCTCGACGCGGCCTGGGCATTCGCCTTCGCGCTCAGTTGCGCGGCACCGCGCTTGCCGACACGCTGGGCCGATGCCGCACGCGAAGTCTGCTCCTGCTCCTTTAGCACGTCGCCAAGCGGAATCGGCTGGCCGAGCGTATCGATCGCAACCGTGAGATCGGCCTTGGTGATCGCATCGCGATACGCGACGGTCCCTTTCGCGAAACCGAAGCTGTCGAGCCGCACCTTCCACGGCGATGGCTGCGACGATTGCTGGAACTGGAAGGTCCACGTATTGCGACCGTCGGCGAGCCGTTCGAGGTCGACCGCGGGATTGACGATGTCGATCGACGGAATGACGATCTCGTGGGCGAACAGCGGCAGGATTGCCAGGTCGAAATGCGCGGCGTCGAGCGTGACGAACTTCGGCGCCTTCGCCCAATCGGGATTGCCGATCTCGAGCTGCGTGGCCGAGAAGCTCGGCCAGGGCACCCACGCGCGCCAGCCGCTCTCGCCCGACGGGCGACGCCAGCCGACCTTGATGTCGCCGTTGATCGCGAATGGACGGCCGAGTGCAGCCGTCACCCGTTCGTTAATCCACGGCTTCGCGCGGTTCCAGTCGAACGTGAAGAGAAAGATGCCGGCTGCAGCAATGACGATTGCGACAATTCCGACGATCCATGCAGCCGATTTACCGATGGCTCGGGTTAGCGTCATGGCGGGTCCGTTGTTGTTCTGCCGGGTTTTGCGCCATGTCGGGCCGCTTGCGTGAATGAACGGCGCACGACACCGGCGGCTTTTCAATCGGTATTATGACGCACGCTGCGGACACACTTCGGCGCCATTAACGCTTTTTTTCACTTTTGACATGACAGCCCCGACCGGTCTCATCGATGCGCGGCACATCACGCGCCGCGACACCAGCAGCGGCAGGACGCTGCTCGCCCCGACCGACTTCAGTCTCGCGGCGGGATCGCGAATTGCTATCACGGGGCCGTCGGGATCGGGCAAGAGCGTGCTGCTGCGCGCGCTCGCGTTGCTCGATCCGCTCGATGGCGGACACATTCTGTGGCGCGGTGAGCGGATCCGGCGCAGCGCGATTCCGCGCTACCGGCGCAGCGTCGCGTACGTGCGTCAGCGCCCCGCGCAAATGGACGGCACCGTCGAAGCGCAATTGCGCTACCCGTATTCGCTCGCGATCTATCGCGACGTCGCGTTCGATCGCGCGCGCGTCGAATCGCTCGCCGTGCGTGCCGGCCGCGGCGCCGACTTCCTCGACAAGCGCGCAAGCGAACTGTCGGGCGGCGAAGCGCAGATCGCCGCGCTGCTGCGCGTGCTGCAACTCGATCCCGACGTGCTGCTGCTGGACGAACCGACGTCGGCGCTCGATCCCGATTCGACGCGCGCGATCGAGGCGCTCGTCGGCGCGTGGTTCGATGCGGCGCCCGATGCACGCGCATACATGTGGATCTCGCACGATCCGGCACAGGCCGCACGCATCGCCGCGACACGGCTCATGATGCAGGCCGGCGTGCTGCACGCCACGGACCCGAAGGAGGCCACGCAATGAGCCCGGCACTGCAGGATCTCAGTCTCGTCGACGTCGGCATCGCCGCCGCACTCGTCGCGGTCAACGGCACACTCTCGGCCGCACTGTCGCTCGGGCTCGGCCGCAAGCTCGCACTCGCGGCCGTGCGAACCGTCGTGCAGTTGCTCGCCATCGGCTACGTGCTCGGCTGGGTGTTCGGCCATCCGCACTGGACCGTCGTGCTGCCGCTCACGGCATTGATGACGCTGATCGCCGGCTTCGCAGGCGCCGGGCGCGGCAAGCACACGTATCGCGGGCAGCGCGCCGACAGCATCGTGTCGATCTGGTTCAGCAGCTGGTTCGTGGCGGCGATCGGCCTGTTCGTCGTGATCCGCATTCATCCGTGGTACGCGCCGCAATATGCGATCCCGATCCTCGGGATGATCCTCGGCAATACGCTCACGGGCGTGTCGCTCGGCGTCGAGCGGATGATGGAGGAATTGACCGCACGGCGCGACCGCGTCGAGACCGTGCTCGCGCTCGGCGCGACGCGCTGGGAGGCCGCACAGGACGCGGCACGCCAGGCCGTGCGTGCCGGCATGCTGCCGACGCTCAACCAGATGGCCGTCGTCGGCGTCGTAAGCCTGCCGGGGATGATGACGGGCCAGGTGCTGGCGGGCCAGTCGCCGCTGCAGGCCGTGCGCTACCAGATCGTGATCATGTTCCTGATCGCCGCGGCATCCGCGCTCGGCACGGTCGGTGCGGTCCTGATGACATATCGCCGGCTGTTCTCGGCCGATCATCGCTTTCTCGCATCGCGGCTCGAAGAACGCGCGCATTGACACGCGCGGTCTTCGCGCGGTGGGCGCTCAGTGCGCCGCGCGGCGCTTGCCGATGGCCTGTCGCAGCGCGGCCGTGACGTCCGCATCGGGCGCGAGTCCGTCGACCGACGCAACGAGCCGCACCGCGCGCGGCGTCGTCACATAGGCCTGCGCGCTCACGTAGCCGCCGCTGCCGGCCGAGCGCGTCGTGACGACGAGCGCTTGCGGCGCGCGCACCCCGAGATCGGCCGTGAACGCGTCGGCGACCGTACCATCGCGCGCATGCAGCACACCGGTTACGTAGTCGTCGATATCGAAGCCCGGTGCGGCATGCGCGGTCGAATACACGCGCACCGCATAGCTGCCGGCCGAGCATGGTTCGAGTGCACCGCTCGATACGACGGCCGTCTGCTGGCGCGACGGCAGCTCGACTTTTTTCACGAAGCTGCAATCGTCGGCCGCCTGTGCATGTGCGGCGACGAACGCAACAGCCGACAGCAGTACGCGCATGCGATGTTTCATCGGGACGACGTTCGGGAAAGATGAAGGATGCCGACGAGAATAGCGTGGCATCCGCATGACGTCACGTGAATCACATGAAAGGCGCGACGAAGGCAGCGACGACGCGCGACACGAAATGCTCGCGCGCCGCCACGCCGAGATCGCGCGAATCCGGATGCCGATTTTGGTTGCGCGCGCACCGGACGATTCACCGGCCGCGCACACGGCTCAGTGCTTGATCGACACCGTCACCTTCGTGCCGTCGCTCATCGTGACGGACTTCGAACCGCCATTGGTCGGAATCGATATCCACTTGACCTGGCTCACCGATATGGCGTCCGGGCACTGCAGCGACTTGCCGCCGACGCTCACGTTGCGCGTGCCTTTCGGCGCAGCGGCCTGGAAGCTCATCTGCACGTTCGCGATGCCCTTCGCGTCGACCGACGGCGCGAGCCGGATCTGGGTCTGGCGGACCATCGCGCCATTCTCGTCGCGCGGCAGATTGTCGGCGTTCGGGCAGCCGTTCGGCATCGCGACCGCGCCGCTCGGCGGCACCGACTTCCAGTTGAAGTCGTCCGTTTCGCCCGAGCGGATCTTGCGCGTCTCCTGCGTGTTGCCGAAGGTCTTCGAATCGACCTTGACGGTGTATTCGAGCTGCCCTGTCCCTCCGCCCTTCAGGCTGCCCTTGACCGGCGGCGCCGCGAATACGCTCGCGCTGACGCACGCCGCCGCGAATACGGCCGACCACGATACGGCGACCGACAAGCTGCGTTGGCTCATGCTGACCTCCTTGTAATGCGGCGGCACGCGCGCGCCGCGCGGTTTTCGATGCATGACGCGTTGTCAGTCTACCGCCAAGCGGCAGGCAATGCGCCGCAAACGCATCGGGTGTTACCCCGCTTGCGTTCGCGACGCGGCATCCCGTACCCGTGATGCCCGGCCCCGGAGCCGCTCAGAAGCCGCTCAGCACGAGCTTGCCGATCGCGCGCCCGGCTTCGAGCAACTGGTGCGCATGCCGCACGTTCGCTGCGTTGATCGTGCCGAGCTGAGCGCCGAGCGTCGTGCGCAGCGTCCCGCCGTCGACGAGCCGGGCCACCTCGCTCAGGATCCGATGCTGCTCGATCATGTCCGGCGTCTCGAACATCGCGCGCGTGAACATGAACTCCCAGTGAAACGCTGCACTCTTCGCCTTCAGTTGTTCGACCGGAACCGGCTTCTCGTTCTCGACGATCGTGCAAATGCCGCCCTGCGGCCGGATGACTTCCGCGGCGGCAGGGAAATGGCGATCCGTGTCGTTGAAGATCAGCACGTAGTCGACGTTCGGGCGGCCGATTTCGCGCAGTTGGGCCGGCAGGTCGCCGAAATGATCGACCACGTCGTCCGCACCGAGCGAGCGCACCCATTCGGCCGACGCTGGCCGCGATGCCGTCGCGATCACGTGCAACTTGCCGAGCGTCTTCGCGAGCTGGATCGCGATCGAGCCCACCCCGCCCGCGCCGCCGATGATCAGCACCGACTTGCCGGCGTCCGCGCCCTGCGGCGACACGCGCAACCGGTCGAACAACGCCTCCCAGGCAGTCAGCGCGGTAAGCGGCAACGCGGCAGCGGCAGCGAAATCGAGCGTGCGCGGCTTGAGTGCGGCGATGCGCTCGTCGACCGCGTGAAATTCGCTGTTCGCTCCGGGCCGCGTGATGCTGCCCGCATAGAACACCGCGTCGCCCGGCCGGAACAGCGTGACCTCGGCGCCGACCGCGACGACCGTGCCGGCCGCATCCCAGCCGAGCACGCGCGGCATTTCCTCGACCTGCGGCTTCGGCGCGCGCACCTTGGTGTCCACCGGGTTCACGGAAATCGCCTCGACCTTCACCAGCAGGTCGCGCGGGCCCGGCACCGGTTGCGGCACCTCCACGTCGAGCAGCGCCTGCGGGTCGTCGATCGGCAGGTAACGGGTCAGTCCAACGGCTTTCATCACGACACTCCTTCAGGGTTCACGGAAATCGGTCGGGCCGCAAAGCAGCCCCATGGATCCCATCGTAGGCCGCCCGATCATTTCAGAAAACCGCTATATTTCCTGAAACATTTTCAGGAATTTCCGAATAATGAGATCCGATCCGGTGCCCGCCTCCGACAAGCCGCTCGACCTGCTCGATGTCGGCCTGTTCGTGCGCGCCGCATTGCTCGCGAACGTGACCGCGGCCGGGCGCGAGTTCGGCGTATCGGCCGCCGTCGCGAGCGCGCGCATTGCACAACTGGAGCGCCAGCTCGGCGCGCGGCTGCTGCACCGCACCACGCGCCGCATCAGCCTCACGCAGGATGGCGAAGTCTTCATGGCGCGCGCCGAAGCGCTGCTGTCGGCCGCCGACGCCGCGCGCGCGTCGGTCGGGCACGGCCGCAGCGAGCCGTATGGGCGGCTGAAGGTGTCGATGTCGTCGTCGTTCGGCCGCCAGCACGTCGCGCCGGTAATTCCTGCGTTCTTGCGCCGCTACCCGTCCGTGTCGCTCGACCTGCGGCTGTCCGACGAGATCGTCGACCTCGTCGACGACGGCTACGACGTCGCGATCCGCCTCGGCGCGCTGAAGGATTCGACGCTCGTCGCGCGCAAGCTCGCGGCGAACCGGCGCGTGCTGTGCTGCTCGCCCGCGTATCTCGCCGAACGCGGCGCGCCGCGCCATCCGGCCGACCTCACGCAGCACGAATGCGTGATCCTCGGCGATCAGCGCGACTGGTCGTTCGCGACGCCGCAAGGCCCGCTCACCGTGCGGGTCGGCGGCCGGCTCGTCGCGAGCAACGGCGAGGCGATCCGCGAAGCGCTCGTCGACGGCTTCGGCATTGCGATCAAGTCGACCTGGGATGTCGGTCCGCTGCTCGCGAGCGGCGCGCTCGTCACCGTGCTCGACGACTATCCGTTCGCGAACGACATCGCGATCTGGGCCGTCTATCCGAGCCGCGCGCACGTGCCGCTGAAGACGCTCGCCTTCATCTCGTTTCTCGCCGATCACTTCGGCGATCCGCCTTACTGGGATCGCGCGGGCGAACGGTAAGCGCCCGCGCCCGGCAAATCCCACGGGGAGCGGCTTCCGGCGCCACTCACGGCCGCATCCGCCAGCGATCCGATCGCGACTGGATACCAACCGGCTACAATGGCGCGTTCGCGACGCCGCGGCCCGCAGCCGAACGGGGCCCCGCGCTCGCAGGTGGCCGCACGCCGGCCACGCACGCGTTTCATTCGCTTCCAATCATTCCGTCATGACCCAGAACCTCGTCATCCAGAGTCTCGCGCCGCTGTCGGACGCGCATCACAAACCGCTGCTCGCGCTGTCGCGCGGCACCCGCATCGTGCAGACCGACGATCACGCGCTGCGCATCGAAAACGCACATCCGGCGCAGCGCCTCGACATCGACGCGTACTGCGGCACGCATGCACTCGACTTCGGCTTCGTCGACGCCGGCCGCGCGCTCGGCGACTTCGGGCTCGTCGTGATGGACATGGATTCGACGCTGATCACGATCGAATGCATCGACGAGATCGCCGACTTCTGCGGGCTGAAGACGCAAGTCGCCGAAATCACCGAAGCATCGATGCGCGGCGAGATCCGCGACTTCAACGAAAGCCTGACGCGCCGCGTCGCGCTGCTCGCCGGCCTCGACGCGCAGGCGCTCGAACGCGTGTACGAGGAACGGCTGCAACTGTCACCGGGTGCCGAGACGATGCTCGCCGGCGTAAAGGCCGCGGGCCTGAAGACCCTGCTCGTGTCGGGCGGCTTCACGTTCTTCACCGAGCGTCTGAAGGCACGCCTCGGCCTCGACTACGCGCACGCGAACACGCTCGAGATCGTCGACGGCAAGCTGACCGGCAAGGTGCTCGGCGAGATCGTCAACGCGGACGTGAAGGCGCGCATGCTGCGCGATACGTGCGCGTCGCTCGGCATCGCGCCAAGCCGCGCGATCGCGATGGGCGACGGGTCGAACGATCTGAAGATGATGGCCGAAGCCGGGCTGTCGGTCGCCTTCCACGCGAAGCCGGTCGTGCGCGATGCGGCCACCGTCGCGTTCGACCACGTCGGTCTCGACGGGCTGCTGCGGCTGTTCTGATCCGCGCGAGCCGCCAATGCGAAACGCCGGCGCGACGTTGCATCGCGCCGGCGTTTCGTTTTTCTGCCGCGATTATCGGTCGAGCGTGGCCTGCAGCGCGCGTTCGATGTCCGCGCGCAGGTCGGATTCGTCCTCGAGACCGACGTAGAAGCGCACCAGCGTGCCGCGATGCGGCCAGTCCGCGCGCATCGACGCGACGTCGTACGGCATCGCGAGACTGCATGCGCCGCCCCAGCTCCAACCGATCGCGAACAGCTCGAGCGCCTCGACGAAACGGTCGATCTGCTCGGCACTGTAGCGTTCGTCGAACACCACCGAGAATAGCCCGCCCGCGCCCGTGAAGTCGCGCACGAACGCTTCATGCCCCGGGCAGTCCGGCAGTTGCGGATGCAGCACGGCCGCAATTTCCGGCCGTGCCTTCAGCCACTGCGCGAGCGCGAGCGCGCTCTTGCTGTGCGCGTCGAAACGCACCTGCATGCTCGGCAGGCTGCGCATCACGAGCGAGCAGTCGTCAACCGACACACCGATCCCGCAGCGCATCCGCGCGAGTTTCAGTTGCCCATGCAGTTCCGCGTTCGCGGTGATCGTCGAGCCCATCAGCACGTCGCTGCCGCCCGACTGATACTTGGTCAGCGCCTGCACCGAGATGTCGACGCCGTGCTCGAACGGTTTGAACGCGAGCCCGGCCGAATACGTATTGTCGATCGCGGTGACGATGCCGCGCGCCTGTGCGACCGCCGTAATCGCGCGCACGTCGGGCACTTCCATCGTCACGGAGCCTGGCGCCTCGATCCAGATCAGCCGCGTGTTCGGCCGGATCAGGTCGGCGATACCCGCACCCACGAGCGGATCGTAGAAACGCGCGGTAATGCCGAAGTCCTTCGCGAGCCAGTTGCCGAAATCGGCATTCGGTCCGTAGATGTTGTGCGGGATCAGCACATCGTCGCCCGCCTTCACGATCCCGAAATAGACGTTCATGATCGCCGCGAGACCCGACGGCTGCAGCAGCGCGTGCGTGCCGCCTTCGATCTCGGCCAGCCGCTGCGCGAGCGCGAGCGACGTCGGGGTCGCATGCAGCCCGTAGCGCCACTGGTTGTCGTTGTGCCAGACCAGCGCGCGCATCGTCGCGAGATCGGGGAACACGACCGTCGACGCGCGCGCAACCGGCGGCACGAACGAGCGGAAGCCTTCCGGGATGACGTCGTCGGGTTGAACGATGCGGGTTTGCAGTGCGCGCTTCGAAGTGGATGCAGTCATGGCAGAGGGCGGGCACAAGGCCGTTCGGTTGCGGAATATCCTGCTAGGTTAGCCAAAATCGGCGCGCTTGGCCCGGTACAATGCGCGCCGCACGCGCCGAGCCAGCGCGCGCTCGGGCGTTCTCAGTCGTCGGTGCGCAGGTTGACGACGCCGCCGACCGTCTCGATCTCCTGCACGCGACCGTTGCGGACCTGCAGCGCCGCGCGCCTGGCCGGCGTGGGATGCAGCACGACGGGCTGCGGATCCGATTCGTCGGAATTCATCCGGTCGGCTTTCAGGGCGCCGGTCGAATCGAAGCGGCCGATCCACACGCCCGTGATGTTCGTGCCGTCGTTCGATTCTTCGATCTCGAGTGTATCGCCATCGCGATCGCCCGCGAGCAGGATCACCTCGCCGGTATCCGTGAACTGGTATTCGCCATGCACGCCTTCTTCGTCCGTCTTCGGACCGAGATGCACGACGATCGGCCGATCGCCAAGCGTGCCCTCGTAGCGCGGCAGCCGGGCGAATTCCGGATTCGGCCGCAGCGGCCGAGCAGGCACCGGTTCATCCTGCTGCACACCCGATGCGGCAACCTGCGCCGCGGCCACGCCCGGCATCGCGAAGCCCGCTGCCAGCGCGCCGGCGAGCACGAGCGCTCGCGGCCATTCCGAATATCGACCCACCTTGTATTGCTCCTTGCTTCAGATTCGCTCGCCGACTGCGGCGATCGACCGTGACCGCGCGTCGCCGATACACATCGTCGCGAACGCACAGCGACCGCGGTACGCACCCTGCCCGCCGCCACTTCACGTCGTTCGAATGAACCGATCGTGCGCGGCCGCGACCAGCGTGCGTAACCCGCGTCAGCCCTGCATCAGGCGTTCCACCGCATCGCGGTGCGGAATCGGCGCGACCGCGCCGTAGCCCGTCGTCGACAGCGCCGCCGCCGCGTTCGCATAGTGCGCGGCCGCGAACGGATCGTCGCCCGCGACGATCCGCGCGACGAACGCGCCGCCGAAGCAGTCGCCGGCGCCCGTCGCATCGATGGCTTCCACCGCGAAGCCCGGCACGACGCGTCGCTCGTGCGGCGTCGCGACGTACGCGCCTTCCCTGCCGAGTTTCAGTGCGACGACCTGCGGCCCGTGTTCGAGCATCGCGTCGACGATCGCGTCGCGATCGTTCGCGCCGGTGAGCGCCGTGACGTCGTCCCAGCTCGGCAGACAGATGTCCGTCTGGCGCAGCGCCTCGCGCATCACCGCGCGGGCGCGCGGCAGCGGCCACAGCTTCAGGCGCAGGTTCGTATCGAAGCTGACCTGCGCGCCGTTGCGGCGCGCATGGTCGATCGCGGCGAACGCGGCATCGCACGCGGCCGTGCTGATCGCGAGACTGATGCCGGACAGGTGCACGGCTTTCGCCGCGGCCAGCGCGTCGAGCGGCAGGTCGGCCACCGCATAGCGGCTCGCCGCGGAACCCGCGCGCAGATAGTCGAACTGATGGCCGTCAGCCCCGTGCGTGACGAAATACACGCCGGTCGGCGCCGTGCGGTCGATCCGCACGTACGTCGTGTCGACGCGTTCCGACGCCCACATGTCGGCCAGCAGCCGGCCGAACGGATCGTCGCCGATCGCCGACACGAAGCCTGTCGACGCGCCCTGGCGCGCTGCGGCGATACAGAAGTTCGACGTGTCGCCGCCGAAGCCCTGCAGGAACTCCGGACGACCCGGCTGCGACTGGTTGAATTCGATCATCGCCTCGCCGAGCGCGAGGATCTGCGGAAACACTGCGGTCATCGCTTAAACCTCGCCCCACAGATCATGGCCGTCTGCGCCCGTGATCTTCACCGACACGAAATCGCCGACCTTGTAGCGCTTCGACGCCTTCGTCGCCGGCTCCACATAGACGACGCCGTCGATCTCCGGCGCATCCGCCGCCGTGCGGCCGATCCCGCCTTCCGCGCTGACTTCGTCGATCAGCACCTTGAGCGTCTTGCCGACCTTGCGCTGCATGCGCTGAGCCGACACTTCCTCGGCCACTTCCATGAAGCGCGCGCGACGTTCCTCGCGAACCTCGTCCGGCAGCGCGCCGTCCAGTTCGTTCGCGGTCGCGCCTTCGACCGGCGAATACGCGAAGCAGCCGACGCGGTCGAGGTCCGCCTCGCGGATGAAGTCCAGCAGCGTTTCGAACTGCTCTTCCGTCTCGCCGGGGAAGCCCGCGATGAACGTGCTGCGGATCGTCAGGTCCGGGCAGATCTCGCGCCACTTCTGCACGCGTTCGAGCACCTTCTCGGCGTTCGCCGGGCGCTTCATGCGCTTGAGCACTTCCGGATGCGCGTGCTGGAACGGCACGTCGAGATACGGAAGCACATGGCCCTTGAACGGACCTTCGGCCATCAGCGGAATCACTTCGTCGACGCTCGGATACGGATACACGTAGTGCAGGCGCACCCAGGCACCGTATTGCGCGGCCAGTTCGCCGAGCGCGGCGACCAGGTCGGTCATGCGCGTCTTGATCGGCTTGCCGTTCCAGAAGCCCGTGCGATATTTCACGTCGACGCCGTACGCGCTCGTGTCCTGCGAGATCACGAGCAGTTCCTTCACGCCCGACTTGAACAGGTTCTCGGCCTCGAGCATCACTTCGGCGACCGGACGCGACACGAGGTCGCCGCGCATCGACGGGATGATGCAGAACGTGCAGCGGTGGTTGCAGCCTTCGGAGATCTTCAGGTACGCGTAGTGGCGCGGCGTGAGCTTGATGCCGGCGGGCGGCACCAGGTCGACGAACGGGTCGTGCGGCTTCGGCAGATGCGAATGCACGGCCTGCATCACTTCGCCCACCGCGTGCGGGCCGGTAACGGCGAGCACCTTCGGGTGGACTTCCTCGATGAGGTTCGAGCCGCTGGCGCTCGACTTCGCACCCAGGCAGCCGGTGACGATCACCTTGCCGTTTTCGGTCAGCGCTTCGCCGATCGCGTCGAGACTCTCCTGCACGGCTTCGTCGATGAAGCCGCAGGTGTTGACGACGACGAGGTCGGCGCCGTCGTACGTGCCGGAGATTTCATAACCTTCGGCGCGCAACTGGGTAATGATTTGTTCGGAGTCGACGAGCGCCTTCGGGCACCCGAGGGAAACGAAGCCTACTTTGGGGGACTGGGACATCTGGAATGTGGGGGCGTGGCGGCAAAAGCGTGAGTTTACAGCTATTTATGGGTCAGCGAGGCAAAACCGGCGGTTGGCACGCGGCGGATCGCGACGCCGACGTGCGGCTCTTGCGGGCGCGCCGGGCGGACAGAGAAAAGCGATCCGGCCCTTTCCATGCGGCACAACGGGTCGGCCGACACGGCAGACGCGCGCCGCGCCGCGAGAAACCAGGCAAGAATCGCCCTGGAACTGCCCCGCCGGCATGCGAAAATCTCGGCATCCGCTCTATTCACACCCAACGGGGCTCGCATGACCACCCACATCACGATCGAATTCACCGAGCACGCCGCCGAAACCATCGGCGAGCAAACCAGCACCAGCTTTTCGTATGACCAGGGCGCGCATGTGCCGCAACCCGGCGACTTCGTCGAACTCGAGAATTCGCGGCAGACGTTTCTCGTGATCGGTCGCGTGTTTTCGCTGAAGGCGAACTACAGCGCGGTGAAGCTCGTGCTTGACCTCCCGCCTGCGGACGATCACCAGGATTTCGATCCGGCACTCTGAGTGAGGGAAACCGGCGTACCACGCCGGCCTCGCGCGTTGCGCGTTGTACGGACACGAAACGTAATCGCGGCCGGTACGCGCGCGAACACGCGCAACCGGACACACCACGCGCAGGTTCGGCTGGACTGACTGTCTGGAATTCGCTCGACCGGGCAACGGTCTTGCCCGCCTCACGCGAAGGCACGGGCATTCGGTGCCGACGATCAGAAACGACCGTCGGCGGCATCCTGCGGCAGCCGGCCACCGACCATCATCGTGCCCAAGCACGCGATCGGTTGCCTCGCACCGCCGCACGTCGCGGCGCCGACCGACCCGCGGCCGGCCCGCCGCAAATACGTTACTTCTTCTCCGGCTCCGGCGTGCCCGGTTGCTTGAACGGGAACGTGCTGAACATCGATTTCGCCTGGTTCTGCATCTGCTCCTGCATCTGCACGAACATGTTCTTCGACTGCTCGATGTAGCTCGTCATCATCCCTTGCATCATCGGCGCCTGCATGTTCATGAACTGCGACCAGACTTCCGGATTCATCGCGTTACCTTCGTAGAGGTTCTTCGATTGATCCGCGAGCTTGTTCTGGATGTCGATGAATGCCTGGATGTTCTTCTCCAGGTACGTGCCCATCATGCCCTGCATCGCATGACCGTAGAAACGGATGATCTGCGACAGCATCGACGACGAGAACATCGGCACGCCGCCACTTTCTTCCTCGAGGATGATCTGCAGCAGGATGCTGCGCGTCAGGTCTTCGTTGGATTTCGCATCGACGACCTTGAAGTCCTCCTGTTCCAGCACGAGCTGCTTGACATCCGTCAGCGTGATGTACGTGCTCGTCTCGGTATCGTAGAGCCGGCGGTTCGGATACTTCTTGATGAGCCGCTCGGCCGTTTTCTTTGTAGTAGTCATGTAACGCCTTCGTGTGCAGCGTAGCGCAAGTGACAAATCCCCGCCTCCCGAATCCGGGAGGCGGGGGCCTTCGGACACGCCAGACTGCGCAGCCATTTCGCCTGCGCAGCCCGGACGTTCAGCCCATGTGCAGGCCGCCGTTCAGCGAGAAATCGGCACCCGTCGCGAAGCCGGAATCGTTCGACGCGAGCCACGCGACGATCGAACCGATTTCCTCCGGGCCGCCGAGACGCCGCACGGGAATCGTCGCGACGATCTTCTCGAGCACGTCCGGGCGGATCGCCTTCACCATGTCGGTGCCGATATAGCCGGGCGACACGGTGTTGACCGTCACGCCCTTCGTTGCGACTTCCTGCGCGAGCGACATCGTGAACCCGTGGATGCCAGCTTTCGCGGTCGAGTAGTTCGTCTGGCCGAACTGGCCCTTCTGCCCGTTCACCGACGAAATGTTGATGATCCGACCCCAGCCGCGCTCGACCATCCCGTCGATCACCTGCTTCGTTACGTTGAACAGGCTCGTCAGGTTGGTGTCGATCACCGCCGTCCAGTCTTCGTGCGTCATCTTGCGGAACACGACGTCGCGCGTAATGCCCGCGTTGTTGACCAGCACATCGATCTCGCCGACTTCGGCCTTGACCTTGTCGAACGCTGCCTTGGTCGATTCCCAGTCGCCGACGTTGCCTTCCGATGCGATGAAATCGTACCCGAGTGCCTTCTGGTCCTCGATCCATTTCACCCGGCGCGGCGAATTCGGGCCGCAACCCGCGACCACCTTGAAGCCGTCTTTCGACAGACGCTGGCAGATGCTGGTGCCGATGCCGCCCATCCCGCCCGTTACGTACGCAATTCGCTGAGACATAAATCTCACTCCATTTCTTGGTTTTGAGAGCCGCCGGAGGCCCCCCTGACTTCACGTGGCGCCGGCCGAAGCCGCAATCGGCCGGCGCACGGATCGGTTTGGCGGTGACGAACGGCCGGTTACGGACGTTCGACCGCGAGTGCGACGCCCATCCCGCCGCCGATGCACAGCGACGCCAGCCCGCGCTTCGCGTCGCGCTTGACCATCTCGTGCAGCAGCGTCACCAGGATCCGGCAGCCCGATGCCCCGATCGGGTGACCGATCGCGATCGCTCCGCCGTTCACGTTCACCTTCGACGTGTCCCACCCCATCTGCTTGTGCACCGCCAGCGCCTGCGCCGCGAATGCCTCGTTGATTTCCATCAGGTCCAGGTCGCCCGGCGTCCACCCCGCACGCTCCAGACAGCGGCGCGAAGCCGGCACCGGACCCATCCCCATCACGCTCGGATCCACCCCCGCGTTCGCGTACGCCTTGATCCGCGCAAGCGGCGTCAGGCCAAGGGCCGCCGCCTTCTGCGCCGACATCACCAGCACCGCTGCCGCGCCGTCGTTCAGACCCGACGCGTTCGCCGCCGTCACCGAGCCGTCCTTCGAGAACGCCGGCTTCAGCCCCGACAGCGATTCCGCCGTCACGCCGTGACGCACGAATTCGTCCGTCGCGAACTGCAGCGGCTCGCCCTTGCGCTGCGGAATCGACACCGGCACGATCTCGTCGTTGAAACGACCGGCCTTCTGCGCGGCTTCCGCCTTGTTCTGCGACAACGCCGCAAATGCGTCCTGCTCTTCGCGCGTGATCCCGTATTCCTTCGCCACGTTCTCCGCCGTGATGCCCATGTGGTACTGGTTGTACACGTCCCACAGACCGTCGACGATCATCGTGTCGACCAGCTTCGCGTCGCCCATCCGGAACCCGTCTCGCGAGCCCGGCAGCACGTGCGGCGACGCGCTCATGTTTTCCTGGCCGCCTGCGATCACGATCTCCGCGTCGCCCGCCGCGATCGCGTTCGCCGCCAGCATCACGGCCTTCAGGCCCGAGCCGCACACCTTGTTGATCGTCATCCCCGGCACGGCATTCGGCAGGCCGGCCTTGATCAGCGACTGGCGCGCCGGGTTCTGCCCCGAACCTGCCGTCAGCACCTGACCCATGATCACTTCGCTCACCTGATCGGGCTTCACGCCCGAGCGCTCCAGCACCGCGCGAATCACCGTCGCGCCCAGTTCCGGTGCCGCAACCTTCGCGAGCGAGCCGCCGAATTTGCCGACCGCGGTCCGCGCGGCCGATACGATCACTACGTCCGTCATTTCCCTTTCCTCCAGGCCCGCACGATACGGCGCATCGCTACCGGCCCTGTTAAAAAAACTGCGGTGCACCGGACAGCGTGCGCCGCTGTCCGGTTTTCGTCAATCGCGCTGCAACACGTAACGGCCCGGCGCCGGCTCGATCACCGGGAACTGCGCCGAACCAAGCTTCGCGGGCGGCGCGACCTTGCGGCCGCCGTACTGGTCGAGCCATTCGACCCAGGTTGTCCACCAGCTGCCCGGCTGCTCGGTCGCCCCGGCAAACCAGTCGTCCGCGGATTCGGGCAGTTCGCCGTCGTTGATCCAGTAGCTGCGCTTTTTCTTCGCCGGCGGATTGATCACGCCTGCAATGTGACCCGATGCGCCGAGCACGAACTTCAGCGGGCCCGTCAGGATCGACGTCGATTCATAGGCGGTCTGCCACGGCACGATGTGATCCTCGCGCGACCCGTAGATGAAGGTCGGCACGTCGATGCGCGACAGGTCGACGGACTCGCCGCACACCGTCAGCGCACCGGGCACGCGCAGCTTGTTCTCGAGGTACGTATTGCGCAGGTACCACGCGTACATCGGGCCGGGCAGGCTCGTCGAGTCGCTGTTCCAGTACAGCAGGTCGAACGGCGCGGGCGTGCGGCCCTTCAGGTAGTTGTCGACCACGTAGTTCCACACGAGGTCGTTCGGTCGCAGGAACGAGAACGTATTCGCGAATTCGACACCGCGCATCAGCCCCGGCGGCGTGCCGTTCTTGCCGCCGATGGTCTGCTCGCGCATCTGCACGTGCGCCTCGTCGACGAACACGTCGAGGATGCCGGTGTCGGTGAAGTCCAGCATCGCGGTCAGCAGCGTCATCGACGCGGCCGGATGTTCGCCGCGCGCGGCGAGCACCGACAGCGCCGTCGCGAGCATCGTGCCGCCGACGCAGAAGCCGAGCGTGTTGATCTGCTCGCGGCCACTGACCTGCTGCACGGCATCGATCGCCGCGAGCAGCCCTTCGTTCATGTAGTCGTCCCACGTCTTGTGCGCGACCGACGCGTCGGCATTGCGCCACGACACGAGGAACACCTGATGGCCATTGGACAGTGCGTGCGCGACGAGCGAATTCTCGGGCTGCAGGTCGAGGATGTAGAACTTGTTGATGCACGGCGGCACGATCAGCAGCGGCCGCTCGAACACCTTGTCCGTCTTCGGCGTGTACTGGATCAACTGGATCAGGTCGTTCTCGTAGACGACCGCACCTTCGGTACACCCGAGGTTCTTGCCGACCACGAATTGCGATTCGTCGGTCTGCGAAATCTTGCCGCGCTGCATGTCGCCGAGCAGGTTCATCATCCCCTGCCGCAGGCTTTCGCCCTGCGTCTCGAGAATCGATTTCTGTGCATCGGGATTAAGCGCGAGGAAGTTGCTCGGCGCGGCCGCGGCCGTCCATTGCTGGACCGAGAAACGGATGCGCTCGCGCGTCTTCGGATCGGTCTCGAGCGCGTCGGCCAGTTCCTGCAGATAACGCGCGTTGAGCAGATACCACGCCGCGGCGAACGCATGCGCGGGCGAAGCCTTCCATGCATCCGCGCTGAAGCGGCGATCCTTCAACTCCGGCGATTCGAGCTTCGCGGCAACGCTCTGCTGCATCAGCGTCATGCAGTCGCGCGCATAGTCGGCCTGCAGTTTCTGGAGCCGTTCGGGCGGAATCGCGGCCACCGGCAGCTTCAGCCCGGCGAGCGGCGACGCCATGCCGCCGAGGCTGCCCAGGTCGGGCATCGACGGCATCTGGAACGGAAGCGATGTCGGGAGTTGGAATGCGGCGAACGGGTTCGCCGTGCTCGCCGCGGTGGCGGCACGCGCCGGATCGGCGAAACCGCGCCATGCGTTCAGCCATGCCTCGAACATCTGCTGCATCGGCTGGGTGGCCTGGTCGAATCCGGTGCTGCTCGCGGAAGTGCCCGCCTGAGCGGACGTCGACGAATTTTTCGATGCTGTCATTACCTGCCTTACCGGTGATTCGTGAGCGTCAATCGTGAAATCCTGCTCGCGCGCGGCGTGCCGGCTGCGAGCCGGGCCGTCATGCTCTGGAGAGGCGTCTCCAGATTCTGCCGCAGTGCGGTATTTTTATCATTATCGTTTTCCCCATGTGAAGCACGGCGTCAAACCACTGAACATTTCTGCACGGAGATAATCGGCGCGAAACAAGCAGGACAAGGCTTCCGGCAAAACATAAAACATATTGACCGACTTGACTTCGCGATTATTCATTCGATTGCCCATGCCACGCCGCATTACCGCGCCAATATCGAGATAAAGCGATTGCGCGACGCAATTAAGCGCGCGCAATCAGTCGATCAGTCGGCCAGCCAGATCGCCGCGGCCATGCGGCCGGTCACACGGTCGCGCCGGTACGAATAGAAACGAGCGTGTTCGGCGACCGTGCAGGCGGTCCCGCCACTCATGTGCGCGACGCCCGCGCGAACGAGGCGCAGGCGCGCAAGCGCGTAGAGATCGGCGAGAAACTTGCCGGGTGCGCCGTCGATCGCGGCGAACGCTTGCCGGGTGTCATCATGCTCCGACAGCGGAGCCGTGTCGAGAAACGCATCGCGTACATCCGAGCCGACTTCGAACGCCTGCGGGCCGATCGCCGGCCCGAGGTACGCATGGAGTTCATTCGTCGCGCCGCCGGCGAGCGCCGCGACACGCGCCGCGGTCTGCTCGACGATACCGGCTGCGAGCCCGCGCCAGCCCGCATGGGCGGCGCCGACCGCCCGCCCCTGCGCATCGCACAGCAGCACCGGCAGGCAATCCGCGACCATCACGACGCACACGGCATTCACGCGAGCCGTGACGCTCGCGTCGGCCTGCACGGGCGCGGCAGCACCGGGCGCGGCATCGATCACCTCGTCCGCGTGCACGATCTGCGCGCCATGAACCTGCTCGAGCCATGCCGCGCTCGACTGCCCCGCCAGCGCCAGCAGGCGCGCGCGGTTTGCGGCGACATGCGCCGGATCGTCACCGGTATGCAGGCCGAGATTCATGCCTCCCGGCAGTTCGGCACCATCCTGCCAGCGGCCGTACGGGCCTTCGCTGACGCCGCCGTCGCGCGTCGTGATCAGCGCGCGCACGCGCGGCGACACCTGCCAGTCGGGCCGTACGCAGTCCTGCCATGTCAACGGCGCAAGGTTCGTCATCGGCACTCATTCCTCGTCATCGTCATCCGGATACGACTCGTCGTCGTGATCCTCGTAGTCGCCGCCGAAATCGCCATCGTCGTAGGCGCCTTCATCGTCGAAATCCTCATCGCCCTGCCCGAAACCGAGCGCCGCGACGAGCGCGTTCATGTCGTCCGGCAACGGGCAGCGCCACTGCATCGTCCTGCCCGTGACCGGATGCACGAGGCCGAGCCGCCATGCATGCAGCGCCTGCCGCGCGAATCCGTCCGGCAGCGGCGCGACCGAGCGCTTGCCGCGTGCGCGTCCGTACACCGGATCGCCGAGCAGCGGATGCCCGACGTACGAGCAGTGCACGCGGATCTGATGCGTGCGGCCGGTTTCGAGATCGCACTGAATCGCGGACACCGGCTGACGTTGCCACATGCATGTGTCAACCGTGCGGAAATGCGTGCGCGCCGGCTTGCCCGACGCGCCCGTGACGACGGCCATCCGCGTGCGCTCGCGCGGATCGCGGCCGATCGGCGCGTCGATCGTGCCGTCTTCGGGCATCAGGCCCCAGACGAGCGCGAAATAACGGCGCTTCACCGTGCGCGCCTGCAGCTGGCGCACGAGGTCGGTCTGCGCGGCGAGCGTGCGTGCGACCACCATCAGGCCCGATGTCTCCTTGTCGAGCCGGTGGACGATCCCGGCGCGCGGCAGGCCGGCCGCGGCGTCGCCGTAGCGGTGCAGCAGGCCGTTGAGGATCGTGCCGCTCCAGTTGCCGGCGGCCGGATGGACGACGAGCCCGGCCGGCTTGTTGATGACGACGAGCGCATCGTCCTCGTAGATCACGTCGAGCGGCACGGGCTCCGGCGTAAACGCCAGTTGCTCCGGCAGCAGGTCGGGCACGAGCTCGATCTTCGCGCCGAGCGGCACCGGCTGGCGGATCTTCGCCGGCGCGCCGTCGACCAGCACGCGCTGCGCCTCGATCCAGCTCTGCAGGCGGCTGCGGGAAAATTCGGGGAACAGCTGGGCGAGCGCCTTGTCGAGTCGTTCGCCCGCGAGCGACAGCGGCACTTCGACGATGCGCGGCGCCTCATCGGCCGCCGCGGAAGGCACGACAGGCGGCTGCATCGCGCCTGCAGCCAGATCGTCATCGGGGGAATCCCCCGACGTAGCGTCGGCGGGCCGATCGCTTGGGCTATAATCTTCGCGATTTGGCTTGCCCCGCGGGGCATTCTGCGAACTTGAACGGGTCATTTAGACTGGGTCACCGAGACTTGAAGCTAGGACATGCGAGCATGATGAATTCGACCAAACGTACGGCCAAGACCGTCGCCGCCCGGGCCGCGGCGGTAGCGGCCGCGGCCCTCATCGCCGGCTGCCACGGCTTGCCGCAGAAGCAGGACGAGACGGCTACCTGGTCGAACAACAAATTATACTCAGAGGCCCAGGACGCACTGTCTGGCGGCGACTGGGGCAAGTGTGCGAAATACTTCGAATCGCTGCAAGGTCGCGATCCGTTCGGCCATTTCGCGCAACAGGCGCAGATCAACGTCGCGTACTGCAACTGGAAGGACAACGAAGCGGCAGCCGCCGATCAGGCCGTCGACCGCTTCATCCAGCTCCACCCGGATCATCCGGACATCCCGTATGCGTACTACCTGAAGGGGATGATCCACTTCAACGACGATCTCGGCCTGTTCGGCCGCTTCTCCGGCCAGGACATGAGCGAGCGCGATCCGCAGGCACTGCGCGAATCGTACGATGCGTTCAAGGTCGTCGTCGACCGCTACCCGAAGAGCAAGTACGCACCCGATGCCGCGGCCCGGATGCGCTACATCGTCAACGCACTCGCGTCGCACGAAGTACACGCGGCCGACTACTACTATCGGCGCGGCGCCTATGTGGCGGCGATCAACCGCGCGCAGCTCGCGATCAAGGACTACAAGGGCGCGCCGGCCATCGAGGACGCGCTGCACATCATGATCCTGTCGTACGGCAAGCTGAACCAGCCGCAACTCGCCGATGACACGAAGCGCGTGCTCGCGGGTACGTTCCCGGACAGCCCGTACATCACCGGCCATTCGCGCCCCGGCGCGAAGAAGTCGTGGTGGCAGTTCTGAGCCACATCCGCGGCAGATAAAAAACCCGGCATCAAGCCGGGTTTTTTATTGACACCGCGTGCAGGACAAGCACACGCGGCATGCACTCATGCGCGCTTTTGCGCGCGATGCTCGTCGAAGAAGTCCTGCACGACCGCGATCTCGCGAGTGCGCTTGAACGGCGGCAGACTCTGCCAGATCCGCCTGCCGTACGGCTTGTCGACGAGCCGCGTATCGCAGATCATCAGCACGCCGCGATCCGTCTCCGCACGAATCAGGCGCCCCGCGCCCTGCTTCAGCGTGATCACGGCCTGCGGCAACTGGTGAACCGCGAACGGGCTCAGGCCCTTCCTGGTGAGCGCATCGAGCCGCGCGGCCAGCACCGGATCGTCGGGCGGCGCGAACGGCAGCTTGTCGATCACGACGAGCGACAGCGCGTCGCCGCGCACGTCGACACCTTCCCAGAAACTCTGGCTGCCGACGAGGATCGCATTGCCGTACGAACGGAAGCGATCGAGCAGCTCGGTACGGCTCGCATCGCCCTGCACGAGAAGCGGCGTATTCCAGCCGCGCGATTCGATCACGTCGCGCAGCTTCGACGCGATCCGGTCGACCGCACGCAGCGTCGTGCACAGCATGAACACGCCGCCGCCCGACGCCTCGATCGCCGGCAGCGCGGCATCGAACACGGCATCGGTAAACGCCGGCGACGACGGCTGCGGCAGGTTGCGCGGCACGTACAGCAGGCCCTGCGTCTGATAGTCGAACGGGCTCGCGAGCGTCATCGAGCGCCGCGAACTGAGGCCCATCTGCGCCGCGTAGTGCGTGAAGTCGCCGCGCACCGACAGCGTCGCCGACGTAAAAACCCATGCGCGCGGCACGCCAGCGCGCTGCTTCGCGAAAATCGGCGCGACCGACAGCGGCGTTTCGTGCAACTGCACGGTATGCGCGAACACTTCGACCCAACGCACCTTCTCGTTCAGGTCGCCGTCAGCGGCGGCCTTGTCGCCGGCTGCCGCGTCGGCTTTCGCCGCTGCTTCCGCCGCGCAGGGTGTCACCCAGCCGGCCAGCAGGTCCTGCAGCTCGCGGGCGCGCCGCAGGCACGCACCGAGCGATTCCGCCCGCTCCGCCTGGCTCGCCAGCGCCGATGCAAGCGCATCGAGCGCCGTCTCGAGCGCGTCCAGCGCGCCGAACATCGGGTGATCGTCGCCGAGCTGCGCGAGCGACATGCGCACGATCTGGTCGTTCGCAAACGCGAGGCGCAGGTCGCGCGCCGCGCGCTCGAGATCGCCGCCGAGCTTCACCCACTCGACCGCATCGCGCGCATGGCTCAGGCCTTCGGCCACCGTGTCGCGCGCGAGTTCGAGGATCTGCGTGGTCGACAGCGTTTCGCCGAAGAACAGGGTCGCGGTCTCCGGCAACTGGTGTGCTTCGTCGAAGATCACCGTGTTCGCGTTCGGCAGCAGTTCGGCCATCCCCGTGTCGCGCAGCATGATGTCCGCGAAGAACAGGTGATGGTTGACGACGACGATGTCGGCCTGCTGCGCCTCGCGCCGTGCCTGCATCACGAAGCACTCCTTGTAGTGCGGGCACTCCTGGCCGAGGCAATTGTCGCGCGTCGACGTGACCATCGACCACACGGGCGCCGTCTCCGGCACGCTCGCGAGTTCGGCCTTGTCGCCGCTCTTGGTGACTTTCGCGAAACGGACGATTTCCTGCAGATACGCGGTGTCCTGCCGCGACGGCAGGCGACCGTTGTCGGCCGTGCGCTGCAGGTAGTAATGGCACAGGTAGTTCGAGCGACCCTTGAGCATCGCGACCGTCACCGGCACCGCGAGCGCGTTGCGCACCGTCGGGATGTCGCGCTGAAAGAGCTGGTCCTGCAGGTGCTTCGTGCCGGTCGACACAATCACCTTGCCGCCCCACAGCATCGCGGGCACCAGATACGCGTAGGTCTTGCCCGTACCGGTGCCGGCCTCGACGATCAGCGTATTGTCGCCGCTGTCGCTGTCGGACTCGGCCGCAACCACGCCTTGCGCAGCCGCTTCGGCCGCCTTGTCGCCGTCCCCGAGCCGTCGTGCCGGCCGCTTGCGGGTCTCGAAGATCTCGGGCTCGGGCATCCGGCGCGCGGACGCCTCCATCGCCGACGCGACGGCGCGCGCCATTTCGATCTGCGACAGGCGCGGGTGATATCCGTCGAGCGCGCGCGCGAGCAACCCGCCTTCGCCGAAGATCGTGTCGAGCTCGTCGACACGCTTGCGGCTCAGCTCAAAGGTGCCTTCGGGCGCACGAACGCGCCCGGCGGACGACGCGTCACGCCGGGCATCGGGGGTGGCTTCAAGCGGTGAATTCAAGGCAAGCGTTCCTGTGTCCAGCGCCCGGGCGGCGCCGGCGCTCGCCAGGCCGCGCTCAGGCGCGCTTATCCGGTTCCAGCTGCGATTGCAGCAAAATGATTTTGTCCTTGGCAGCCAGCTTTTCCTTCTTCAGCCGGTGCAGCGTGATGTCGTCGATGTCGGAGTGCCCTTCTTTCAGCTCGATCTCCCGAGCGAGCTGCTGGTGCTGCTCCTGCAATGCAGCCAAACGGTTGTGCAATTCCTGCTGCTGTTCCGTGTGACGGTTTTGCATACTTGCCTCCTCATCGAAGCAGCGCGCCGACTGGCGTGCCGACACGCTCGAGACTGATTCCGGGTCAACCCAACACGTTACTGCCCCTGCTGTTGCTGCTGCTTGGCCTTCTCGGCCGCTTCCTGCTGACGCCGTTCGACATCGGCCTTGTGCTGTGCGGCTTCCTGCTGCTTCTGCTGATAGCGCGCTGCGTTGTCTGCCCGCTCCTGCGCCTTCTGCGCCGCCTGCTGGTGCGCCTGGTCGAGCTTGCGCTGGAAGTCCGCCTGCTTCTGGTCGTATGCCTGCTTGTTCGCGGCATGCTGCGGCCCTTCCGCGCCGCGCTGCGCCTGCTTCAGTGCATTCTGCTCCTGCTTGTCGCGGAACGCAGCCGCGTTCGCCGCGTCGGTCGCCGCCCGCTGCGGCGCTTCCGCCGCATTCTGCGCCTGCTTCAGCGCCTGTTGCTGGTCACGCTGCTGCGCACGGACCGCGCGCTGCTCGTCGTCGAGCGCGAGTTGCTCCTGGCGAATGCTCGCCCGCTCCTCGCGCATCTGGTCGCGCGCATTGCCGAGACAGTGATTGACGAAGAACTTGCTGTAGCAATCGTGCTCCGCCACCGCATAACGATAATCGTTTTCCGCGGAACGTTGATTGAGCACTTTTTGACGGGCGTCAAAATCCTGGGTGGCGGAAGCCGCAACGGGCGCGGCTGCAACGGCGTCCGGCGCGACTGCGCCCGATGCCTGCGCGTACGCGGCGCAAGGCCCCGCGGACAAAGCCGCGGCAAGCGCTGCGCCGAGCGCGACGAGAGAAATGCGGGAAGTTGGCAACGTCGTAGGAAAGCTGCGGGACATGTGTCAAATTCTATCACCCCCGGCTGGACGCTCCGCCATTTATGGCAAAATGCCCCGCTTCACTCACCCGCGGCATCTGGTCCGGCGGGCCCGTCACGCAGCCCGCCGCGCGCGGTCTGCCGGCCCGCGCCGCGATTTCAGCAGGCAGATCATCCACGACATGACGGAAACCGTAGCACTCAAGATCGTACAGCGCATCGCCACCGAACTGTCCGTCCAGCCGCGCCAGGTCGCGGCGGCCGTGCAACTCCTCGACGAAGGCTCGACCGTTCCGTTCATTGCCCGGTACCGCAAGGAAGTGACCGGCAACCTGGACGACACGCAGCTGCGCCAGCTCGAGGAACGCCTCCTGTATCTGCGCGAGCTCGAGGATCGCCGCGCGTCGATCCTGTCGAGTATCGACGAGCAAGGCAAGCTGACCGACGAGTTGCGCGCCGCGATCGACGCGGCCGACAGCAAGCAGGTGCTCGAAGACCTTTATCTGCCGTACAAGCCGAAGCGCCGCACGCGCGCGCAGATCGCCCGCGAAGCCGGCCTCGAGCCGCTCGCGCAGGCGCTGCTCGCGAACCCGCTGCTCGACCCGCAGACTGAGGCCGCCGCATACGTCGACGCCGACAAGGGCGTCGCCGACGTGAAGGCCGCGCTCGACGGCGCGCGCGACATCCTGTCCGAGCAATTCGGTGAAACGGCCGAGCTGCTCGGCAAGTTGCGCGACTACCTGCATGGCCAGGGCGTCGTGTCGTCGGCGGTCGTCGAAGGCAAGGAAAACGAGGAAGGCGAGAAGTTCCGCGACTACTACGATTACGCGGAAACGATCCGGACCGTGCCGTCGCACCGCGCGCTCGCGCTGTTCCGCGGCCGCAACGCCGGCGTGCTGACCGTCAAGCTCGGCCTCGGCGAAGAGCTGGATGCGCAAGTGCCACACCCCGGCGAAGCGATGATCGCGCGCCATTTCGGGATCGCGAACCAGAGCCGCCCGGCCGACAAGTGGCTGTCCGACGTGTGCCGCTGGTGCTGGCGCGTGAAGGTGCAGCCGCACATCGAGAACGAGTTGCTCACGCAACTGCGTGAAACGGCCGAAGCCGAAGCGATCCGCGTGTTCGCACGCAACCTGAAGGATCTGCTGCTGGCCGCGCCGGCCGGGCCGAAGGCCGTGATCGGTCTCGACCCCGGCCTGCGCACCGGCGTGAAGGTCGCTGTCGTCGACCGCACCGGCAAGCTGCTCGCCACCGACACGATCTACCCGCACGAGCCACGCCGCGACTGGGACGGCTCGCTCGCGAAGCTCGCACGCATCGCCGCGCAGACACAGGCCGAGCTGATCAGCATCGGCAACGGCACCGCGTCGCGCGAGACCGACAAGCTCGCGAGCGAACTGATCGCGAAGCACCCCGAACTGCGACTGCAGAAGATCGTCGTGTCGGAAGCCGGCGCGTCGGTCTATTCGGCGTCCGAGCTGGCCGCGAAGGAATTCCCGGAGCTCGACGTGTCGCTGCGCGGTGCCGTGTCGATCGCCCGCCGCCTGCAGGACCCGCTCGCCGAGCTTGTGAAGATCGAGCCGAAGGCGATCGGCGTCGGCCAGTACCAGCACGACGTGAACCAGCGCGAACTCGCCCGTTCGCTCGATGCAGTGGTCGAGGATTGCGTGAACGCGGTTGGCGTCGATGCGAACACCGCATCGGTCGCGCTGCTCGCGCGCGTGTCGGGCCTGAATGCGACGCTTGCGCGCAACATTGTCGACTACCGCGACGCGAACGGCCCGTTCCCGTCACGCGAACATCTGCGCAAGGTGCCGCGCCTCGGCGACAAGACCTTCGAACAGGCGGCCGGCTTCCTTCGCATCAACGGCGGCGAGAACCCGCTCGATCGCTCGTCGGTGCACCCGGAAGCCTATCCGGTCGTCCAGCGGATCCTCGCGAAGATCAGCAAGCGGATCGACGACGTGCTCGGCAGCCGCGACTCGTTGGCGGGCCTGTCGCCGGCAGAATTCGTTGACGAACGTTTCGGCCTGCCGACCGTGCGCGACATTCTGTCCGAACTGGAGAAACCGGGTCGCGACCCGCGTCCGGAATTCAAGACCGCGACGTTCCGCGACGGGGTCGAGAAGGTCTCCGACCTGATGCCCGGCATGCTGCTCGAAGGGGTCGTGACGAACGTCGCCGCATTCGGCGCGTTCGTGGACATCGGCGTGCATCAGGACGGCCTCGTCCACGTGTCCGCGATGTCGACGAAGTTCATCAAGGATCCGCACGAAGTCGTGAAGGCGGGTCAGGTCGTCAAGGTCAAGGTGATCGACGTCGACGTCAAGCGCCAGCGCATTGCGCTGACGATGCGCCTCGACGACGAAGCGGCCGCACCCGGCATGGCACCGCGCGGCGGCCAGGATCGCGGCAACGCCGGCCGCAGCGGCGCGCGCCCGCAGCGCTCGCGCGAGCCGGAACCGGCCGGCGCAATGGCCGCGGCATTTGCGAAGCTCAAGCGTTGAGCAAACGAACGTAGTCGACCGACGACAAAAAGCCCGCCGGATGGCGGGCTTTTTTATGGCTCGAACGGTGAGCGCGCGGCCGGATCGGCTTGGGCCGCATGAACGGCCCGCGCGCGGCACTCAGATCTCGATCTTGGTGCCGAGTTCGACGACGCGGTTCGCCGGAATCGAGAAGAAGTCGGTCGGCTTCGCCGCGTTCTGATGCATCCACGCGAACACGCGCTCGCGCCAGATCGACATGCCCGGCAGATGCGTCGGCACGACCGTCTCGCGCGCGAGGAAGAACGACGTGTCCATCAACTCGAACGTCATGTCGTGCGTACGGCCGAACTCCTCGAGCACCGCCTTCACGTCCGGCGTCTCGTTGAAGCCGTACTGGGCCTTGACGATGTAGAGGCCGCCGCTCGCATCGCGCGAACTCAGGCGCTTGTCGTCGCGCACGTAAGGGATGTCGCGCGTGACGAACGTCAGGAAGATGGTCCGCTCGTGCAGCACCTTGTTGTGCTTCAGGTTGTGCAGCAGGCTTACGGGCACGAGCTTGTCGTTGCCGGTCAGGTAGATCGCGGTGCCCGACACGCGGTGCGGCGGATGCGCGAGCAGCCCCTGCAGGAACGGCTCGAGCGGAATACCGTCGGCCGCCGTGCGTTCCTTGAC
The DNA here is from genome assembly GCF_021483755.1 of Burkholderia sp. WTPI3. Taxonomy (NCBI): domain Bacteria; kingdom Pseudomonadati; phylum Pseudomonadota; class Betaproteobacteria; order Burkholderiales; family Burkholderiaceae; genus Burkholderia; species Burkholderia sp. WTPI3. The sequence continues at coordinate 208,782 of NZ_JAGIXF010000001.1, read as the reverse complement.
GATGTGCCGCCCCTTGTACCAGGTCATCAGCAGGAAGAACAGCAGCGCGCCGATGCCGAGCGGCAGCCAGCCGCCCTGCGCAACCTTCAGCAGGTTCGCGCCGAAGAAGCCGAGGTCGATCGCGAGAAACACCGCGATGATCGCGCCGACCAGCAGCCGGTTCCAGTTCCACACCTTCACCATCACGACGCACGCCAGCACGGTCGTGATCACCATCGTTGCGGTCACCGCAATACCGTACGCGGCCGCGAGGTTGTCGGAGCTCTTGAAGCCGACCACGATGCAGAGGATCACGAACAGCAGCAGCCAGTTCACGACCGGCACGTAGATCTGGCCGATCGCCAGTTCGGACGTGTGCAGCACCTTCATGCGCGGCACGTAGCCAAGCTGGATCGCCTGCGAAGTCAGCGAATACGCGCCCGAGATCACCGCCTGCGACGCGATCACGGTCGCCACCGTCGACAGCACGACGAGCGGCAACAGCGCCCAGTCAGGCGCAAGCAGGAAGAACGGGTTTTCGATCGCCTTCGGATTCTGGATCAGCAGCGCGCCCTGGCCGAAGTAGTTCAGCACGAGCGACGGCATCACGAGTCCGTACGCGGCCAGACGGATCGGCTTCGCACCGAAGTGGCCCATGTCCGCGTAGAGTGCTTCCGCACCGGTCAGCACCAGCACCACGGAGCCCAGCACGACGTAGGCCTGCAGCAGGTGCTCCGACATGAACGACGCAGCGTAATACGGGTTGATTGCCGCGATGATGCCGGGCACGCGCAGGATGTGATACACGCCGAGTGCCGCGATCGCGATGAACCACAACACCATGATCGGGCCGAACAGCTTGCCGACCATCGCGGTACCGTGACGCTGGATCCAGAACAGCGCGATCAGGATCACGATCGTGATCGGCAGCACGAGATGGGACAGGTGCGGTGTCGCGATCTCGAGACCTTCGACCGCCGACATCACGGAGATCGCCGGTGTGATTACCGCGTCGCCGTAGAACATGCACGCGCCGAATATCCCAAGCGCCATCAGCGCGCCCGCGACGCGGGTTTTCGAATCGAGCGGCCGCAGCGACAGCGCCATCAGCGCGAGTACACCGCCCTCGCCGTTGTTGTCGGCCCGCATCACGAACAGCAGGTACTTGATGCCGACCACGAGGATGATCGCCCAGAACAGCAGCGAGATCACGCCGAGGATCGAGCTTTCGGTGAGCGGGATGCCGTGTGCGGGGCTGAACGCCTCCTTCAGCGAATACAGCGGACTCGTGCCGATATCGCCGAACACGACGCCGATGGCTGCTATCGCAAGCGCCCGCATCGAATGTTGGTGTGTCGAATTCGCGTGGGCCGCGTCGGTCGCCTGGATCGTGTCGTTCATATGAAGCGTAATAATCGGGTCCGATTCGGACAAAACGAGCGCTATTCTACTCGCGCCCCCGTGAAACGCTGCCCTGCGCTGTTGCCCTGAAACCACGTGAGCTTACGCTGCGCATGCAATCGGGCGCGAGCTGTGGCAGGGTTGCCATCATAGCCGGGGCCGCGTCGTCTGCCTACCGCACATGTCGATCGCCGTGCCGGCCATCCGGTCCGCCAATGAAAAACGGCGCCGCAAGCGGCGCCGTACAAGGCGTTCCTTCGATCGGCCGACCGCTTACGCGCCCGAACCGTCGCGCTGCGCGCGACCGCGCTTGATCCACGCCTCGAGGTTGTGCGGACGAACCGTGTCCCACTCCTCGAACGGCTGATGAATCCACGGATTCGTCGGCAGATACTGCGTGTGATAGTCGGGCTTGACCTTCGAGCACCCCTTGTACCAGAGCACAGCCGAACGCACGGCCGTGACGGACGGATAACGTTCCTTCAGGTGCTCCTGCACCCGCGCGAGCGTGACGCCCGAATCGACCAGATCGTCGACCAGCAGCACGTTGCCCGCGAGGTTGCCGCGCGTCATCGTGATGTACTGCGCGATGTCCAGATCGCCCTGCTCGGTGCCGGCCGCTTCGCGGTACGAACTCGTTGCGAGGATCGCCAGCGGCACGTCATAGATCCGCGACAACTGGTCGCCCACGCGCAGACCGCCGCGCGCGAGGCACAGGATCTGGTCGAACTTCCAGCCCGAAGCATGCACCTGGAGCGCGAGCAGTTCGATGAGACGATGGTATTCGTCCCAGCCCACCCAGAGGTTCTTGTCGTCGTTGCGCGGATCAGTCATCAAGTCTGCCGCCGACATCGTGATTTGCTGCGTCATTCTGAAAATTAAACCTTGAACGGATGGCGGAGCAGGATCGTTTCGTCTCGGTCCGGGCCGGTCGACACCATGTCCACCGGCACGCCAGCCACTTCCTGGACACGGGTCAGGTATGCCTGCGCATTCGCCGGCAGTGCGTCCCACGTCTTGATGCCGACGGTGCTTTCCTTCCAGCCGGCGAACGTTTCGTACACCGGCTCGCAGCGCGCCACGTCGGCTGCGCCGCGCGGCAGGATGTCGGCGTCCTTGCCGTCGATCTTGTAGCCGACGCACAGCTTCACTTCATCGAGGCCGTCGAGCACGTCGAGCTTAGTCATGCACAGGCCCGACACGCCGTTGATCTGGATCGAGCGGCGCAGCGCGGCTGCGTCGAGCCAGCCAGTGCGGCGCGGACGGCCGGTAACCGAGCCGAATTCCTTGCCGACGTTCGCCAGCGTGACGCCGACCTGGTCCTGACGCTGCGGATTGTCCGCATCGTACAGTTCGCTCGGGAACGGACCCGAACCGACACGCGTGCAGTACGCCTTCGTGATGCCGAGGATGTAGTTCAGCTTTTGCGGACCGACGCCGGCGCCGGCCGACGCCGCACCCGCGACGCAGTTGCTCGACGTGACGAACGGATAGGTGCCGTGGTCGATGTCGAGCAGCGTGCCTTGCGCGCCTTCGAACAGCAGGTTCTGACCGGCGTTGTTCGCGTCGTACAGGCGGCGCGACACGTCGGCCACCATCGGCTTCAGGCGATCGGCATAGCCGAGCATCGTGTCGAGCGTGGCCTGGAAATCGACGGCTGCGGCGCCCAGGTACTGGGTCAGCACGAAGTTGTGGAAATCGAGGTTTTCACGCAGGCGATCGGCGAAGGTCTTCGCGTCGAACAGGTCCTGCACGCGCAGCGCGCGGCGGCCGACCTTGTCTTCGTACGCGGGGCCGATGCCACGGCCGGTCGTACCGATCTTGCCCGCGCCCTTGCGCGCTTCGCGCGCCTGGTCGATCGCGATGTGGTACGGCAGGATCAGCGTCGTTGCTTCGGAAATGAACAGGCGGTCGCGCACGTTCACGCCAGCCTCTTCCAGCTCGCCGATTTCCTTGAACAGTGCCTCGGGGGACAGGACGACGCCGTTGCCGATGTAGCAGGCGACGCCTTCACGCATGATGCCCGACGGAATGAGGCGCAAGATGGTTTTCTTGCCGCCGATGATGAGGGTGTGGCCGGCGTTGTGACCACCCTGGAAACGCACGACGCCCTGAGCGTGGTCCGTCAGCCAGTCGACGATCTTGCCCTTGCCTTCATCACCCCATTGCGTTCCCACGACGACGACATTGCGCCCGGGAGTCACGTTCACTGCGCTGGCAGACATGTTGATTCGTTAGCTGGTTAAAAACGTATTCTACCTATGTTCGCGGGCGATTCCGAATTTTTCCGTTTCGCTTCAACGATATGCACGCCGGACGACGGCCCGCGAACGCCTGTTTAACGGGGCTCGACCACCCACGCGCCGTTGCGCTCGACGAGCGAACGGTCGCAGGCAAATTCGTCAAGCACGTGATCGTGCCCCGGCAATGCCTGGATCACGACCTCGCCCGCATCGCGCAGCGCCACGACGGCCGCGCGCAGCGCGTCGTCCTGCGCCCACGGCGCGAGAATCGCGGTGCCGCGCGCCTCGATCGGCGAAATGCGCGCGAGTTCGCGCAGATCGAGCGAGAAGCCCGTCGCCGGGCGAGCCCGGCCGTACGCCTGGCCCACGTGGTCGTAACGACCGCCGCGCGCGATCGCGTTCGGCACGCCGTCGATGTACGCCGTAAACATCGCACCGCTGTGGTACGCATAGCCGCGCAGGTCGGCCAGATCGATCGCCACTTCGACACCCTTCGCCTGCGCCGCGAGCTGGGCGAGATCGTCGAGCGCGCGCGTGATCTCGGGCAGCACCGGCAGCCGCGCGCGCGCCTCGTCGAGCACGCTCGCGTCGCCGTACAGGTGCGGCAGCGCACGCAGCGCCGCGCGCGTGTCGGCGCCCAGATCGTCGGTGAGTTCGTTCAGCAGCGGCACGTCCTTGCCCGACAGCGCGTCGTACAGCGCCTCGCCACGTTCGGCGGCCTGCGCGTCGCGCGCGAGCAGCGCCGCGAGCACGCCGGCGTGGCACAGATCCAGACGGATCCGCGACAGGCCCGCGAGATGCAGCGCGTCGAGCATCAGTTGCTGGATTTCGAGGTCGGCTTCCAGCCCGGCATGCCCGTAGATTTCGGCGCCGATCTGGATCTGTTCGCGCGTCGCATGCAGGCCGCGCGGGCGCGTGTGCATCACGTGCCCCGCATAGCAGAGGCGCGTCACGCCCTGACGATTCAGCAAGTGCGCGTCGATGCGCGCGACCTGCGGCGTGATGTCCGCGCGCAGGCCGAGCGTGCGACCCGACAGCTGGTCGACCAGCTTGAAGGTGCGCAGGCGCAGGTCGGCGCCGCCGCTCGTCAGCAGCGACTCGAGATATTCGAGCAGCGGCGGCATCACCATTTCGTAGCCGTACGAACGGAAGCGGTCGAGCAGCCTGCGACGCAGCTCCTCGATCTTGCGCGCTTCCGACGGCAGTACGTCGGCGATATTCTCGGGAAGTAACCAGGTCGACATCGGTACGGTCCTACGACGGAAAACAGGGCGCGACACGCGCGCCGCGAAATGAATCGGAAATCGGAATCGGGCGGAACGAACGGCGGATGCGCCGTCCAGGTCAGGTGGCGAGCAGCAGCAGGACGAGCCCGAGCGCCATCACGATGAGCCCGCCGATCCGGATATGATGCGGCGGCCGCTCCGCTATTCTACGAAACGTGTCGCGCCAGGCGACGGGAAACACGAAGGGGAACGCCCCCTCGATGATCAGCATCAGTGCTACCGCGAGCAACAACGAGCCAGCCAGATCCATGCGAGCGACGGCGCCGCTCGTCGCGGCGCCCCAAGTCAGTGTTTGCGGGGAGCGGGTGCCGCCGGTGCGGCACCGCCCGTCGGGCTGCGCATGAAACGGAAGAACTCGCTGTCGGGATCGACGACGATGATGTCGTTGCGCTTGAAGGTATTCCGGTAAGCCTGCAGGCTCGCGTAGAACTGGTAGAACTGCGGGTCGCGGCCGAACGCATCGGCGGCAATCGTCGCGGCCTTCGCGTCGCCCTCGCCCTTGATCGTCTGCGCGGACTTGTACGCATTCGCGAGCACGGCCTGCTGTTCGCGTTCCGCATCGGCCTTGATCTGTTCGACGTCGGCAGCGCCCTCGGCACGCACCTGGGCAGCCTGGTCGCGCAACGCGGCAATCATCCGCTGATAGACCGCGTCCGTTTGCGCGGCCGGCAAGTCGACTCGCGTAAGCTGGACGTCGACCACGTCGATGCCGAAACCGGACGCCGGCTCCCGCACCGCATCGCGTGCCGCATCGGCGATCTCGCGCTGGCCGCCGAGCGCATCATCGAGCGTGCGCTTGCCGAACGCGTCGCCCAGCGCGCTCTTCAACGCACCGGCCAGGCGTTCGTTCGCGGCTGCCGGATCGCCGCTCGTAGCCGTGAAATACTTCATCGGATCGCTGATCCGATACTTGACCGCGTACGCGACGAGCAGGTCGTGCTTGTCCTGCGTCGCGAGTTGCAGCGGGTCCGACGATTCGAGCGACTGCAGGCGCGTATCGATCAGCGTCGCCGTCTGCAGCGGCGGCGGCAGCTTGAAGTGGATGCCGGGGCCCGCGAGTTCGGGCTGCGTGCCGTCACGGCCCGACAGCACCGCCGCGTGGCGCGGGTCGACGGTCAGGACCGTCGACGACGCCGCGAAGGCAACGATCACGATCGCAACGACGAGCGCAATGATTCGGTTCATGTTCTGCGCTCTCCGTTACTTCAGATCGTCTTCGCGCGAGCGGCTGCGGAACGCTTCACGCGACCGCAGCGCGTCGCTGCCCGGTGCCGGCGCGGCGGCGGCCGAAGCCGCGCTGGCCGGCGCACTCGCCGTGCCGTCGGCCGGTGCCGACGCCGCGTCGGGCGCGGATGGGCCGGCGGACACCGCGGCGTTTTGTCGCCCCTGCTCGACGATCTTGTCGAGCGGCAGATACACGACGCTGTTGCCGCCCTTGTTGCCGACGAACACCTTCGTTGTGTTCGAATAGATTTCCTGCATCGTCTCGAGGTACATCCGCTCGCGAATCACCGCGGGCGCCTTCGAATACTGTGCATAGACCTGCTTGAACCGGTCGGCGTCGCCTTCGGCCTCCGTCACCACGCGATCGGCATATGTCTTCGCTTCGTCGACGAGTTTCGCGGCATCGCCCTGCGCCTTCGGCAGCAGATCGCTCGCGTAAGCCTGTGCGGCACGCTTCGCGGCTTCGCGCTCGTCGCGCGCCTTTGCGACTTCCGCATACGCGGCCTGCGTCTGCTCGGGCGCCGCGACGCTTTGCATGGTGACAGCCGTGACTTCGAGCCCGGTCTGGTAGCGGTCGAGATCGCGCTGGATCGCGGTCGAAAGCTGCTCGCGCAGCGCGTCGCGGTCCTGGTTCAGCATGTCGGCTGCACTACGCGTGCCAACGATCGCGCGCACCGCAGCCTGCGCGGCCTGCGACACGCTGCGCTCGGGATCGACGCTGCGGAACAGGTAATCGGTTGCGGAGCGAATCCGGTACTGGACGACGAAACGCACGTCGACGATATCGGCATCGCGCGTGAGCATTGCAGCTTCCTTCACGTTCGCGAGACGCACGACGTTGTTGCGGCCGATCTCGATCGAACGTACCTGCGACGTATCGACGATCTCGTGCGATGCGAACGGATACGGCGCGCGCCAGTGCACACCCTGGCCGACCGTGCCCGACAGCTTGCCGAGTTGCAGCACGACACCCGTCTGGCCGTCCTGCACGACGAACAGCCCGCTGCCCGCATAGACCGCGACCAGCACGCCGATCACGATGCCGACGCCGACTCGCGCGGCCCGGCCGTTGTCCGGCCGCAAGCCGTTGCCGCCCTTGCCGCCTAACAGGCCGCTCAGACGCCGGTTGAAGTTGCGCCACATCTCGTCGAGATCGGGGGGACCGTCACCGTCGCCGCCAGGCGGACGCTTCGATTCGTTCGTACGCGGACGGGATCCGTCGTTGCCCTTGCCTTCGCCACGTCCCCAGCGGGGATCGTTGATCGACAGCAAGGCGCGCATCCGCCGCAAGGTACTCCGCTCGTTGTATTCGTTCACCAGAGTTTGTTCACCAGATTGGACGCCGGCGAACCGGCCGGGACCGGTTAGCGCCCGTGTTCGGAAATCGTGCGGTCTTCGTGTGGTTCAGCGGGTACGCCGTCGAGCGCGCCGTCGGACAACGTCGCGCCGGAAAGGTGTTCCGCGGAGGCGATCTCGGCGATGGCGGCACGCAACGCGTCAAGACCCTGACCGGTGCGCGCGCTCAAAAAGACGCGCGAAATATTACCATATTCGTCCCGCTCGACCGCGTCGCCGCGGGCCGCCAGCTCGGGCACGGCGTCGATCTTGTTGAACACCAGCACCTGCCGGATCGTGTCCGCGCCGATCTCGTGCAGCACGCCGTTGACCTGCTCGACCTGCTCGAGCCGCACCGCGCTCGATGCATCGACCACATGCAGCAACAGATCCGCATGGATCGTTTCTTCGAGGGTCGCGCGAAACGCGGCTACCAGCTGGTGAGGCAACTCACGGATGAACCCGACCGTATCGGAAACGACGATCTGGCCGACTTCGTCGCCCAAGTACACGCGCCGCGACGTCGTATCGAGCGTCGCGAACAACTGGTCGGCCGCATAGGCCTGCGCTTTCGTCAGCGTATTGAACAGCGTCGACTTGCCCGCGTTGGTATAGCCGACGAGCGACACCGACATCGTGCCGCTGCGTGCGCGCTGGCGACGCTGCGTGCTGTGCTGCCGGCGCAGCCGGTCGAGTCGTGACTTCAGCATCTTGATACGCTCGCCGATCAGCCGGCGGTCGGTTTCGAGCTGCGTTTCACCCGGGCCGCGCAAGCCGATACCGCCCTTTTGCCGTTCCAGGTGGGTCCACGCGCGAATCAGCCGGGTCGACAGGTATTGCAGCTGCGCGAGTTCGACCTGCAGTTTGCCTTCGTGGCTGCGGGCGCGCTGGGCAAAGATATCGAGGATGAGACTCGTGCGATCGACCACACGCCTGTTAAGCGCCTGCTCCAGATTGCGTTGCTGGGCCGGTGCAAGGGCGTGATTGAAGATGACGATTTCGACGTTGTGCGCGTCGCAGGCAAGCCGCAATTCTTCGGCTTTGCCGCTGCCGATGAACATCTTGGCATCGGGACTGGAGCGACGACCCGTGAGGGTGACGGCGGGACGGGCCCCCGCACTGGAGGCGAGAAGACTGAGTTCTTCGAGACTGGCTTCGAAATCGGTCTTGCCGAAATCGATGCCGACGAGCGCTGCGTTGATCAAATTATCGGGTGTCAAGATAAGGCGGCTGGCATCGGTCGCTCGCGGCGACCGGGTGCCGGCCGCTGCGATAGGTTAGGACGAGGCTTCCGCGTCCGGGTGGAAATTCACCGGGCGCGCCGGCACGACCGTCGAGATGGCGTGCTTGTAGACCATCTGGGTCACCGTATTACGGAGCAACACGACGTACTGGTCGAACGATTCGATGTTCCCTTGGAGCTTGATGCCGTTGACGAGATAGATCGAAACGGGAACGTGCTCCTTGCGCAGTGCGTTCAAAAACGGGTCTTGTAACAATTGCCCTTTGTTGCTCATGGCGTACTCCATCTTTTTTTGCAGGTTGATCTGGATTGGCGACGAAGAAAAAGAGATCCGGCGCCAATCGCTACACTATAGCCGATTTTGCCTGCCCCGCCCGGAGCCAGGCCATGTGGCCCAGGCCTTGCGGGGCGTGCTTCAGCCCTTGTCCGCGTACGGGTTGTTCGACGAACGGAACTCTATGCGCAATGGAGTCCCAGTCAGTGAGAAAGTTTCGCGGAATCGGTTTTCCAGGTAACGCTTGTACGTTTCCGTCACGGCATCGAGTGCGTTACCGTGGATTACGATCAGCGGCGGATTCTGACCGCCCTGGTGCGCGTAGCGCAGCTTCGGACGCACCGGGCCGCGGCGGCGCGGCTGCTGGAATTCGACGGCCTCGATCAGCGCGCGCGTGAGCTTCGGCGTCGGCAGCTTCGCCATGGCCGCCGCGTATGCGTCGTCGACCGAGCGCATCAGCGCGCCGATCCCCGTCTTCTTCGCGGCCGAAATGTAGTGCGACTTCGCGAAGTCGAGGAATTTCAGCTTGCGAGTCAAATCCGCTTTCGCGCGATCGCGTGCGTGATCGTCGAGACCGTCCCACTTGTTGACGCCGATCACGAGCGCACGCCCCTGCTCGACGACGAAGCCGGCGATGTGCGCGTCCTGGTCGGAAATGTCCTGCTGCGCATCCAGCAGAAGAATGACGACGTTCGCGTCGGATATCGACTGCAGCGTCTTCACGACCGAGAACTTCTCGATCGCCTCGAACACCTTGCCGCGACGCCGCAGGCCCGCGGTGTCGATCAGCGTGTATTTCTTGCCGTTACGTTCGAAGTCGACGTAGATCGAATCACGCGTCGTGCCCGGCATGTCGAACGCGATCACGCGGTCCTCGCCGATCAGGGCGTTCACGAGCGTCGACTTGCCGACGTTCGGGCGGCCGACGATCGCGATCTTGATACCGCGCGACGGATCGTCTTCGTCCGCCTCCTCCGGCTGGCCCGCGTACGCGACTTCCAGCGCCTCGTTGATCATGTCGGTCACGCCGTCGCCGTGCGCGGCCGAGATCGCGCGCGGATCGCCGAGCCCGAGCTCGTAGAAGTCCGTCGCGACCGCCGTGTACTTCATCCCCTCGGCCTTGTTGACGACGAGGAAGATCGGCCGGCCGGTCTTGCGCAGGTAATCGGCAATCGACTTGTCCTGCGGCGCGAGGCCGTTGCGGCCGTCGACGATGAACACGACGACGTCGGCTTCCTCGACGGCCTGGCGCGTCTGGCGCGCCATCTCGTGCAGGATGCCGTCCTTCGCGACCGGCTCGAAGCCGCCGGTGTCGACGACCAGGTACGGCCGTGCGCCGACCCGCCCTTCGCCGTAATGGCGATCGCGCGTCAGGCCCGGCAAGTCGGCGACCAGCGCATCGCGCGAGCGCGTGAGCCGGTTGAACAGCGTGGATTTCCCCACATTGGGGCGCCCAACGAGGGCAATGACCGGTTTCATCTGTGTTTTCTACGGTGATGCGCAGCAGCGGGAGGCCCGCTGCTGCGGGCGGCTGCGCTGAATGAAAATATCACGAATTCGCGCCGCGCCGGATGCGCGCGCCGGGCGCGCGTTGCACGCCGTCGTCTTTCGTTTCGAACTGCCTTTCAAATACCGAGCGGCCGGGAACACCGGCCGCCCTCATGTCGCGCGACCCGCGGTGCGCGGGACAAGCCCGCCGCGCCGCAGCCGCGCATGTTTCGCGCATGTCAGCGCGGACGGAACCCGTACAGGCCGCCGTCCTTCGTCTGCACGACCAGCGTATTGCCCGCAAGAACCGGCGCCGCCGTAATCGCGCTGCCGTCAGTCTTCATCCGCGCGATGAAACTGCCGTCCTCGCGCGACAGGAAGTGCACGAAGCCCTTGTAGTCGCCCATCACGAGCGCATGACCGAGCAGATACGGCACGCCGACGTCGCGGCTCTTCAGTTTGTCGTTGCGCCAGAGCTGGTTCCCGGTGGTGGCGTCGTACGCGGTCACGACCGACCAGTCGTCGCCGCCGGCGACCACCGAGTCGTCCTGCGCCAGGCCGCTGCGGCTCGAGAACGGCTTTTCCCACAACGGCCGGCCCGAGTTCGCATCGAAGCAGCCGAGCTGGCCCTGGAACGTGACTGCGCACGTTTCCGCGCCCACGAGCGTCGGTGGACCGCTGACGTCGTTGATGCGCTCGACTTCGGTCACGCCTTTCGGAAACGATACCGGCGTCTGCCAGAACGGCTCGCCCGTCTGCAGGTTGATCGCAACGAGACCGCCGCCGGGGAAACCCGCCAGCACGGCCGCATCGCCCGCGAACGTCATGCCGGCCGACACGCGCAGGTTCAGCGGTACTGCCCGGTTGCGGTAGTTCCACTTCTGCTCGCCCGTCTGCGCGTCGAACGCGATCACCTGGCCGTCGATCGTGCGAACGATCACGAGGCCGTTGCCCACGAGCGGCGGCGAGAAGATCTCGCCCTGCACGGAGGTCTTCCACAGCTGCTTGCCGTCGGGGCCGAGCACGAACACGCCGCCCTTCAGCGCGCCGACCGCGGTCAGGTTGCCGTCGCTGCCGACACCGGCCGACAGGTCGGAACCGACCTTCGTGCGCCACAGCGTCTGGCCAGTCTTCGCGTCGATCTTCTCGACCGAACCGTTTTCGCCCGCCGCGTAGACGGCGTCGCCGACGGCCACCGGCGAGAACAGGTAGCGGCCGCCCTTGCCGACGCTCGCCTTCCAGACCTGTTGCACGTCCATGACAGGCTTGAACTCGGTGAGCGGCGTCGGCACGCGGCGCGCGTCCTTCGACGACGAGCAGGCCGCCAATGCCAGGACAGCCGCCGCGCAGGCTACGGGCACAGCGTAACGTTTCAGCAAATTCATCGGTTAGCGAAGCAGAGTTAAGAGGTTGAGGGGGCCGTGATCAGCCGCCGAGCGCGTCGAGCTTGAACTGCACGAGCTGGCGCGCGGACTGGTCGTCCTTCGACAGGCCGTCGAGCGCGAGCTTGTAAGCAGCACGCGCATCGTCGGTCTTGCCTTGCGCGGCAAGCAGGTCACCGCGGCGATCCGCCACGAGGCCCTTGAATGCATCGAGCGGCGTACCGGACAGCAGCGCGAGGCCTGCGTCGTACGCCTTCTCGTCAAGCAGCAGCGACGCAAGACGCAGCTTCGCGATCTGCTTGTACTCATCGTCCTTGGCGTGGTCGGCGGCCCATTGCAGCTGCGCCTTCGCGCCTGCGGCGTCGCCGGCGGCATACAGCGTCTTCGCGGCAGCGAGCGCCGTCATCTGCGCATACGGCGTGCTGCCGTACTTGTCTTCCATGTCGGCAGCCGCACGGGCCATCGTCGCCTTGTCGTTCGCGGCCGCGGCCTTCTGGACCTGCTCGTACAACCCGGAAGCCTCGGCGGCCTGACGGCGCTGCCAGTAGTTCCAGCCGTTGAAACCGGCCGCGACGACCAGCGCAGCGAGCACGATCCACGTGGTGAGGTTGCCCCAGCGGGCCCACCACGCTTTCAGACTTTCAATCGATTCTTGTTCGTCGTGATAACTCATCGGCGAGCGATTCCTTCCTGTTCAGGCTGTTCTTGTCAGCGAATGCCAGCGCGATCAGTCGTCGCCGTCTTCGGCGGATGCAACCATCGCATTGATTAGGAATTCGGTCAAGCTTTCGACCGGCACGGTCTGCTGAACGTTCTTTTCCCCTTCCAGGCCCGCACCGCGCAGCGCTTTCACGCCCACCGTGCCATTCGCCACCTCTTCTTCGCCGAAGATCACCGCGAACGCGGCGCCGCTCGCATCGGCCCGCTTCATCTGCGACTTGAAGCTTGCCGGCGCGCCGTCGGCGCTGCAGTGGAAAATCACGTCGAGGCCCGTGTCGCGCAGACGCTCGGCCGCGATGAACGCCTGTTCGCGCGCGGTTTCGCCCTGGTGCACGACGTATACGTCGACGCCTTCCTGCTCGGGGGCGAGATCCTCTTCCTTCAGCAGCTCGAGAATGCGCTCAATGCCCATCGCCCAGCCGCATGCGGCCGTCGGCTTGCCGCCGAGTTGCTCGATCAGCGGATCGTAGCGGCCGCCGGCCGCGACCGTGCCCTGCGCGCCAAGCTTGTCGGTCACCCACTCGAACACGGTCAGATTGTAGTAATCGAGACCGCGCACGAGACGCGGGTTGATCTTGAACGGGATGTTGTTCGCGAGCAGCAGGCGCTGCAGACCTTCGAAGTGCGCGCGCGACTCGTCGCCGAGGAAGTCGATCAGCTTCGGCGCGTTCTGCGCGATCTCCTGCAGCGCGGGGTTCTTCGTGTCGAGCACGCGCAGCGGGTTCGTATACAGACGGCGCTTCGCGTCCTCGTCGAGCACGTCCGCGAACTGCTCGAGGTACTTGATCAGTTCGACGCGGTGCGCGGCGCGCTCTTCGGCGAGGCCGAGCGAGTTGATCTCGAGCTTGATGCCGGTCAGCCCGAGGTCGTCCCACAGGCGCTGACACATCATGATGATTTCTGCATCCGCATCCGGGCCCGCGAAACCGAGCGCCTCGACGCCGACCTGGTGGAACTGGCGATAGCGGCCGCGTTGCGGACGCTCGTGTCGGAACATCGGGCCGATGTACCACAGGCGCTTCGGGCCGTCGTACAGCATGTTGTGCTCGATCGATGCTCGCACGACCGCCGCGGTGTTCTCCGGACGCATCGTCAGGTTTTCGCCGTTCAGCGCGTCGGTGAAGCTGTACATCTCCTTCTCGACGATGTCCGTGACTTCGCCGATGCCGCGCGTGAAGAGCTGCGTATGCTCGACGATCGGCGTGCGGATGTTCTGGTACCCGTATGCGCGCAGCAGCGATTTCACCGTAGCTTCGAAGAACTCCCACAGGCCTGCATCCTGCGGGAGGATGTCGTTCATGCCCTTGACGCCGGTGAGCTTCTCGATCTTGCGTTTCTGTTCAGTCATCGTGTGTGTGGACGAATTAGTTCAGGGCCGCAGCGCGGCCGTAATTGCGTGCGACGTAGTCGCTGACGATCTGCTGGAATTCCTCGGCGATCCGCTCGCCGCGCAGCGTCTTGACCTTCTCGCCGTCGATGAAGACGGGTGCGGCCGGATTCTCGCCCGAACCCGGCAGGCTGATGCCGATGTTCGCGTGCTTCGACTCGCCCGGGCCGTTGACGATACAGCCCATCACCGCGACGTTCATCTTCTCGACGCCCGGATATTCCTTGCGCCAGGCCGGCATCTGCTCGCGCAGGTAGGTCTGGATCTGCATCGCGAGCTCCTGGAACAGCGTGCTCGTCGTGCGGCCGCAGCCCGGGCATGCGATCACCATCGGCGCGAACGAGCGCAGGCCCATCGTCTGCAGGATTTCCTGGCCGACGATCACCTCGCCGGTGCGCGGCGCACCCGGTTCCGGCGTCAGCGAGATGCGGATCGTGTCGCCGATCCCTTCCTGCAACAGCACGCCCAGTGCAGCCGTCGAGGCGACGATGCCCTTCGAGCCCATGCCGGCTTCGGTCAGGCCGAGGTGCAGCGCGAAGCCGCAGCGACGGCCGAGTTCGCGGTACACGGCGATCAGATCCTGCACGCCGCTGACCTTGCACGACAACACGATACGATCACGGCCGAGGCCGAGTTCGACCGCGCGCTCGGCCGAGCCGATCGCCGACTGGATCAGCGCCTCGTACATCACGCTCTGCGCATCCCACGGCTGCGAACGCGCGCCGTTCTCGTCCATCATGCGCGCGAGCAGATCCTGGTCGAGACTGCCCCAGTTCACGCCGATCCGCACCGGCTTGTCATACTTGGCCGCCGCCTCGATCATCTGCGCGAACTGCGTGTCGCGCTTCGCGCCCTGGCCGACGTTACCCGGGTTGATCCGGTACTTCGACAGCGACTCCGCGCAGCCCGGATAGTCGCGCAGCAGCAGGTGGCCGTTGTAGTGGAAATCGCCGACGAGCGGGACGGTCACGCCCATCCGGTCGAGCTGCTCACGGATCGCCGGCACGGCGGCCGCAGCCTCGGGCGTGTTGACGGTGATACGCACCAGTTCGGAGCCTGCGTTCGCGAGATCCTTGATCTGGATCGCCGTGCCGATCGCATCGGCCGTGTCGGTGTTCGTCATCGACTGCACGCGCACCGGCGCATCGCCGCCGATCGTCACGAGCTGCCCGCCCCAACGAACATCCACCGCATGCGACACGCGACGCGGCTGATGCCCGCCGAACACCGGCTCGGTTGAACAAATCTGACTGCTGCGTGGGGATTGAGCTTCGGATTGCATCGTTAGATCCATTTACGCGGAATGCGCCGCGATGCGGCGCATGAATTGAAAAAGCGCCGTGCCCTCTCGGCCTGTCGGCGACAGGCTTTCGTCACGGCGCTTGACGTCAGGGCAACGTGAACCGCGCCACGTTACCCCGCGCTGCCGAATATTTTGCCGGATCGACGGCTTTTCCGTCGAACGTGACCGAATCGAGGCCGGCCTTGTTACCGATCGTGACCTTGAACGGCCCGTCGCCGGCGACCTGCTTTGCTTCGCCGGCCCGCACCAGCCCCGAGAACAGTTCCTTGCCGCTCTTGTCGCGCACGCTGAACCAGCTATCCTGCTTGACCTTCAGTTCGATCATCGACTGACCTGCCGCCACCACAACGCTCGCGGGCTGAGCCGGTGCGGCAGCACTTGCCGCGACGGCCGTCGCGACGACGGGTTGCGACGCGGCTGCAGCCGACGCCACCGCTTGCGGCGCTACGCCGGACGCTGCAGCCGCGGCCGGAGCCTCATTGCCGGTCACCGCCGACGCACCGCTCGCGGCCGCCTCGTCGACAGACGAACCCGCAGCGATGCTGGCAGCCGACACATGCTCCGTATCGCCGCCCTTGAAGCGGGCGAGCCAGCTCGACGAGTCGCCGCCAGTGTGCCACATCAGTACCGCGACCACCGCGACGACGACGATCGCCGTGCCCCACAACCACGGGTGGTGGCGCGACGAGCCGCCAAGCGGAATCGACACGCGACCGCGCGGCAGATCCGTCCCCGACGACGCAGGCATCGACAGATCGACTTCCGGCGCGCCGCGCTCGCGGCGCAGTGCCTGCGCGAACGGTTCCGGATCGACGCCGAGCATCTTCGCGTAGCTGCGCACGACGCCGATCGCGAACGTCACGCCGGGCAAATGACTGATGTCACCGGCCTCGAGCGCACGCAGCTTCTGCGGAGCGACCTTGAGCCGCGCCGACACGTCGTCGACCGTCCAGCCCTTCGCTTCCCGGAGCTGCGCCAGCCGGCCGCCGACTGCCGTCAGCGTTTCCAGTCCCGCCGGTGCCGGCTGCGCGGCATTCGTCTCTGCGCCGTTTGACGGCTGCGGCTCACTCATCCTTGTCCTCGCGTCGATTCTTCTTCACTGGCGAACGCCGCCGGCTCTTGCCGGCCGGCACCCGCAACTTGTCATACCATGCGCGGCGCCGAGGCACCGCGACGGATCGCTATTCGCGTGTTGTACCGCCAAAAGGTTCGGGCATCCCCGGCCAGGCGCGCCAGCGAGGCGCGCCGTCAAACCGCCCGAACTTCGATGATTTTTGCTGCCGCACCCGTTCGCTCCGCCAGACGCGTGCGATCCTTCACGGCGCCGGCCAGCTGACCGCACGCGGCGTCGATGTCGTCGCCGCGCGTCTTGCGCACGGTCGTGACGACACCCGCGTCGATGAGGACCTGTGCGAAGCGCTTGATCTGCTCCGGCTTCGAGCGGATGAGGCCCGATTCCGGAAACGGGTTGAACGGGATCAGATTGAACTTGCAGGGCACGTCACGCGTGACGGCCAACAGTTCGCGCGCATGCGCTTCGGTGTCGTTGACGCCGTCGAGCATGCAGTATTCGAAAGTAATGAAGTCGCGCGGCGCGACTTTCAGATAGCGCTGGCACGCGGCCATCAGCTCGCGCAGCGGATGCTTCTTGTTGAGCGGCACCAACTCGTCGCGCAGCGCGTCGTTCGGCGCGTGCAGCGATACGGCGAGTGCGACCGGCAATTCGGCGCCGAGGCGGTCCATCATCGGCACCACGCCGGACGTCGACAGCGTGACGCGGCGGCGCGACAGGCCGTACGCGTTGTCGTCGAGCATCAGCCGCATCGCGGGCACGACCGCGTTGTAATTCAGCAGCGGCTCGCCCATGCCCATCATCACCACGTTGGTGACGACCCGTTCGGCCTTGCCGTTCGGACCGGGCGCACGACCGAGCGACGCACGCAGTGCAAATTCGGCCATCCGGAGCTGACCGATGATTTCAGCTGTCGACAGGTTGCGGGAGAAGCCCTGCTTGCCCGTCGAGCAGAAGCGGCAGTTGACCGCACACCCGGCCTGCGACGACACGCACAGCGTGCCGCGCGTCTCTTCCGGGATGAACACGGTTTCGACCGCATTGCCGTTTCCGACGTCGATCAGCCACTTGCGCGTGCCGTCGGTGGAAACGTGATCGCTGACGATATCCGGCATCACGATCGACGCGCGGCCCTTGAGCTTTTCCCTCAGGGACTTCGCGAGATCGGTCATGCCGTCGAAATCGCCGGCGTTGTACTGGTGGATCCAGCGCTGCAACTGCTTGGCGCGGAACGGCTTCTCGCCGAGACTGCCGCAGTACGCGACAAGACCCTCGGCATCGAAGTCGAGAAGATTGACGGAAGTTTCGCTCGTCATGATGTGCTGCCTTGCCGCGTGCGCTGAATCCAGCCTACTTGTTGCCAGCCGGAGCTTAGCGCGAGTAGACGTTCATTTCCGGGAAGAAGAACGCGATTTCGACCGCTGCCGTTTCCGCAGCGTCCGAGCCGTGCACGGCGTTCGCGTCGATGCTGTCGGCGAAGTCGGCGCGGATCGTGCCCTTTTCCGCCTTCTTCGGATCCGTCGCGCCCATCAGGTCGCGGTTCTTCAGGATCGCGCCTTCGCCTTCCAGAACCTGAATCATCACCGGACCCGAGATCATGAAATCGACGAGATCCTTGAAGAACGGACGTGCCGCGTGCACTGCGTAGAACTTCTCGGCGTCTGCACGCGACAGGTGCGCCATGCGCGATGCGACGATCTTCAGGCCGGCGCCTTCGAAACGGCTGTAGATCTGGCCGATCACGTTCTTTGCCACCGCATCCGGCTTGATGATCGACAGGGTGCGCTCGATTGCCATAAAAACTCCAAGAAATTAAGAAGTTACAGGTTCAAATGAATCCGCTATTGTAGCACGATCCCGTGTATCATTGCGATTGAACCCTTACACGAGCGAAAGGTTCCGAGTTCATATGTTTTTGCGCTGCCCGGCCATTGAAACCAAGCGGCGCGGAACGTATCTTAGCCACAGCTGCTCCGGTTTGCTGCGCCGTACACCGCGTGCGCCGAACCGGCCCCGGACGCCCATGCGTTCAATGTTAGGAGAAACCATGAACGACTATCCGTACAATTTCGGCCGCGGCGGCTCCGTCAGCACCGCGGAGGTTCGTAACCGCGTGCTGCGGAACACGTACTGGCTGCTCGCGCTGTCGATGATTCCGACGGTGCTGGGCGCATGGGTCGGCGTCGCCACGGGCTTCTCGCTGTTCGCGGCCACGAGCCCGATGATGAGCCTGCTCGCATTCTTCGCGATCGCGTTCGGCTTCATGTTCGCGATCGAGCGGACGAAAAACAGCGCGGCCGGCGTGTTCGTGCTGCTCGGCTTCACGTTCTTCATGGGCCTGATGCTGTCGCGCCTGCTGAGCTTCATCCTCGGCTTCTCGAACGGCCCGTCGCTGATCATGCTCGCGTTCGGCGGCACCGGCGTCATCTTCGCCGCAATGGCGACGGTCGCCACGGTCAGCAAGCGCGATTTCTCGGGCCTCGGCAAGTGGCTGTTCATGGGCGTGATCGTGATCCTGCTCGCGTCGGTCGCGAACATGTTCCTGCACCTGCCGGCGCTGATGCTTACCGTGTCGGTGCTCGCGATCGCAATCTTCTCGGCCTACATGCTGTTCGACGTCCAGCGCGTCGTGAACGGCGGCGAGACGAACTACATCTCGGCCACGCTCGCGATCTACCTCGACCTGTACAACGTGTTCACGAACCTGCTCGCGCTGCTCGGCATCTTCGGCGGCAACCGCAACTGACGTTCGCTGTGCACCATGAAAAAACCGGCCCGAGGGCCGGTTTTTTCACGTCCGCCGCCGGCTGTGCTTCAGTCTCGCTCGAACAGCGCGATCGATTCGACGTGCGACGTATTCGGGAACATGTTCACAACCCCGGCGCCCTTCAGCCGGTAGCCGGCCTCATGCACGAGCAAACCCGCGTCGCGCGCAAGCGTCGACGGATTGCACGACACATAGACGATTCGCTTCGGCAGTGGACCTTCGCCGCTCTGCGCGATTTCGGCCAGCGCCTTCGACACCGCAAGCGCACCTTCGCGCGGCGGATCGATCAGGAACTTGTCGAATGCGCCGAGCGCGCGGATGTCGTCGCCCGTCACTTCGAACAGGTTCCGGCATGCGAACGTCGTATGCCCATCCACGCCGTTCTCGCGCGCATTCGCAAGCGCGCGCGTCGTCAGCGTTTCGCTGCCTTCGATGCCCATCACCTCGCGCGACAGACGCGCGAGCGGCAGTGTGAAGTTGCCGATCCCGCAGAACAGGTCGAGCACGCGATCGTCGCGCGACGGCGCGAGCAGGCGCAGCGCTCGGCCCACCAGCACGCGGTTGATCTGATGATTGACCTGCGTGAAGTCGGTCGGCTTGAACGGCATGCGGATGCCGAACTCCGGCAGCGTGTAGTCGAGCGACACGTCGAGCGGATAGAACGGCGTCACGGTGTCCGGGCCTTTCGGCTGCAGCCAGAACTGCACCTTGTGCTCGTCCGCGAACGCACGCAGCAGCGCTTCGTCGTCCGCATTGATCGGCTCCAGCACGCGCAGCACGAGCGCCGTGACTTCCGAACCGACCGCGAGCTCGATCTGGGGCATCCGGTCGCGGATCGACAGCCCCTCGACGAGCCGGCGCAGCGGCACGAGCATCGCCGACACGTGCGGCGGCAGCACCTCGCAGCTCGTCATGTCGGCGACGTAGCTGCTCTTCTTCTCATGGAAGCCGACCAGCACGCCGCCCTTCTTCGCGACGTTGCGCACGGTCAGACGCGCACGGTAGCGGTAACCCCACGACGGGCCGTGGATCGGCGCGAACATCGTCTCGGCGCGCAGCTTCGACAGATGCCAGAGGTTGTCCTCGAGCACGCGCTGCTTGATCGCGACCTGCGCGCGCATGTCGAGATGCTGCATCGAGCAGCCGCCGCAGGTGCCGAAGAACGTGCATTTCGGCTGCGTACGCATCACGCTCGGGCGCAGAATGTCGACAACGGTTGCCTGCTCGTAGCTCGGCTTGCGACGATAGCTCGAATAGGTCACGCGTTCGCCGGGCAGCGCACCTTCGACAAAGATGACCTTGCCCGGCGTGCCGTCCTCGGTCGCCGTGCGGCCGACACCGCGCGCTTCCATGTCGAGCGATTCGATCTCGAGAACCGGGGCGGGCCCGGGCGCGACGGGCGCATTTTTCGATTTGCGCGCAGAAGTGGGGACGGCTTCGGACACCAGCTTTTCCTGACAAAACGTTGAAGAAGGCGAGATTGTAGACGACGAAGGACCGCATCGCCTGCTTTCGTGGCGCAAGCGTCGATACTGACGCGCATACCGACCGGCCAACGCTCGATCGGGCATGCCGGCAAGCACCCGCACCCAGCACGCGGCCGCCCCGTCCGACGCCCGATCTTGCCAACCGAAGGTACGCATTCTGCTCGCAGGAGGCTCGATCATGCGACTGATCGACTGGAATATTCAATGGGGTCGGGACGCAGACGGCGTCGTCGACCTCCCGCGCACCATCGCCGCCGCCCGCCAGCTCGGCGACTGCGACGTGCTGTGTCTGCAGGAAGTCACGTGCGGTTTCGGCGCCCTGCCCGGCCAGCCCGGCCCCGACCAGTTCGCGGAACTGGCGACGTTGCTGCCCGGCCATACGATCATCGAAGCGATCGGCGCCGACCTGCCGGCGCTCGAGCCCGGCGCACCGCGCCGTCGGTTCGGCAATGCTATCGCGACCCGGCTGCCGGTCGGGCGCGTGCTGCGCCAGTTGCTGCCGTGGCCAGCCGACGCCGGCGCACCGTCGATGCCGCGCGTCGCGCTCGACGTCGAAATCGAAACACGGTCGGGACCGCTGCGGGTGGTCACGACACACCTGGAATACTACTCGGCGCGGCAGCGGCTTGCGCAGGTCGACGCATTGCGCGCCCGGCACCGCGAAGCGTGCACCCACGCCGACCAGCCAGCGCCGGCGGAAAACGCGACGGGACCGTTCACGCCGACACGCCAGCCGCGCGATGCGATCGTCTGCGGCGATTTCAACAGTGCGTTCGACAGCGACGCATACAGGCGCTTTCTTGAGCCGATCGCCAACGCGCCGGCGTTCGTGGACGCATGGGTTGCACGCCATCCCGGCTGCACGCCACCGCCGACGGCCGGCGTCTACGACACGGTGCAATGGTCCGACGGCCCGCTCGCATGCGACTTCGTGTTCGTAACCGAGACGCTGCTGCCGCGCGTCACGCACTGCGAGATCGACGCCGACACGCGCGCGTCGGATCACCAGCCGGTCGTGCTCGAACTCGATTGATCGCGGGCGATGGCGCGGCCCGCTCGCGTCATGCGTCGAACGCGCTCAGGTATTCGGCCCAGTGTGCCGCCGGCTCCTGCGCGAGTGAATTCTTCACGAGCAGGATTTCGTCCGCGTACTCGCTCTGGGTCAGGCCTCCGCGCATCAGCTGGAAGCGGCAATACAGCAGATACGTATTGACGACGTCGGTTTCGCAGTAGTTGCGGATTTCCTCGACACGTCCATCCTGGAACGCCGTCCACACCTGGCTGCCGTCCATCCCGAGCTTGCCCGGGAAGCCGCACAGTTTCGCGAGCGCGTCGAGCGGCGCATTGGCGCGCGCCTGATACATCGCGAGCACGTCCATCAGATCGGTATGGCGCGAGTGATAGCGCGAGATGTAGTTGTTCCACTTGAATTCGCGGTCGTCCTCGCCGAGATCCCAGTAGCGGGTCGCGGGAATCCCGTGCACGAGCGCACGGTAATGGAGCACCGGCAGGTCGAAGCCGCCGCCGTTCCACGACACGAGTTGCGGCGTGTATTTCTCGATCACGCGGTAGAACGACTGGACCAGCGCCGCCTCGTTGTCCTGAGGCGTACCGAGCGAGCGCACGCGAAAGCCGTTGTTGTCGCGGAACACGCAGGAGATCGCCGCGATGCGCTGCAGGTAGTGCGGCAGGAAATCGCTGCCAGTCTTCTCGCGGCGCGCGGCGAATGCATGTTCGGCCACCGCGGCATCGTCGAGCGTCGCGGGCAGGTTTTCCAGACGGCGAATGCCGTCGACATCGGGAATGGTCTCGATGTCAAAAACGAGAATCGGAGTCATCAGTTACAGAACGGCGTCCTTGCGCACGCCATTGGAGGCGAAGAACCGCTTGAGACGCACCAGCGCTTCCTGCTGGATTTGCCGCACGCGCTCGCGCGTGAGCCCCATCTCGTCGGCCAGCTCCTCGAGCGTGGCCGGCTCGATGTGATTCAGGCCGAAGCGGCGCTCGATCACGTGCCGGTGCTTGTCGGACAGCCGCGACAGCCACGCGCGCGTGAGCGTCTCGAGCTCCCGGTGCTGCACTTCGGCGTCGGGCGACTGGCTCTGGTCGTCGGGCAGCAGGTCGAGCAGGCTGCTCGCGGGATCGAGATCGAGCGGCGCGTCGAGCGATGCGGTGTGCTCGTTGAGGGCGAGGATGTCGGTGACTTCCTCGGCGGTCTTGCCGGTAAGGTAGGCGATGTCGTCAATGCTGGCTTCGCGGCGCTCGGCCGCCTCGCCCGTCGACATCGAATTCTTTTCGAGGTGGCGCTTCGCGCGCAGCACCTGGTTCAGTTCGCGGATCACGTGCACGGGCAGCCGCACGGTCCGGGCCTGGTTCATGATCGCCCGTTCGATGCTCTGCCGGATCCACCACGTCGCATAGGTGGAGAAGCGAAAGCCGCGTGTCGGGTCGAATTTCTCGATCGCATGCATCAGGCCGAGGTTGCCTTCCTCGATCAGGTCGAGCAACGGCACGCCACGGTTCAGGTAGCCCTTCGCGATGCTGACGACGAGTCGCAGATTGCGCTCGATCATCACCTGCCGCGCCTCGAATTCGCCGGCCTTCGCGAGGCGGGAATAGCGCTGCTCCTCCTCGACGGTCAGGAGCGGCTTCACGCTGATGCGGTTCAGGTAATGCTGGATCGTGTCGGCCGTGAGCTCGGCCTGCAGCAATGCGCGGAAATCGTCGACGTCGGGCGCCGCCTCCGCACGCTCCTCACGATCGTCGCCACCGTCCGCATCGGCGTCGCGTGCCTCGACATCACGCTCGTTTTCCGCGGCGTCGTCTTCGTCGTCCGTCGAAGCGCCACTTCGCTCCACCGATGCTTGCGTGGCACGACTGATCTTCTCAGACTCGGCTTGCGGCTCGTGGCGCTTCGATTTCGGCATGGTCGTCTCGGTTATTGAGGCGGCAAATACTTCAGCGGATCGACAGGCTTACCCTGCCGGCGAACCTCGAAATGCAGCATCACGCGGTCGGAATCGCTGTTACCCATCTCGGCGATCTTCTGCCCCTTCGTCACCGCGTCCCCCTCTTTTACCATCAAAGCGCGATTGTGTGCATACGCCGTGAGGTAAGTTGCATCGTGTTTGATGATAATGAGGTTGCCGTAGCCACGCAGGCCGTTGCCCGAGTAGACAACGCGGCCGTCGGCCGCCGCTTTCACGGCCTCGCCGGCGGTGCCGCCGATATTGATGCCCTTGTTCTTCGCGTCGTCGAAACCGTTCAGCACCGGGCCGCGCGCCGGCCACGAGAACGTGACGGGGCCGCCCGGCGCGGCCGCCATGTCGCTCGATGCGGCGGCAGGCGGCGGCGTGATCGCGGACGACGTGCCGGCGGCCGGCGCCGCGGGGCCGCTGCTCAGCGGCGCGGTCGCCACGGCTGCGCCGCCGATCGGTGCGGCAACCGGCGCACCGGCGACCGCGGTGCCGCCCGGCGGCGCGACGCGCAGCAACTGATCGACTTCGATCTGGTTCGGGTTCGCCAGATTGTTCCACGCGGCGATGTCGCGATAGTTCTGCCCGTTCTCGAGCGCGATCCGGTACAGCGTGTCACCCGGCTTCACACGGTAGAAGCCAGGCGGCGGCGGGCCAAGCGGCACCGACGGCTGCGCGGCAGCAGTCGTGCCGAGCGTACCGGAGCGGTCGACGACAGGCGCGTTGTCGAGCCGCGTCGCACAGGCGGCCAGAAGCGTGGAGAACGCAGCGACACAGATCGCGCGCTGCGCGAACGTGAGCGGTTCCCTGGATCGGTTGTTTTGCATCGCGCGCAACATACTCATCGGTTTCAAATCACTCCGGATTTTAAAGGGACAAAGAAAACGCGATCAAGCCGTGACTCCCGCCATTGCGCGTGCGCGACGCGCTCGACGAGCGTGAGCACCTGGGGCTGCCCGCTTTGCGCGCCCACCGGCGCGACGAGCCGCCCGCCGATCGCGAGCTGCTCGAGCAGCGCCTGCGGCACGTCGAGCCCCGCCGCCGCGATCACGATCGCGTCGAACGGGGCCGCGGACGGCAGGCCGACACGCCCGTCGCCGTAATGCAGACGGATGTTCGGCACGCGCAGCGGCCGCAGGTTCAGCTTTGCGCGCTCGTAGAGCGGCTTGATGCGTTCAATCGAATACACGTCGCGCGCCACATGGCTCAGCACGGCGGCCTGGTAGCCGCAACCCGTGCCGATCTCGAGGACGCGCTCGAGCGTGCGGCCGGCCATTGCGAGCTCGATCATGCGCGCAACGACCGACGGTTTTGAAATCGTCTGCTGGTGACCGATCGGCAACGCGGAATCCTCGTAGGCCTGCGTCGCGAGCCCCGGATCCACGAACATGTGACGCGGCACCGCGGCCATCGCATCCAGCACGCGCGCGTCGGCCACGCCGTTCGCGCGCAGGCGTTCGACCATGCGCTCGCGAACACGTTCCGACGTCAATGCAAACGCACCGGCCGGGGCGACACTCGGCGCGGCCGGCTTCGGCATCGCGGGCTTCAGCACGGTCGGTTTTGGTGCGCTCGCCGGCTTCGCCGACGTCGCACCGGGCCGCGTCGCGCGGGCCGCGCTCGTATTCACCACGACCGGCTTCGGCACAGCCGCGGGCTTGTCGGCGGCCTTCGGCATCGCGATCGCGGCATGGCGTTCGCCGGCCCGGCCGTCCGATTTGCGTGGCGCTCGCTTGAGATCTTCGAGCGCGAGCGGGAACCGCTTCGCGCGCTCGCCGCTCATGAAGCCCGCCCGCCTGCGCGCACCCATTCGCGCGTTGCAGGCAGCATTTGCGTATGCGTGAGATCGAGTTGCAGTGGCGTGATCGACACGAAACCGTTGGCTACGGCGTGAAAATCGGTGCCCTCGCTCGCGTCCAGCGCCGCGCCCGCGGCACCGATCCAGTAGATCGGCTCGCCACGCGGGTCGGTCTGGCGAATCACCGGCTGCGACGGATGACGCTTGCCGAGGCGCGTGACCTTCCAGCCTTTCAGTTCGTCGTACGGCAGATTCGGGATGTTGACGTTCAGCAGCGGCTGGCCCGGCAGCGGATGCGCGAGATAGTGCTCGACGATTTCCGCGGCGACGCGCGCGGCGTCCGCCAGATGGGCCCAGCCCTTGTCGGCCAGCGAGAACGCGATGGCCGGCACGCCGAACATGATGCCTTCGGTGGCGGCCGCAACTGTCCCTGAATAGAGCGTGTCTTCGCCCATGTTCTGGCCGTTGTTGATGCCCGAAACGACGAGGTCTGGCCTGGCGTCAGCCATGCCCGTCAACGCGACGTGCACCGAATCGGTCGGCGTGCCGTTCACGTAGAAGAAACCCGTACTGGCCGCGCGCTGCACCGACAGCGGCCGCGACAGCGTGAGGGAATTCGATGCGCCGCTGCAGTTCTGCTCGGGCGCGATCACCGTGAGGTCGGCCAGCGGCTGCAGCGCTTCGCCGAGCGCGGCAAGACCGGGGGCGAGATAGCCGTCGTCGTTGCTGAGTAGGATTCGCATCCGGCGATTGTAACCGAGGAAAGATGGCGCGAGAGCGACAGTCCGGCGGCGGCGGACGAGTCGACATGCATGGCTGGGCATGGCACGCCGCCGCGTTGCGCGGCGGCGTTTTGCGCGCTCAGGGAAACGCCGCGCCGCGCCGGGTTTTCCACCCCGAAGGGAGGCCCGTCGAGCGAGCGCTCCCGCGGCAGACACGGCGCCGACCGCCGAGGCTCTCGGCGCTCAAATCGCGCCGGCGTCGCGCAGCGCGGCAATCGCCTGCGCGTCGTAGCCGAGGCCGCGCAGCACCTCGTCCGTATGCTCGCCGAGCTCGGGCCCGAGCCAGCGCGTTTCGCCCGGCGTGTCGGACAGTTTCGGCGTGATGTTCGGCAGCGGAATGTCGGTGCCGTCAGCCAGTTTGAAACGCTGGATCATCTGCCGCGCGATGAACTGCGGATCGGTGAACATGTCGGCGGCACTATAGATGCGCCCGGCCGGCACGTCGGCCGCATTCAGCACGACGAGCGCTTCGTCGATCGTGCGCGGTGCGAGCCATGCGGCAATCGCGTCGTCGATTTCCTGCGTGCGCGGCACGCGCCCGTCGTTGCGCGCGAGTGCGGGATCGTCGGCGAGGTCGTCGCGCTCGATTGCCTTCATCAGCCGCTTGAAGATCGGGTCGCTGTTGCCGCCGATCACGATGCTGCCGTCGCGGCACGCATAGGTGTTCGACGGCACGATGCCCGGCAGCGACGCACCGGTACGCTCGCGCACCATCCCGTACACGCCGTACTCGGGCACGACGCTTTCCATCATGTTGAAAACGGCTTCATACAGCGCAACGTCGACCACCTGCCCCGTGCCGCCGTTGACCTTGCGATGGTGAAGCGCCATCAGCGCGCCGATCACGCCGTGCAGCGCGGCGATCGAATCGCCGATCGAAATGCCGATGCGCGGCGGCGGCAGATCCGGATAGCCGGTGATGTGGCGCAATCCGCCCATCGATTCGGCGATCGCGCCGAAGCCCGGCCGGTCGCGGTACGGGCCCGTCTGCCCGTAACCGGACAGGCGCACCATCACGAGGCCAGGGTTGTCGGCCGACAGCACGTCGTAGCCGAGGCCGAGCTTCTCGAGCAGTCCCGGGCGGAAGTTCTCGATCACGATATCGGCCTCGGTCGCGAGTTGTCGCGCAATCGCCTTGCCGGCATCGGATTTCAGGTTGAGCG
The DNA here is from genome assembly GCF_021483755.1 of Burkholderia sp. WTPI3. Taxonomy (NCBI): domain Bacteria; kingdom Pseudomonadati; phylum Pseudomonadota; class Betaproteobacteria; order Burkholderiales; family Burkholderiaceae; genus Burkholderia; species Burkholderia sp. WTPI3. Next base: position 181,473 of record NZ_JAGIXF010000001.1, on the reverse strand, counting down.
TGACGGACTTCTTGTTGCGCGCCTGAACCGACCACCACAGCGACGTGCCGCCCTGCTCCGGATGCAGTTTGCGCCACTTGCGCAGCGGGTCGCCGCCATTCGGATCCTCGATCTTGATCACTTCCGCGCCGAATTCGGCAAAGAGGCGCGACGCGAACGGCCCCGCGATCAGCGTCCCGAATTCGAGCACTTTGACGCCCGCGAGCGGGCCCTGGCTGGTGCTCATGTGTCTCCCTGACATGAGAAACGGCGCCGCCGGCCGGCGGCGCCAGACTTACATCGTGCGGCGGTCGAGCATCGCGCGGGCGATCGTGCCCGCGTCGACGTATTCGAGCTCGCCGCCCACCGGCACGCCTCGCGCGAGACGCGTGACCGCGAGCCCGCGCGCCTTCAGCGTCTGGCCGAGGTAGTGCGCGGTGGCTTCACCTTCGTTCGTAAAGTTGGTCGCAAGCACGACTTCCTTGACGATGCCGTCGGACGCGCGCCGCACGAGGCGGTCGAAATGGATTTCCTTCGGGCCGATGCCGTCGAGCGGGCTCAGGCGGCCCATCAGCACGAAGTAGAGCCCGCGGTACGTCATCGTCTGCTCGAGCATGATCTGGTCGGCAGGCGTCTCGACGACGCACAGCAGCGTCGGATCACGCTCCTCGTCGCTACAGACCTCGCAGATCTGTGCTTCCGTGAACGTGTTGCACTTCTCGCAGTGCTGCAGGTGCTCGGTGGCGAACAGCAGCGACCGGCCGAGCCTCTCCGCGCCCTCCCGATCGTGCTGCATCAGGTGGTACGCCATGCGCTGTGCGGATTTCGGCCCGACACCGGGCAATACGCGCAGCGCTTCGACGAGCGCGGACAGGGCGGACGGCTGTTTCATACGGCGGCAAAGGCGGAACGGACGCTACGCTCAGAACGGCAGCTTGAAGCCCGGGGGCAGCGGCAGGCCCGACGTCATGCCGCTCATCTTTTCCTGCGACGTCGCTTCTGCCTTGCGCACGGCGTCGTTGAACGCAGCGGCGACGAGATCCTCGAGCATGTCCTTGTCGTCCGCGAGCAGGCTCGGGTCGATCGCCACGCGACGCACTTCGTTGCGGCAGGTCATCGTCACCTTGACGAGGCCGGCACCCGACTGCCCTTCGACTTCAATCTGCGCAAGCTGCTCCTGCATCTTCTTCATGTTTTCCTGCATTTGCTGCGCTTGCTTCATCAGTCCGGCGAGGTTGCCTTTCAACATGGGAATACTCCTTCTTGATCGTGTGAAAACCGGCACGCGGTGCGTGCCGGTCAATGTGTGCGGGCGTGATTGTGCCTGTTGCGGTGCAATTCGTTCAATGCAGCGTCGGCGGCGTCGCGTCCGGCGCCGAATCGGCGAGCGGCCGCACCGAGCCTTCGACGATGCGCGCGCCGAAGTCGCGCACGAGTTGCTGGACGAACGGATCGCCGTGGATGTCCTGCTCGGCCTCGCGCTGGCGCGCCGCGCGTGCGACCGCGTCGAGCGCCGCCGCAGTGCGTCGTGCGGGCCCGACCTCGACCGCGACCTCGACCGGCTTGCCGAGCGCGTCGGCCAGCGCAGCCTTCAGTTTCGTAACCTGCGCGGCGTCCGCGTACTGCGGCACCGGCACGGAAAGTTTCAGCGTCGTCGCATCGACGGCCGTCAGCTCGCTGTTGAACGCCAACTGATACGCGACGCCCTTGAGCGGCAGCCGTGCAGCCAGCGCCGGCCATTCGCCGTCGAAACCGACCGGATCGAGCGCGATCGCAGGAGGCAGCGGGCGCGTGTCGACCGGCGCGGACGAGCGGGCATCCGCCGGCTTCGGTGCAATGCGCACGTCGTCGGGACCGCTGTCGAACACGGGCACGAAGCCGTCGTCGGCCGCGCCGCCGAACATCTCGTCCGCACTGAGCGGCACGTATTCGTCCGGCGGGATGTCTTCCCACGGCGGCGGGGCCTGACGCGTGTCGGCGGCCTGCGGCGCGCGAGCCGTCGCGCGCGGCGTCGGCACCTGCACGGCGGGACGCGACGCAGCCGGCTTCGCGGCGGCCGGCTGAGCGTCTGCCGACTTCGGCGCAGCGCCGGCCCGCGAGCGGTCGGACGACACGCGCATGCCGGCATTGCGCAGCACGTCGAGTGCGGCCGAGGCGCCACCGCGCGCCGCGGAACGCGCAGCCGGTTCGGCTGGCGCAACACGCGGCGCCGGTTCGGCCAGCGGTGCGGATTCTTCGTTGCGCTCGGTCGCAACAGGCGGCTCCGGTTCCTTGTGGACAACCGGCATATCACTGGTCGCCGCCGCTTGCGGTGCCGCGTCGGCTTCCGGCTGCGGCGCCGACTCAACCGGTACATTGTCTGCAGCCGGCGCGGCCGCAGGTTTCCCGGCAGCGGGACTTGCCGTATCGGCGGATGGCGCAGGCGACGGACGCGCCGCTGGCGCAGCCGGAGCGGCTTGCGGGCGTACGGCCTGCGCAGGGGCTGCCGGCTTCCTGGCCAACGCGGCCGGCGCAGCAGCCGCCTCCGTACGCGGCGCGGGCACGGCACGCGGCACGGCCGACTGACCGCCGGGCGCACTGCCGGCACCGACGGCCGGCTCGAATGCGAGCATCCGCAGCAGCGTCATCGTGAAGCCGGCGTACTCGTCCGGCGCAAGGCCGAGTTCCGCACGTCCGACCGTCGAGATCTGGTAGAACAGCTGAACCTGCTCGGGGCTCAGCGTTTCCGCGAAGCGCCGCAGGTCGGCCGCTTCGGGCCACTCGTCCAGCACCGAACCCGGCGCGAACTGCGCCCATGCGATCCGGTGCAGCAGGCTCGCGAGATCCTGCAGTGCGGTGGAGAAGGACAGGCTGCGCAGCGACATCTCGTCGGCGATCGCGAGGATCTCAGGGCCGTTGCCGGCGGCGAGCGCATCGAGCAGGCGCACCATGTAGGTCTGATCGAGCGCACCGAGCATGCCCGACACGGCCGCTTCGGTCACTTCGTTCGCCGAATAGGCGATCGCCTGGTCGGTCAGCGACAGCGCATCGCGCATGCTGCCCTGCGCGGCACGCGCGAGCAGGCGCAGCGCCTGCTGCTCGAACGAGATCCGCTCTTCGCCGAGGATGCGCTCGAGGTGCGACACGATATGCCCGGCCGGCATCTGCTTCAGGTTGAACTGCAGGCAGCGCGACAGCACGGTCACGGGAATCTTCTGCGGATCGGTCGTCGCGAGGATGAACTTGACGTGCGGCGGCGGCTCCTCGAGCGTCTTCAGCATCGCGTTGAACGCGTGGTTCGTCAGCATGTGCACTTCGTCGATCATGTAGACCTTGAAGCGCGCATCGACGGGCGCGTACACGGCACGCTCGAGCAGCGCGGCCATCTCGTCGACGCCGCGATTACTCGCCGCATCCATCTCGACATAATCGACGAAGCGGCCCTCGTCGATCTCGCGGCACGCACGGCACACGCCGCACGGCTGCGACGTGACGCCGGTTTCACAGTTGAGCGCCTTGGCGAAGATCCGCGACAGCGTCGTCTTGCCGACGCCGCGGGTTCCGGTAAACAGATAAGCGTGATGGAGACGCCCGCCGTCGAGCGCGTGCGTGAGCGCCCTGACGACGTGCTCCTGGCCGACGAGCGAAGCGAAATCCTTCGGACGCCACTTGCGTGCGAGAACTTGATAGGTCATCGGGAAATTGTATCAGTAACGCTGCGTCGCGCCGACACGCGAAACGGTGCGGAAGACGGGCAAAGCGCGGGGGAAACGGAGAATGACGCAGAAATAAAAATCGCCCGGCGAACGGGGCGAGAGGAAAGGTGACGAGCCCAACCCTCGGCACTGGCGGAAAACGATTGTGGCTGCTTCGTTCCCGACCTGACCAGGTTCACCGCCCCACCATGCGAGGAGGCCCGTCACGGCATATTCTATCACCGCTTCCCGCCGAATGCGACCGTTTGTTCGCAACAATGCGAAGGATTGCGCAAACCGGCGCGCGCGACGCGCTCGCAGGACCCGCGCCAGCGCACTTTATGTAGGGTGGCAATATATAGCAGCTCTTGTATTTCGCACGCAGGCCGCCACCTTCGAAACGCAACGGTCGAACGGCGCGTCGTACCCCTACTTGCGAAGCGGCTACTATCGCCGCCCGCAGCAGATAGCAATTTAGGCTAATATGACGCCCGAACGACCCGCGAGCCGCGCCACGCAGCGCTTACGCCCTTCCTTCCGGAGAGCGGAGCTACCTGCCGCAGCGGCCGGCAGCCGACAGGCGACCGGAGCGCCGCAACGCGCCAAGCAGGCAGTCCCCGAACCGTAAGAGGTATTGACCCAATGAGCGAACAGATCAAACACATCAGCGACGCATCGTTCGAACAGGACGTCGTCAAATCCGACAAGCCCGTGCTCGTCGACTTCTGGGCCGAATGGTGCGGCCCGTGCAAGATGATCGCCCCGATCCTCGACGAAGTCGCGAAGGATTACGGCGACAAGCTGCAGATCGCGAAGATCAACGTCGACGACAACCAGGCAACGCCCGCGAAGTTCGGCGTGCGCGGCATCCCGACGCTGATCCTGTTCAAGAACGGCGCGGCCGCTGCGCAGAAGGTCGGCGCGCTGTCGAAGTCGCAGCTCACCGCATTCCTGGACAGCCACCTGTAATACCGGCAGTTCCGCAGGCGTGTTGTCAACCGACAACACGCCTGCCATCAAGCCGCCGATCGGCCGCTCAGGCGCGAATCGGCGTATGCTAGAATCAAAAAACGTCTACAAGACGCATTAAGTCTCAGAGCGCCTCCGCTCGCCCCCCTCCCTTTATTTCTTTTCGTCGCTTCTCCTCCCTGGCGGGTTCCCCGTATGCATTTATCCGAGCTCAAGTCTCTGCACGTGTCCGAACTGATCGAAATGGCCAATGGCCTGGAGATCGAAAACGCGAACCGCCTGCGCAAGCAGGAGCTGATGTTCGCCATTCTCAAAAAGCGCGCCAAGACGGGAGAGACGATCTTCGGCGACGGCACGCTCGAAGTGCTGCCGGACGGTTTCGGCTTCCTGCGCTCGCCGGAAATGTCGTACCTCGCGAGCACCGACGACATTTATATCAGCCCGTCGCAAATCCGCCGCTTCAACCTGCACACCGGCGACACGATCGAAGGTGAAGTCCGAACGCCGAAGGACGGCGAGCGCTACTTCGCGCTGGTGAAGGTCGACAAAGTCAACGGGCAGCCGCCCGAGGCCTCGAAACACAAGATCATGTTCGAGAACCTCACGCCGCTGCACCCGAACAAGCCGCTGTCGCTCGAGCGCGAAATGCGCGGCGAAGAGAACGTCACGGGCCGCATCATCGACATGATCGCGCCGATCGGCAAGGGCCAGCGCGGCCTGCTGGTCGCGTCGCCGAAGTCGGGCAAGACCGTGATGCTCCAGCACATCGCACACGCGATCAAGCAGAACCACCCGGACGTGATCCTGTTCGTGCTGCTGATCGACGAGCGCCCCGAAGAAGTGACCGAAATGCAGCGCTCGGTCGCCGGCGAAGTGATCGCCTCGACGTTCGACGAGCCGGCCACCCGCCACGTCCAGGTTGCCGAAATGGTGATCGAGAAGGCCAAGCGCCTCGTCGAAATGAAGCACGACGTCGTGATTCTGCTCGATTCGATCACGCGCCTCGCACGTGCGTACAACACCGTGATCCCGGCGTCGGGCAAGGTGCTGACGGGCGGTGTCGACGCGAACGCACTGCAGCGCCCGAAGCGCTTCTTCGGCGCGGCGCGCAACATCGAGGAAGGCGGCTCGCTGACGATCATCGGCACCGCGCTGATCGAAACCGGCAGCCGCATGGACGACGTGATCTACGAAGAGTTCAAGGGCACCGGCAACATGGAAGTGCACCTCGAGCGCCGTCTCGCGGAAAAGCGCGTGTATCCGTCGATCAACCTGAACAAGTCGGGCACGCGTCGCGAAGAAATGCTGATCAAGCCCGAGATCCTTCAGAAGATCTGGGTGCTGCGCAAGTTCATCCACGACATGGACGAAGTCGAGGCAATGGAATTCCTGCTCGACAAGATCCGCCAGACGAAGAGCAACTCCGAGTTCTTCGACCTTATGCGCCGCGGCGGCTGATCGCCCTCGCCCGCAAGAACGGCCGCCCGCGCGTTTCGCCCGGCGGCCGTTTTTCGATCCCAACCTAAACGTGAACGTACAGGTTGATCTATAATCGCGTCATCCCGCTGACCGAATTCCCGCCCCGATGCCGAACGACACCCCGCCTTCGCTGCTGACCGTGAGCGACGCCGCGTCGCGGCTCGGCGTCACGCCCCGCACGCTGAAGTACTACGAAGAGCGCGGGCTCGTCACGCCGTCACGCAGCGGGGGCCGCTACCGGCTGTACGACGAGGCCGATCTCGAACGCTTCGCCCGCATCCTGCGGCTGCGCTCGCTCGGCTTCTCGCTGCACGGCATCACCGAGATGCTCAAGCGTCCGCTCGAAGAAACGGGCGACGGCCGACGCCGCTACTCTGACACGTCGCTGCGCGAGATCCGCACCGGCCTCGCCGCACAGATCGACACACTCGACGAGCGGATCGCGGCCGTCCAGCGCGAACTGAAGGAAGCCGTCGCGCTGCGCAAGGAACTGCAGCACGATATCGACTACATCGAACGGCGTCTCGCCGGCGAAAACCCCGATGCGCTGATCGCGCAGCGGCAGGCCGAAGCCGGCACGCGCCGCACGCGCAAGGCTCGGGCATGAACATCGCGCCCGGCCGCTCGCCGCTGTGGAGCCGCGCGAACCTGCGTGCGGACCTGTTCCCGTGGGCGCTCGCACTCGTCACCGGCATCGACTATTTCGACAACGCGGCCTTCTCGTTCTTCGCGAGCTACATTGCCGGCGGCATCAACGCGTCGCCCGACGAGCTCGTGTGGTCGTCGAGCGCGTATGCGGTCATGGCCGTGCTCGGCATCCTGCAGCAGCAATGGTGGGTCGACCGGCTCGGACATCGCCGCTACGTCGCCGGCTGCATGCTGATGTTCTCGCTGGGCGCGATCGCGGCCGCGCTCGCCGACACGTCGCTCGAGCTCGCCTTCGCGCGCGGCTTTCAGGGCTATTTCATCGGGCCAATGATGGGCGCCTGCCGGATCCTGATCCAGATCAGCTTCAAGCCGCAGGAACGGCCGCCCGCCACGCGCGCGTTCCTGATCATGATCCTGCTCGGCAGCGCGCTTGCGCCGATCGTGGGCGGGCTGCTCGTCGCCCATTCGACGTGGCGCGCGCTGTTCGCATGGACCGCGCCCGCCGGCATCGCGTTCGCGATCCTCGCACTGCTCACGCTGCCCGATTCGGGCAGGACGCCCGACGACGAACGCGGCTCCGGGCACTTCTGGCCGTACGTCGTGTTCGCGCTCGCGCAAGGCGCGCTGCAGATCGTGCTGCAGCAGGTGCACTACCAGCTCTACAGCGGCTCACCGATGCTGATCCTGCTGACGATCGCAGGTCTCGGTGCGCTCGCGTGGTTCGCGTATCACCAGTGGAACCATCCGACGCCGCTCGTGCGGCTGCATGCATTGCGCGAGCGCACGTTCCAGGTCGGGTTGCTGCTGTACATGTTCTATTACTACGAGTCGACGGCTTTCAGCTACCTGACCTCCCGGATGCTCGAAGGCGGCCTCGGCTATCCGGTCGAGAACGCCGGCCGCCTGGTCGGCTCGATGTCGCTGATCTCGGCCACCGCGCTGTTCGCCTACCTGCGCTACGCGAAGCTCGTCACGCACAAGAAATGGTTCGTCGTGCCGGGGTTCGCGATCGCGATCGTCGCCGCCCTGTGGATGACGCGGATGACGCCGCAGATCGGCGAGGCCGCGCTGATCGGCCCGCTGCTGCTGCGCGGGCTGTTGCTGCTGTTCATCGTGCTGCCCGTCGCGAACCTGACGTTCCGCATCTTCGCGATAGACGAATACACGCACGGTTACCGGCTGAAGAACATCGTGCGGCAACTGACGATTTCGTTCGCGACGTCGTCGGTGATCATCGTCGAACAGCACCGCCTGGCCGTGCACCAGACGCGGCTCGTCGAGCGCGCGAACGTGTTCGATCCGGTGTTCCAGCAAACCGTCGATGCCCTCACACGCAGCTATGCGGCGGCCGGCCACGCGCTGAACGAAGCGCACAGCCTGGCGATCGCATCGATCGCGCGAATGGTCGCGCAGCAGGCGTCGTTCCTCGCGTCGCTGGACGGCTTCTATTTCCTCGCCGGCGTCGCGCTCATCGGCGGCCTCTTTGCGGCATGGCAAAAAGAGATCGATTGAGTTAAAAAACAGGCTTTGGATTTCCGTACGCCGTCTCCATGCTTTCGAAACTGACCCGCTGGTTCGATCAGCGCCGCCGCGACCGCGCGCTGCGCAGCCATCCGATTCCCGATGCACTGTGGCAGCAGACCGTCGAGCGGCTGCCGTTCCTCGCCGCGCTGCCGCCGGGCGACGTCGACCGGCTGCGCGAGCTGACCAGCCTGTTCATCGCGAAGAAGTCGTTTTCGACCGCGCACGGGCTCGAGCTGACCGACGCGATGGTCGTGGCGATCGCCACGCAGGCGTGCCTGCCGGTGCTGAATCTCGACCTGTCGCTGTACGACGGCTGGGTCGGCGTCGTCGTGTATCCGGGCGAGTTCGTGATCCGCAAGACCGTGCAGGACGAGGACGGTGTCGTGCACGAAGTCGAGCAGGACGCGAGCGGCGAAGCATGGGAAGGCGGCCCGGTGATCCTGTCGTGGGAAGACGCGCAGATGACCGATGGCCGCGACGCGTACAACGTCGTGATCCACGAGTTCGCGCACAAGATCGACATGGTCAACGGCGCGGCCGACGGATATCCGCCCCTCTTTCGCCGCTGGCATGCGCCGCACCTCGATGCGCAGGCATGGGCCGACGTGTTCGAACACGCGTACGACCAGTTCTGCGCACGGGTCGATGCAGTGCCGGACCGTGCGTGGGCGCGCTTCGAGCGCGACTCGCTGATCGATCCCTATGCGGCCGATCACCCGTCGGAATTCTTCGCGGTGTGCAGCGAAGCGCTGTTCGTGCGACCGCGCGCGTTCGAGTCCGAATTTCCGGAGCTCTACCGGCTGCTTGCCCGCTATTACCGGCAGGATCCGGCCGGCACCGGCGCGCTCGACGCACGTTGAAAAATATTCGTCAACCGTCTGATTTTCTGGCATAATCGCCGTTTTTCGACCTTAGGCAAGTGGCTCGCGCCGGGCTTGACGTCGGCTGATCCGCGCAAATTGCGCGATCCGGCACGGCAAGCGGCGGGTTGGCTACCGCTCTCACCAAGGAAAGACCATGAAAGAAGGCATCCACCCGAACTACCGCGAAGTCGTCTTCCAAGACATGTCGAACGGCTTCAAGTTCATCACGCGCTCGACGATCCAGACGCGTGAAACCATCGACCACGAAGGCAAGACCTACCCGCTCGCCAAGATCGAAGTGTCGTCGGAATCGCACTCGTTCTACACGGGTCAGCAAAAGATCATGGACACGGCAGGCCGTGTCGAGAAGTTCAAGAACAAGTTCGGCGCACGCGCCAACGGCAAGGCTGCAGCGAAGTAAGCTTTGCACCGATCCGGTGGTTGCAACGCACCGGTACCGCACGAAAGGGCAGCCCAGGCTGCCCTTTTTTGTCTCCGCTCGCCGGAAAGCCGGCGGCCGGCAACGGGCAATCGTCTGACGCGCATCGTCCGGCGCGTCTACAATGCCGGATGCTCGAAATCGGCGCGAGCGCGCACGATTGCGCCGGCCGCCCGCTCATAACAAATCGCTCATCTGCATGAAGCCTGTCGTTCGTCTGACCGCCTCCGCCACGCGCGCGCTGCCGCGCTGGCTGCTGCTCACGCTGTGCCTCGTCTATGCGGCGTTCGGCCTGTTCGGCCGCGACCCGTGGAAGAACGAAGACGCGGCGGGCTTCGGCGTGATGTGGACGATGGCCACCGGCCAGTGGCACGACTGGCTGCTGCCGAACCTCGTCGGCAAGTTCATTACGACGGACGGCCCGCTCGGCTACTGGCTCGGCGCGCTGTCGATCCGCGCGCTGGCGCCATGGGTAGACGCGAGCAACGCATCGCGCGTCGACACGGGCGTGCTGTTCTGCATCGCGTGCGCGTTCGTCTGGTACGCCGCCTACCTGCTCGGCCGGCGCGCCGAAGTCCAGCCATTCAAGTACGCATTCGGCGGCGAGCCCGAGCCGCGCGACTACGGCCGCACGCTCGCCGACGGCGCGCTGCTGATCCTCGTCGCCTGCTTCGGACTCGCGGAACGCGGCCACGAAACGACGCCGCAGCTCGCGCAGTTCGCATGGATCGCGATGCTCGTGTACGGCATCGTGCGCGGCATCGACAAACCGATGCAGGGCGCGCTGTGGTGGGGTGTCGCGATCGGCCTCGTCGCGCTGTCCGGCAACCCCGTGCTCGTCGTCGCGCTGCTCGCCGGCACGGCCGCGCTGTGGCTCGTCACGCCAGAGATGCGCAACCTGCGCCTGCCGATGATCGGCGTGCCGCTCGCGGCCGCCATCTTCGCGCTGTGGCCGCTCGCCGCGCTCAACGCAGCGCCTGACGATGCCGCATGGTTCTTCAACCAGTGGATCCACGGCAGCCTAATGCGCTTCTCGGGCCCGCCGACCGAAGTGCTCGGTTATGCGGCGAAGAACCTGCCGCTCTTCACGTGGCCCGCGTGGCCGCTCGCGATCTGGGCGTGGTGGAGCTGGACCGGCATGCGCCGCCGCGCGCACATCGCGATTCCGCTGTCGGTCGTGGTGCCGCTCGTCGCCCTCGTGATCCTGCAGAGCCAGCAGTCGAACCGCATGTACATGCTGCTGCTGCCGCCGCTCGCGGTACTCGCGACCTTCGCGCTGCCGACCCTCAAGCGCGGCGCGATCAATGCGATCGACTGGTTCGCTGTACTCAGCTTCACGATTCTCGGCTCCTTCGTCTGGCTCGTGTGGCTCGCGTCGCTCACCGGCTTCCCGCATCCGCTCGCGCGTAACCTCGCGCGTCTCGTGCCCGGCTACGAACCGCATTTCAAGATCCTGTCGTTCGTCTGCGCGGTGATCGTCACCGTCTGCTGGTTCATGCTGGTGCGCTGGCGCATCTCGCGCCAGCCGAAGGTGCTGTGGCGCAGCGTCGTGCTGTCGGGTGCGGGCACCACGCTGATGTGGGTGCTGCTGATGACGCTGTGGCTGCCGATCGTCAACTACGGCCGGACCTACAGCGACGTCGCGCAACAGATCGCGTCGCACCTGCCGAACGATTACGAGTGCATCTCGCCGGTGCGGCTCGGCGACGCGCAGATCGCGACCTTTGCGTACTTCGGCGACATGCACTTCGAATTTTCTGGCGACTGCGACGTGATCCTGCGCCAGGACCGCTCGGACTTCGGCGAACCGAGCGCGATGTCGGAATACGTGTGGCGTCTCGTGTGGGAAGGCCGCCGCGTCGCCGACCGCGACGAGCGCTTCCGCCTGTACGAGCGGATCGAACGGCCGAAGACGCCGGTCAAGCGGCGCGGCGCGCGCCACCGGGTGGTCGATTGACGATGTTCGCCGACATCCGCCGGATCGTCGGCCTCGCATGGCCGGTGCTCGTCGGCCAGCTCGCGATCATCGCGTTCGGCGTGATCGACACGGCCATGGTCGGCCGCTACTCGGCCGTCGACCTGGCCGCGCTCGGGCTCGGTTCGTCGATCTACGTGTCCGTCTACATCGGCATGACTGGCATCCTGTCCGCGCTGCAGCCGATCACCGGGCAACTGTATGGCGCGCGGCGCCATGCGGAAATCGGCGAGGAAGTCCGCCAGGCGCTGTGGCTCGCGCTGATGCTCGCGGTACCCGGCTTCCTGCTGCTGCATTTTCCCGAACCGCTGCTGCATATCGCACACGCGCCGCCGGCGCTGCACGACCGCACCGTCGATTACCTGCGCATCCTGTCGTACGGCCTGCCGGCCAGCCTTGTATTCCGGATCTACAACGCGCTGACCAATGCGGCCGGCAAGCCGCGGCTCGCGATGATCCTGCAGATCGGCGCGCTGCTGCTCAAGTTTCCGCTCAACGTGTGGTTCATCTTCGGCGGCTACGGCGTGCCGGCGCTCGGCGGCCCTGGCTGCGGACTCGCGAGCACGCTGATCAACTGGGCGCTCGCGCTGATCGGCTTGACGCTGCTCGCAAAGCTCGACGTGTTCGCGTCGCTGTCGATCTTCTCGCGCTTTTGCTGGCCCGTGTGGGAGCGCCAGAAGGCGATCCTGAAGCTCGGCGTGCCGATGGGCCTGTCGTACCTGATCGAAGTCACGTCGTACACGTGCATGGCGCTCTTCATCGCGCAGTTCGGCACGACGACGCTCGCCGGCCACCAGATCGCCGGCAACATCGGCGCGGTGCTGTACATGACGCCGCTGTCGATCGGCGTGGCGGCGTCGACGCTCGTCGCGCGCGCGCTCGGCGCAGGCCACCCGGACGAAGCACGACTGCTCGGACGGCACAGCGTGATGCTCGCGTGCGGAATCGCAGCCGCATACGGCGTGCTCGTGTTCACGCTGCGTCCGCTGATCGTCGGCGGCTACACGCCGAATCCGCTGTCGCAGCCGCTGCGCTGCTGCCGTCGCGATCGAAGGTCACCTGTTATCACTTCTTCGACGTGGCTGCAGATCACGTCCGCATTTGTGCCGCGTGCGTACAAGGTCGCGGTCGTGCCGACCGTGATCTACGCGGTCGCTGTGGGGCGTCGGGCTCGGCGGCGGCTACGTGCTCGGCTTCGACGTCGGCGGCATCGCCCCCGCGTGGCTGACTGGCGCGCGCGGCTTCTGGTTCGCCAACACGATCAGCCTGATGCTGGCGGGCGCGGGGCTCGCGCTGTACCTGCGCCGCGTGAGCCGAGCCCACCTGCCCGCGCGCACCTGATGCGCCGCCGGCTGCCTACGCATCCTCCAGTACGTCGGCCGCGTGATACGACGAGCGCACGAGCGGGCCGGCGACCACCTCCCTGAAACCGAGCGCAAGCCCCTCGTCGCGCCACGCGGCGAACGCGTCCGGGCTCACGTAGCGCCGCACCGGCAGATGGTGCGCGGACGGGGCGAGATACTGGCCGAGCGTCAGCACGTCGACCTCATGCGCACGCAACTCGCGCAGCGTGTCCCTCACCTCGTCGTCTCGCTCGCCGAGCCCGAGCATCAATCCCGATTTCGTCACGAGCGTCGGCCGCGCCCCCTTCGCCTGCGCGAGCAGTTCGAGCGAGCCGCGATAGTCGGCGCCCGGTCGCGCCGCACGATACAACGACGGCACCGTCTCGATGTTGTGATTGAACACGTCCGGCCACGCCACCGACAACGCGTCGAGCGCACGGGCGACGCGACCGCGAAAGTCGGGCGTCAGCACCTCGACGCCGATACCCGGCACGCTCGCGCGCACCGCCGCGATGCAGGCGGCGAAATGCGCGGCACCGCCGTCGCGCAGGTCGTCGCGGTCGACCGACGTGATCACGACATAGCGCAGCCCAAGCGCCGCGACCGCATCGGCGAGCCGCGCGGGCTCGTCCGGGTCGAGCGGCTCGGGACGGCCGTGCGCGACGTCGCAGAACGGACAGCGCCGCGTACACAGCCCGCCCATGATCATGAAGGTCGCCGTACGCTGCGCGAAGCATTCGCCGATGTTCGGGCACATCGCCTCCTCGCAGACGGAATGCAGCCGGTGATCGCGCAGCACGGCCGCCATGTCGGCGACCGCCCCGCTCATCATCGGCCGCGCCCGCAGCCACGGCGGCTTCGGCAGCGCCGCGCCGGCCGCGGGCTCGACGCGCACCGGAATGCGCGCGAGCTTGTCGCGGCTCCTCGCGCCCGGCTGGCCGAGCGCAGTGAAGCTGGGTCGTTCAAGCGCGGCGGCCATCGTCAGTCTCCGAGAAATGCGACGATCAGGCGGTTCACCTCGGCAGCCGCCTCCATCTGCACCATGTGGCCGCTGCCGGCGATCACCTCGGCACGCACGCCGTCCGGCAAGCCCTGCGCATGTTGCGCGGGAATCACCTGATCGCGCTCGCCCCAGATCACGAGCGTGCGCGGTGCGAGCGACGCGACGCGGTCGCGAAACACGCGACGCTGTACGGCACCGTCGAACGCGGCGTTCGCGATCTTCTCGAGTGCGGCCTGCACGCCCTCGAGCCGCTTGTACTTGACGAGATCCTCGACCAGTTGCCGCGTGACGAGTGCGTTGTCCGCGAACAGCGCGCCGAGATGCGGCTTCAGCGTGTTGCGACTGTTGCCGGCGACGAACCCGTCGATGTAGCCGCGGTTGATCTCGGAACCGAGCCCGGCGCTCGCGATCAGCGTCAGCGACGCGACGCGCTGCGGCGCACGCTCGGCCGCCGCCATCGCGATCGCGCCGCCCATCGAGTGGCCGATCAGGTGCGCGCGCTCGATGTGCTGCGCGTCGAGCAGCGCAAGCACCGCGTCAGCCAGTTCGTCGAGGCTGCCCGTATCGACGGCCTTGCCCGATTCGCCGTGGCCCGGCAAATCGAGCGCCCATACGGGCCGGTGCGCGGCGAGCTCCGCATGGTTGAACAGCCAGTTGTTCAGGTCGCCGCCGAAGCCGTGGATCAGCACGGCGGGCGTGCCCGTGCCGTCACCCAGCTTCAGGAAACGCACCGTGCGCCCGCCGATCTGCGCCTTCTCGGGCTGCGGGCCGGCCGCTTCGTCGGACGCCGCACTCGGCACGAAGTCGCGCTGGAATTCGGCGATCGCCGCATCGATGTCCGCATCGCTCGCCTCGGCGGCGGCGACCACGCCGAGCAGCGCACCGACCGGCAGCGTCTCGCCTTCCTGCGCAACCTGTCGACGCAGCGTGCCGTCGAACGCGCACTCGACGCCCGACGAGATCTTGTCGGTCTCGACATCGAGCACTTCGTCGCCCTTCGTCACGCGCTCGCCGAGCGCCTTCAGCCAGCCGTTGACCTGCCCCTGCTCCATCGACAGCCCCCACTTGGGCATCGTGATCATGTGAATCGACATCGTGTCAGCTCCTCGTCTTCAGTACCGCCTGCGCGATCGCATCGGCGGACGGGATGTACAGATCTTCCAACACGCCGGCGAACGGCGCGGGCGTATGCGGCGCGGTCACGAGCTCGATCGGTGCCTTCAGCGAATGGAATGCGCGCCGTGCGACGAGCGCGGCGATGTCGGTCGCGATCGAGCAGCGCGGATTCGCTTCGTCGACGACCACCACGCGTCCGGTACGCTCCGCGCTTTCGAGGATCGTGTCCTCGTCGAGCGGCGAGGTCGTGCGCAAATCGATCACGTCGACCTGGATGCCGTCCTTCGCGAGCTTCGCGGCCGCGTCGGTCGCGAGATGCACCATCCGGCCGTAGGTGACGATGGTCGCGTCGTCGCCGTCGCGCACGACGTTCGCCTCGCCGAACGGAATCGCATAGGATTCCTCGGGCACGTCGCCTTCGCGCGTATAGAGCAGCTTGTGTTCGAGGAAAATCACGGGATCGTTGTCGCGGATCGCCTGGATCAGCAGCCCCTTCGCGTCGTACGGCGTCGCCGGACACACGACCTTCAGCCCCGGGATGTGGGTAAACAGCGACGTGAGCATCTGCGAGTGCTGCGCGGCCGCGCGCAGGCCGGCGCCGTACATCGCGCGGATCACGACCGGCGTCACCGCCTTGCCGCCGAACATGTAGCGGAATTTCGCGGCCTGGTTGAAGATCTGGTCGAAGCACACGCCCATGAAATCGATGAACATCAGTTCCGCAACGGGCCGCATCCCGCACGCGGCCGCGCCAACCGCCGCGCCGATGTAGCCGCCTTCGGACAGCGGCGTATCGAGCACGCGGCCCGGAAACTTGTGGAACAGCCCCTTCGTCACGCCGAGCACGCCGCCCCACGCGTCGTCCTCGCCCGGCGCGCCCGCGCCGCCCGCATTGTCCTCGCCCATCACGATCACGCTGTCGTCGCGCGCCATTTCCTGCGCGAGCGCCTCGTTGATCGCCTGCGAATAAGTGATCTTCCTTGCCATGTCTGTCTCCTGGAATGTTCGGTTCGCCGTACCGGCTGCTGGGTCAGGTCGCGCTCACGGGTATGACACGTACACGTCGGCCAGCAGATCGGCGGCGTCGGGCAGCGGCGCGGCCTTCGCCTGCGCGACCGCGTCGTCGATCAGCGCCTTCACCTGCGCGTCGACCGCGCGCAGCTCGTCGGTCGTCAGCGCTTCGGCACGCACGACGCGCGTCTCGAAATGCTTCAGGCAGTCCTTCTCGTCGCGCAGTTTCTGCACTTCGCCCGGCGCGCGATAGGTCTGCGCATCGCCTTCGAAGTGGCCGAAATAACGCGTGAACTTCACCTCGACGAGCGTCGGGCCGCCGCCGTTGCGCGCGCGCGCGACCGCTTCGCCGAGCGCTTCGTGCACCGCGAAGAAGTCGAAGCCGTCGACGATCACGCCGGGCATTCCGAAGCCGTTCGCGCGATCGGCGATGTTGTCGGTCGCGACCGACCAGCTTGACGACGTCGCTTCCGCATAGCCGTTGTTTTCGGCCACGAAGATCGCCGGCAGCCGCCACACCGACGCGAGGTTCATCGATTCGAAAATCACGCCCTGGTTCGACGCGCCGTCGCCAAAGAAGCACACGCCGACGCCGCCCGTCTTCTTGTGCTTGGCCGCGAGCGCCGCGCCGCACACGAGCGGGCCGCCCGCGCCGACGATCCCGTTCGCGCCGAGCATCCCCATCGCCAGGTCGGCGATGTGCATCGAGCCGCCCTTGCCGTGGCAGACGCCCGTCTTCTTGCCGTAGATCTCGGCCATCATCCCGTGCACGTCGACGCCTTTCGCAATGCAATGGCCATGGCCGCGGTGCGTGGTGGCGACGTAGTCCTCAAGGCCGAGGTGCAGCATCGTGCCGACCGCGGATGCTTCCTCGCCCGCGTACAGGTGCACGAAGCCGGGAATTTCGCCGGTTGCGAACTCGACGTGCAGGCGCTCCTCGAATTCGCGGATCGTGCGCATCAGCCGGTAGGCGTCCAGCAGCTTGTCCCTGCTGAGCTGTGTCGAAACGGTCATGTGTGTCTCCTGGGTAGGTCTGACTGCGAATGCCGCCGCGGCAACGCCCCGGCGACGGATTGCACGGCCTGCGGCCGTCAGTGGAACGTGAAACCGCCGTCGACGTTCACGGCCTGGCCGGTCACGTTGTCCATCGTCGCGAAGAACAGCGCGAGCCGGCCCATATCCTCGGGGGTCTGCGCACGGCCCTGCGGAATCAGCGTGAGCTGGTGCCGCTGCCACGACTCCTCGACCGACTCGCCGTCGGTCTTCCATTCGTCGGACAGCCGGTCCCACATGTAGGTACGCACGATGCCCGGACAGATCGCGTTGACGGTCACGCCGTCGCGCGCGAGCTCCTTCGCGAGCGCGTTCGTGAAGCCGACCACCGCGAATTTCGACGCGCTGTAGTGGGCGAGATTCGGAAACCCTTCCTTGCCGGCAATCGACGCGACGTTGATGATCCGGCCGCTGCGCTGCGCCTTCAGATGCGGGAGCGCCGCGCGGCAACCGAGAAACGTGCCCTTCGCATTCACGTCCATCACGAAATCCCAGTCGCGTTCGGTCAACGCCTCGACCGGATGAATGCTGATCACGCCCGCGCAATTCACGAGGATGTCGAGCCGGCCGAGTTCGGCGAGCGCCTGCGCGACCATCGCGTCGACCTGCGCGGCCTGCGTGACGTCGACCTTCGCGACCGCCGCGCGCCGGCCGAGCGCACGCACCTCGCGGGCGGTTGCGTCGAGTGCGTCGTCGAGCAGATCCGCGAGCAGGATGTCGGCACCCGCACCTGCAAGCGTCAGCGCAATGCCGCGGCCGATGCCGCGCGCGGCGCCGGTGACGATAACGACCTGTCCTTCGAGAACGGCTGTCATGGCGATGTCTCCTTGTCGATTGACTGGAATGGAAGCGATGCGTCGTCGAAAAAACTGGGGGGTCAGTTGCGCCACGCGCCGGCGTCGCGCAGCAACAGCCGCGACGACGCGTAACGCAGCGTGCGGCCGACGTCGACCGTCAGTGGCCCCCGCCAGTCGAGCGCGATCTCGTAGCGATCGCCGCGCGCAACCTCGATCTCGCGTTCGCCGTCGAACGCGAGCGTGCCGTGCTCGAACGGGATCGTCTGCCACGCGCCCGGTTCGAGCCGCTCGCAACTGCGCATCACGACGCGATCGACTCGGCCCGGCGCGATCGGTGCGACGAGCAGCGTGCCGGCCGTCTTGCCGTCGGCCGCGAAACGCATCGCGAGTCCGTGCGGCGCGCTGCGCTCGAGCGGCGCCCACGCGCCGCCGAGCGCCGACAGCCCGATGCCGTCCGGTTCCGCGAAAGTCAGGTAAAGCGTGTCGATGTCGTCGGGGCCCGAGATCGCCCGTGCGCCAGTGAAGCGCTGGCGCGCCGCGCATACGTCGACGAGCGCGATCTCCTCGCGTCCCGCGTTCGAACCGGCCGTGCAGCGCACGACGAGCCGCTTGTTGCGCATGAACGCGACGTCGGCCGGCACGGCGCCGGTCGCGGCAAGCCCGGCCGCGACGCCTGCGACCGTCGCCTCGCGATGCTCGGGAAACGCGTTGTTGGTGCCGGTGGACAGCGCAACGAGCGGCGTCGCGCCGCAATGCGCGGCGACCGCGCGATGAGTGCCGTCGCCCCCGAGCACGACGATCAGCGCGACTTCCATCCGGTGCATGTAGGCAGCGCCGGCCTGCGTGTCGGCGACCGTATCGGAGATCGGCAGGTCGACGAATTCGACGTCGGGCCAGCGCTCCTGGGGTGCGACCGCACGATGCGTATCGAGCGCACGCATCAGCAGCGTCGCGATGCCCGTCTTGTCACGCAATGTCAGTACGCGCTCGACGCCCATCGCGCCGAGGCCGGCGAGCAGGCGCACGACCATGTTGGCCTTTTCCGCCGTCGGGAACACGGATGCATGCGTCGTCAGACGGCGAATGTCGCGCCCCGATGCGGGGTTCGCGATCACGCCGACGGTCACGGGCGTCGTCACGGGCTTGTCTCCATCCAGTGGGCCGGCGCTCGCGCATTGGCTCGCGCGCCGGCCCTGCATGTGTCGTCCGCCGTCATCGAGAGCGGCGGATCGTCGTCGCCGACGCGACTGCGCCGGACTTGCCGTGATATCTGCAAGCAGCGTGCCACCGTGTGTGCAACGACCGGGAAACCCGCGTGCGGACTGGCTCGGCGGCGATACACGGGCTCGACATGGGCCGCCAAGACGCGCGTACGCGTCGCGAAACGGCGCGTGCGTCTCACCGCGTCGATCTCGCGGCGCGCATGTTTCGGCAGCGTGGCTCGCACGCCGACCTATCCGGCAAGCCGCGCGGATCGCGGCACGGCGCGCGCCACCGCGATCCGGGCGCCAATCGCGCACGGCTCGCCCTTGGGTCTCAGCCCCGCGAGACCCGTTGAGATGCCGGTGAGACGAACGTCTCATGCGTCGCGCATGCTGCGATGCAATGTGATCCGCCGAAGCGGATGTGCTACAAGAACAGCGAATTCCCCGCCGTCCGGAACCGGAGCCGACCATGCCCTATGCCGTCCCCCAGGCCCAGCACGCCGACCGTGTGCTCGGCGCGCTCGCCGGGCGCCTGCCCGCGCCGGCCGACTCCTCGCGCCTCGTGTCGTCGTGGCAACGCTCGCTCGAGCGCTATGCGCTCGACCCGGCTTCGTCGATCGGCCCGCGCGTGCTGACCGCAGCCGAGCTGCGCGAGGTGCGCGACAAGGAGGAAGCGTTCCTGCGCGCGTCGGGGCAATGTCTGACGCGCCTGCACGACATGATTCGCGTTGCCGACTATTGCGTGATGCTGACCGACGCGCACGGCGTGACGATCGATTACCGGATCGACCGCGAACGCCGCAACGACTTCCGTCATGCGGGCCTGCACATCGGCTCGTGCTGGTCGGAAAGCGAGGAAGGCACGTGCGGCGTCGCGAGCGTGCTGACCGATCTCGCGCCGATCACCGTGCACAAGACCGATCACTTTCGCGCGGCATTCACCACCCTCACCTGTAGCGCGGCCCCGATCTTCTCGCCGGGCGGCGAACTGATCGGCGTGCTCGATGCGTCGGCCGTCCAGTCGCCGGACAACCGCGACAGCCAGCGCCTCGTGTACCAGCTCGTGCGGCAAAGCGCCGGACTGATCGAGGACGGCTATTTCGTACACAGCACCGCGCAGCACTGGATATTGTTCGGGCATCCGAATCGTCACTACGTCGAGGCGCAGCCCGAATGGCTGATCGCGTTCGACGACTGCGGCAATATCGTCGCCGCGAACCGCCAGGCGCGCGACGCATTGCCGGCGCTGTGCGAACCGCGCCACATCGACGAGATCTTCGACGCGACAGAGATGCCGCTGCGCGATGCCGCACGGCTCGACACGATCGTCGCGCTGAGGCTGCGCGCGACCGGCGCCCCGCTCCATGCGCGGCTGCGCGCGCCGCTACGACGCGCCGGACGCGAAACCGGCACGGCACGGGCCGCCCCGGCATCTCGCCGCCCCGGCACCGCGCAGCGCAACGTCGGTGCGCTCACCCCGTTCCTGCACAGCAGCGACGCGCGCATCGCGCAGCAGGCCGAACTCGCGCTGCGCGTCGCGAGCAAGCGGCTGCCGATTCTCGTACTCGGCGAAACCGGCGCGGGCAAGGAAGTGTTCGCCCGCGCGATCCACGACGCAGGTGCGCGACGCGCACGGCCGTTCGTCGCGGTCAACTGCGGCGCGCTGCCCGACGCGCTGATCGAAAGCGAGCTGTTCGGCTATGCGGCCGGCGCGTTTACCGGCGCGCGCAAGCACGGCGCACGCGGCAAGATCGTGCTCGCCGACGGCGGCACGCTGTTTCTCGACGAAATCGGCGACATGCCGCTCGCGCTGCAGACGCGCCTGTTGCGCGTGCTCGCCGACGGCGAAGTCGTGCCGCTCGGCAGCGACACGCCCGTGCGCGTCGATCTGGACGTGATCTGCGCGACGCACCGCGATCTCGCACAGATGGTGGCCGGCGGCTCGTTCCGCGAGGATCTGTATTACCGGCTGAGCGGCGCGACCTTCGAGCTACCGCCGCTGCGCGAGCGCGCCGACGTGGGCGACGTGATCGCCACGGTGTTCGCGGAAGAAGCGCAGGCGACCGGCCACGTGCTCACGCTCGACCCGGCGCTCGCCGAGCAGCTCGCCGCGTACCCGTGGCCCGGCAACGTGCGGCAACTGCGCAACGTGCTGCGCTATGCGTGCGCGGTGTGCGACACCGCACGCGTGACGCGGCGCGACCTGCCGGCCGATCTCGCCGCGCAGTTCGGCGCCGGCCCGGCCGGCGCGCTGCCGGACGACGAGCGCGGCCGCATCGTCGCGGCACTCACCGCGCATCGCTGGCGCCCCGATGCAGCGGCCCAGGCGCTCGGCATTTCGCGTGCGACGCTGTACCGGCGAATCGCGAAGCACCGGATCGTCGCGCCGCACCGCATCTGACACACGCGGCGCGCGGCGCATCACGCCGCACGCGCAACCGCTTCCGTCGTGCCGTTGTCCGTGGCGAGCGCTTCATCGCGCCGGGCAAATACCTCGTGCGCGGCAAACAGCGCATTCAGCGCGGCCGGAAATCCCGCGTAGACGGCCATCTGCATGAACACCTCGACGATCTCGTCGCGTGTGCAGCCGACGTTCAACGCCGCCTCGACGTGCACCTTGAGTTGCGGCTGTGCGTTGCCGAGCGCGGCCAGCGCGGCGATCGTCGCGATCTCGCGCGATTTGAGGTCGAGCTGCGGCCGGCTATAG
The DNA here is from genome assembly GCF_021483755.1 of Burkholderia sp. WTPI3. NCBI lineage: Bacteria > Pseudomonadati > Pseudomonadota > Betaproteobacteria > Burkholderiales > Burkholderiaceae > Burkholderia > Burkholderia sp. WTPI3. The sequence continues at coordinate 159,688 of NZ_JAGIXF010000001.1, read as the reverse complement.
ATGTCGCCGAAACCGAATTCGACGAGCAGACGCCCGAAATCTGGCGCGATCGGCGCGAGTGCCGCGATCACGCGTTCGCCCACTTCACCGTCGATTTCCTTCAGTTTGTTCCAGCCGCGCGCATAGCGATCGTCAACGAGTCGTTCCATGATGTCCGTCCTGCTCCGATAGTGAATGGGATGTGTTCGCCCGTCGTTCCGTCTCGCGCTCCTGCGTCTCGTAGTACGCGATCTTGTCGCCGATCGCGTCGAGGCTCGCCTGCAGTTCCTCGATATGCGCGCGCACCACATCGCGATGCGCGGCCAGCAACCGTCGGCGCGCCCCGAACGTCGACTCGCCTTGCGCACGCAATGCCGCGAACTGCTGCATCTGCACGATCGGCATGCCGGTCGCTTTCAGCCGCATCACGAAGGCGAGCCAGTCGAGATCGGCCGGCGCATAAAGCCGGTGCCCGGCCGCCGTGCGCGAAATCGCGCGCAGCAGCCCGGCCTGCTCGTAGTACCGCAACGTGTGCGTCGACACGCCCGTCAATGCGGCGACTTGCCCGATCGTCAGCGGGCCGGCAGGGGAAGGAGTGGATACGGTGATCGACATGGCACGCTCAAGGTTAGGAGTTAGAGTTCACTCTAAGTCAAGCGTTGCCGAACGGCCAGCGCGTCAATTTGCGGCCGTCGCTTCCGACACCCACCGTCAGACATCGGCGGACACCGTAAAACATGGTCAAAATCGCGGCCCGGCAGCGCGTTCCGTCTTTACAGCGACGCAAGCCTTCAGCAAGATTCGGACAGCTTGTCTTAAAAAGGGCACGCATTTGTCCTATGCTTAACGGCGACGCTCGGACCGGCGTCGCCCCGCCGTCCGTTACAACGGCCATTCATCCGTCGGAACCTGGGAGCCTTTGCCATGCTGAAAAAGCTGCTGATGCTGTTCGTCGCGCTGTCGCTGTCGCTCGCCGCCGGTCTTGCCGCGGCCGTCGAAGTCAACACGGCCGACCAGGCCGCGCTCGAATCGGTGAAGGGTCTCGGGCCCGTGAAGTCGAAGGCCATCATCGACGAACGCACCAAGAACGGCCCGTTCAAGGATGCGGACGATCTCGCGAATCGCGTGAAGGGCCTCGGCACGAAGTCGGTCGGGCATCTCGAGGAAAACGGCCTGACGATCGGCGGCTCGTCGACGCCGCCCAAGGGCGTGAAGCTGTCGAAGCCGGCCGCGACGACGTCGGCCACCACCACCACCACGCCGGCAGGCACCGCGACGGCCGGCACGGCAGCGCCGGCCGCAAGCACGCCGGAAGCGGCGGGCAAGCCGGCCAAGAGCAAGCGTGCATCGAAGAAGGAAAAGGCGGCCGCAGCCGCGGCGGCATCCGCCGACGCGGGCGCGAGCGCGCCGGCCGCAGCGTCGTCCACGAAGGCGACGAAGGGTTCGAAGAAGAAGAGCAAGAAGGACAAGGCAGCCTCCGCCGCCGCGGCGTCGGGTGCCTGATGCGCGCCGCGCGCGCGACGGCGTGCGCGCGGCATTCGTTCAACGGGCGCCGTCGTTACGGCGCCCTTTTCAGTGAAGGTAAAGAACCATGGGTCTCCTCGACATCGTTGGTGGTCTGATCGGCGGCCAGGCCGGCGGCAACTCGCAAAGCGCGCTCATCACGACCGCGCTCGAATTCATCAACAACCAGCCGGGCGGCCTGAACGGGCTGATCGAGAAGTTCAAGGCCGGCGGCGCCGGCGACGTGATCGGCTCGTGGGTCGGCAACGGCGAAAACCAGCCGATCTCGGCGGACACGCTGCAGAACGTGCTCGGCTCGGACGCCGTCGGCGCGCTCGCGAGCAAGGTGGGCATCGATCCGTCGCAGGCATCGTCGATCCTCGCGCAGGTGCTGCCGCACGTCGTGAACCACGCGACGCCGAACGGTGAAGTGCCGGCCGACGGCCAGGTCGACACGTCGAACGTGCTCGGCGCACTATCGCAGCTCTCCGGCATGTTCGGCGGCAACAAGCAGGCCTGAGCGCACGGCATCCGGCAGCCGCTTCATCCGTTTCGGCCGCTCCATATGCAAACACCCCGCCTGAGCGGGGTGTTTGTTTTTGCGCGCCCGGTGCGAACCGGGCGGGCGGCCTGACGGTCGATCAGTGCACGACCCGGTCGAACACGAACGTGCCGTCGTTGACGTCGACCGGGATCACGTCCTTCGGACCGAAGCGGCCCGCGAGGATCAGCTTCGCGACCGGGTTCTCGATCTCCTGCTGGATCGCGCGCTTCAGCGGCCGCGCGCCGAACAGCGGATCGTAGCCGACCTTGCCGATCTGTTCGAGCGCCGCCGGTGACACGTCGAGCGCCATGTCGAGCTTCGCGAGCCGGTCGTGCAGGCGTGCGAGCTGGATCTTCGCGATCGACTCGATGTTGCTGCGGTCGAGCGCATGGAACACGACGACGTCGTCGATCCGGTTCAGGAATTCCGGGCGGAAGTGCTGCTTCACCTCAAGCCACACCGCGTCCTTGATCTCTTCCTGCGGCGAACCCGTCATCGCCTGGATCACCTGCGAGCCGAGGTTCGACGTCATCACGATCACCGTGTTCTTGAAATCGACCGTGCGCCCCTGCCCGTCGGTCATGCGACCGTCGTCGAGCACCTGCAGCAGCACGTTGAACACGTCCGGATGCGCCTTCTCGATCTCGTCGAGCAGGATCACGCTGTACGGCTTGCGGCGCACGGCTTCGGTCAGGTAGCCGCCTTCCTCGTAACCGACATAGCCCGGCGGCGCGCCGATCAGTCGCGCGACGCTGTGCTTCTCCATGAACTCGCTCATGTCGATGCGGATCAAGTGCTCCTCGGAATCGAACAGGAACGACGCCAGCGCCTTGCACAGCTCGGTCTTGCCGACGCCCGTCGGGCCGAGGAACAGGAACGAGCCGTACGGGCGGTTCGGATCGGCGAGACCCGCGCGCGAACGACGGATCGCATCGGCGACTGCGCTGATCGCCTCATCCTGGCCGACCACGCGCTCGTGCAGCTTTTCCTCGATGTGCAGCAGCTTCTCGCGTTCGCCCTGCATCATCCGCGACACCGGAATCCCGGTTGAGCGCGACACGACTTCCGCGATTTCTTCCGCACCGACCTGCGTGCGCAGCAGCCGCGGACGCGTCGGGTTGTGCTGCTCCTGCTCTTCCGCCTGCGTGACCTGCTTCAGTTGCGATTCGAGTTGCGGCAGCTTGCCGTACTGCAGTTCGGCGACCTTCTCCAGCTTGCCGTCACGCTGCAGACGCGCGATGTCGGCGCGCACCTTCTCGATCTCTTCCTTGAGCTGCGCGCTGCCCTGTACCGCGGCCTTCTCGGCGGTCCAGATCTCCTCGAGGTCCGCATACTCGCGGCCGAGGCGATCGATCTCCTCCTCGATCAGTTGCAGGCGCTTCTGCGACGCTTCGTCCTGCTCCTTCTTCACGGCTTCGCGCTCGATCTTCAGCTGGATCAGCCGGCGGTCGAGCTTGTCCATCTCTTCGGGCTTCGAATCGATTTCCATCTTGATCTTCGATGCAGCCTCGTCGATCAGGTCGATCGCCTTGTCGGGCAGGAAGCGGTCCGTGATGTAGCGGTGCGACAGTTCGGCCGCGGCGACGATCGCCGGGTCGGTGATGTCGACGCCGTGGTGCAGTTCGTACTTCTCCTGCAGCCCGCGCAGGATCGCGATCGTCGCCTCGACGCTCGGCTCGTCGACCAGCACCTTCTGGAAGCGACGCTCGAGCGCAGCGTCCTTCTCGATGTACTTCCGGTATTCGTCGAGCGTGGTGGCGCCGATGCAGTGCAGCTCGCCGCGCGACAGCGCAGGCTTGAGCATGTTGCCCGCATCCATCGCGCCTTCGGCCTTGCCGGCACCGACCATCGTATGGATCTCGTCGATGAACACGATCGTCCGGCCTTCGTCCTTCGCGATGTCGTTGAGCACCGCCTTCAGGCGCTCCTCGAACTCACCGCGATACTTCGCGCCCGCGAGCAGCGCGGCCATGTCGAGCGACAGCACGCGCTTGCCCTTCAGCGTCTCGGGCACTTCGCCGTTGACGATCCGCTGCGCGAGCCCTTCGACGATCGCGGTCTTGCCAACGCCCGGCTCGCCGATCAGCACCGGGTTGTTCTTGGTACGACGCTGCAGGATCTGGATCGAGCGACGGATTTCGTCGTCGCGGCCGATCACCGGATCGAGCTTGCCTGCACGAGCGCGCTCGGTCAGGTCGACCGTGTACTTCTTCAGCGCCTCGCGCTGGCTTTCGGCATCCTGGCTGTGCACCTGCGAGCCGCCGCGTACCGCCGCGATCGCGGCTTCGAGCGCCTTGCGCGTGAGGCCGTGCTGGCGTGCGAGCTTGCCGGCTTCGCCCTTGTCGTCGGACACGGCGAGCAGGAACATCTCGCTCGCGATGAACGTGTCATTGAGCTTCTGCGCTTCCTTGTCGGCCTGGTTCAGCAGCCCGGCCAACTCACGACCGATCTGGATGTCGCCGCCCGTGCCCGTGACTTGCGGCAGGCGCGAAATCGCCTCGTTCAGCGCGCCTTGCAGCGCCTGCACGTGAACACCCGCGCGCGACATCAGCGAGCGGGCGGAGCCGTCCTGCTGCGCGACGAGTGCCGCCAGTACGTGAACGGGTTCGATGTATTGATTGTCGCGGCCTGCCGCAAGGCTTTGCGCGTCCGCGAGTGCTTCCTGGAACTTGGTGGTGAGCTTGTCGATTCTCATTTTGTCGAGACCTCCAATTTTCGATTAACACCAAGATGAGGATGGTTATGCGGGTTTCAAGCGAAATTCGGGTTGATTCAGCGCAAAAATCGATGGGCGGCGCCACAGCGGCCTGCCGGCCGGCTGCAGCCGGGTGACGGGGTGCGGCGCGCGCGTCAGCCGGCCTTCGACGGCGACCCGGCGGACGCAGGCGCGTCGGGCGCCGACGTCTCGGCACGCACGAGCGCGATCGGCCGAATGCCGAGCAGCGCAACGAGCGGCGACGCAGGCGCGGCCAGTTCGCCGACGGTATGACCATCGAGTTCGGCAAAAAATGCATCGCGCGCGGCCGCCAGCACGCCCTTCAGGCGGCACTGCGGCTCGATCACGCAGCCGCGCGACTCGGTAGCGTCTGCGGAGAAGCAGCCGACCAGCGCGAAATCGCTCTCGGTCGCGCGCACGACCTGACCGACCGTCAGCGCCAGCGATTCGGGGAAGAGCCGCAACCCGCCGTTGCGACCGCGAACCGTGTCGACCCAGCCGAGCTCGCCGAGCTGCTGCACCACTTTCATCAGATGGTTCTTCGAGATGCCGTAGGCGTCCGAGATCTCCTGGATCGTCGCGAGCCCCTCGCCGCGCACCGCAAGGTACAGCATTACGCGCAGCGAATAGTCGGTGTAGTCGGTGAGTCTCATGAGCGAATACGGAAAATTATCGATCGTGCCCCGATTTTGCGCCCCCGCTCACCGGGAACGCGCGCCGGACGGGCTTTTGACTGCCGCCTGGCGAGTCCGGGTTGCCCGGACGGCCTGCACGCAATAAGATGCATGTGGTCCGCACATTTCTCAGACCTTGGTGGACGCTATTTTGCGTCAAAATCCTGTCGGCGTCCTGCGCATCGACCGCACCTGCGTCATGTCGACGCGTCGCCGGCGCCAGCCAATGCCCCGATTTTCCCCGGCCTTTCTTGTCATGACTGCCTTGCCCGCCTCGCCCGATACCGCACCGGCCCGCCCCCGCGACGCCGAACCGACCGAAGACAACATCCGCGACCTCGTCCACGCGTTCTACGATCGCGTCCGCGTCGACCCGCTGCTCGGGCCCGTATTCGACGCGAAGCTGAACGGCCGCTGGGACGATCATCTGTCGAAGATGGTCAGCTTCTGGTCGAGCCTCGTGCTCGGCACCAAGGGCTATCGCGGCAACGTGCAGCAGGCGCACCAGCCGCTCGACGGGATCGAACCCGCGCACTTCAGCCGCTGGCTGTCGCTGTTCCTGAAGACCGTCGAGGCACGCTACACGCCGCCCGCGGCGATCCGCTTCATGGAACCCGCGCTGCGGATCGCACAAAGCCTGCAGTTGAGCCGCTTCGGCTGGGATTATCAGATTCCGCCCGAGCAGCAGGCGCTGCTCGATGCGATCGCGCCGCGCCGCCGCGACGACGACGACGCGCATGCGCTGCCGTCACGCGCCCGCGGCGAGCCGTTTCCGACGAAGATCATCGGGCGCGGCACCGATCCGGACGCGTAACGCGGCAAGCCGGCGCCTGCGGCACATCGCCGCAACGAGGACGACGCGCTCAACGCGGCGTGTTGCCCGAGTCGACGCCCCAACGCGCCAGCGCGGCGTCGTCGGTACTGCGGGCATCGACCCAGCGCTCGCCGTCCGGCGTCGTTTCCTTCTTCCAGAACGGCGCCTCGGTCTTCAGATAGTCCATCACGAACTCGCACGACGCGAACGCATCGCCGCGATGCGATGCAACCGTCGCGACCATCACGATCTGGTCGAGCGGCAACAGCCTGCCGACACGGTGCACGATCGCGACCTCGATGCCGGGCCAGCGCCGGCCGGCCTCGGCGGCGATCTTCTCGAGCGCCTTCTCGGTCATCCCCGGATAGTGTTCGAGTTCCATCGCGGCGACCGAGTCGCCTTCGTTCAGGTCGCGCACCGTGCCGACAAAACACGCGACCGCCCCGATCTTCGGGTTGCGCGTACGCAGCGCCGCCACTTCGGCGTTCAGGTCGAAATCGTCGGTCTGGACTCGTACCGTAGCCATGACAAGCCCCTCAGCCGCCCGTCACCGGCGGAAAGAACGCAACCTCGCAGCCGTCGGTGAGGCGCGTATCGGGGTCGGTCATCTCGTGGTTGCACGCCATGCGCAACGCACGCCCTTCGGCGAGCGTCTCGGCCCACGCGCCGCCGCGCAGGCGCAGCCACGCGCGCACGTCGCCGACGGTCGTCACGCCGTCCGGCACGTCGGCCTGTTCGTCGGACACGCCCAGCGCCTCGCGCACGCTTGCAAAGAATTTCAGTTGAATCTTCATGGATCGGGAAGCCGTCGCGTTACGACAGCAGTTCGGAAAACGGAATGAAACGCACGGTCTCGCCGGCGCTGATCGCGTGCTGCGGCGGATTGTCGATCAGGCCGTCGCCCCAGACCGTCGACGTCAGCACCGCCGAGCTCTGGTTGGGGAACATGTCGAGGCCGCCGGCCGCATTGACGCGCGCGCGCAGGAATTCGTTGCGCCGGTCGCCCTTGCTTTGCGAGAAGTCCGCGCGCAGCGACAGCGCGCGCGGCGCGACGTCGCGCACGCCGGACAGGCGCAGCAGGAACGGCCGCACGAACAACAGGAACGTGACGAAGCTCGACACCGGATTGCCGGGCAGCCCGATGAAGTGCGCATCGGGCCGATCGTCGCCGCGGCGCACCGCGCCGAACGCGAGCGGCTTGCCGGGCTTCATCGCGATCTGCCACAGTGCGAGCCGCCCTTCGGCCTCGACGGCCGGCTTCACGTGATCCTCGTCGCCGACCGATACGCCGCCACTCGTCAGGATCACGTCATGATCGCGCGCGGCTTCGCGCAGCGTATCGCGCGTCGCCGCGAGCGAGTCGGGCACGATCCCGTAGTCGGTCACGTGGCAGCCGAGCCGCTCCAGCAGCCCGCGCAGCGTGAAGCGGTTCGAGTTGTAGATCGCACCGGGCTTCAGCGGCTCGCCGGGCATCGTCAGTTCATCGCCGGTGAAGAACACCGCGACGCGGATCCGCCGCGCGACCGACAACTGCGCGCAGCCGACCGATGCGGCCAGACCGAGCGCCTGCGGCGTAAGGCGCGTGCCGGCCGGCAGGATCACCGAACCCTGGCGGATGTCCGCGCCCTGCGCCGTGATCCATTCTCCGGCTTTCGGCGTGTGCAGGATCTCGACCGCGTCGCCGTCGGCCGATGTTTGCTCCTGCATCACGACCGCGTCGGCGCCCGGCGGCACCGTCGCGCCGGTGAAGATCCGCGCGGCCGTGCCCGCGGCGAGCGGCGCGGCCGGATGGCCGGCCGGGATCCGTTGCGACACGGGCAGGCGCCGCTCGCCGTGCAGCAGGTCGGCGACGCGCACCGCATAGCCATCCATCGCGCTCGTATGCATCGGCGGCACGTCGAGCGACGAACTCACATCGACCGCCAGCACGCGGCCGAGCGCATCGAGCGTCGCGACGGTTTCGGCGCCGGGCAGCGGTTTCGCGGCATCGAGCAGTGCGGCGAGCGCTTCGGCGGTCGACAGCATCGGCGCGCGCGGCGCCGCGGAATTCGGGTTCGACATCGATGGAATCGGGGATCGTTGGAGTCAATACGCCATTGTAGCGACGCCATCACGCGCGCGCGCGATATGGCCGACATGCGAAAACTGTGATCGGCGCGAATGTGCGGGGTTGATACTTGTTTCATGGTGCCCCGGGCAGGCGGCACCCGCACGGGCCCGTGCCGATGCTTCGGCCGCCGCGCCGCAAAGCAGAACGGCCGGAACCCCGATCCGTTCGACGAATCGGCATTCCGGCCGCCCTGCCTGCACGCCGGGCTCGCGCCCGGCGGCACATCATGCGCCCGTATGAGCGGCGATGAAGTCCTTCACCTGCTGCGCGTCGGCCTTCACGACCTCGAAACGCTGCGGCAGCGCCTCGAGCCCGTCGAATGCGGCCGGCCGCTCGGCTTCGCGATCGAGCGCTTCGCGGATCGTCTCGCCGAACTTGATCGGCTGCGCAGTCTCGAGCACGACCATCGGCACGCCCGCGTCGAGATGCTCGCGCGCGACCTTCACGCCGTCGGCGGTGTGCGTATCGATCATCGTGTCGTAGCGCGAGAACACATCGCGGATCGTCGCGATGCGGTCCGTATGACTGCTGCTGCCCGACACGAAACCGAATTCGGCCACGCGCGAGAAATCGCCGCTCGCGGCGAGATCGAAGCCGCCCTTCTCCTCGACGTCGCGGAACAGCTGCATCACGCGCGCCGGATCGCGGCCGAGCAGGTCGAACACGAAGCGCTCGAAGTTCGACGCTTTCGAGATGTCCATGCTCGGGCTGCTCGTGTGGTACGTGTTTTCGGCGCTGCGCACGCGATACGCACCGGTGCGGAAGAATTCGTCGAGCACGTCGTTCTCGTTGGTCGCGACCACGAGCTTAGCGATCGGCAGCCCCATCATCCGCGCGATGTGGCCCGCGCACACGTTGCCGAAGTTGCCCGACGGTACCGTGAACGACACGCGCTCGTCGTTGGACTGCGTCGCCGCGAAATAGCCCTTGAAGTAGTACACGACCTGCGCGACGACGCGTGCCCAGTTGATCGAGTTGACCGTGCCGATCTTCTGCTGCGCCTTGAACGCATGATCGTTCGACACAGCCTTCACGATGTCCTGGCAGTCGTCGAACACACCTTCGACCGCTAGGTTGAAGATGTTCGGATCCTGCAGGCTGAACATCTGCGCCGTCTGGAACGCGCTCATCTTCTTGTGCGGCGACAGCATGAACACGCGCACGCCGGCCTTGCCGCGCATCGCGTATTCGGCCGCGCTGCCCGTGTCGCCCGACGTCGCGCCGAGAATGTTCAGCGCTTCGCCGTGCTTCGCGAGCGTGTACTCGAACAGGTTGCCGAGCAACTGCATCGCCATGTCCTTGAACGCCAGCGTCGGGCCGTTCGACAGTTCGAGCAGCGACAGCGTCGCGCCGTTCTCGATGCCGAGCGTTTTCAGCGGCGTGATGTCGGACGCGTTCTCGCCGTGGCGCGTGTTGCTGTATACGGCAGCCGTGTACGTGCGGCGCGTGATCGCGCGCAGGTCGTCGGCCGGCACGTCGTCGCAGAACTTCGACAGGATCTCGAACGCGAGATCCGCGTACGACAGCGTGCGCCAGCGCACGAGCTCGTCGGCGCAAACCTGCGGGTACTCGGACGGCAGGTAGAGCCCGCCGTCCTTCGCGAGACCGCCGAGCAGGATGTCGGAGAACGTATGGCGCTCGCCGATGCCGGCGCCGCGCGTGGAGATGTAGTTCATGTCGTTCCTGGTCCTCAGTTCAGCGCTTCCATGCGCAGCTTCGTCACCTTCGAGACGACCGTCGAGAGGCTTTCGATCTGCGCGATCGCCGCATTGACGTGCTTCTCGATCGTTTCGTGCGTGATCAGGATGATGTCGGTTTCGCCGTTGGCGTCGTCGACCTGCTCCGATTCCTTCTGCAGCAGCGCATCGATCGAGATGCCCGCCGCGGCAAGGATGCGCGTGATGTCGGCGAGCACGCCCGTCTGGTCCGCCACGCGCAGGCGCAGGTAGTAGCCGCTCGTCACCTCGTCGATCGGCAGAATCGGCGTGCTGGACAGGCTGTCCGGCTGGAACGCGAGGTGCGGCACGCGATGCTCGGGGTCGGCCGTGTGCAGGCGCGTGACGTCGACGAGATCCGCGACGACCGCCGATGCGGTCGGTTCCGCGCCCGCGCCCTTGCCGTAGTACAGCGTCGTGCCGACCGCGTCGCCGTGCACGACGACCGCGTTCATCGCGCCTTCGACGTTCGCGAGCAGGCGCTTCTCGGGGATCAGCGTCGGGTGCACGCGCAGTTCGATGCCGTGTTCGGCGCGGCGCGCGATGCCGAGCAGCTTGATCCGGTAGCCGAGCTCTTCCGCGTAGCGAATGTCGGTCGCATCGAGCTTGCTGATGCCTTCGACGTACGCGCGGTCGAACTGGACCGGCACGCCGAACGCGATCGCGCTCATGATCGTCGCCTTGTGCGCGGCGTCGACGCCTTCGATGTCGAAGGTCGGATCGGCTTCCGCGTAGCCGAGCTCCTGCGCGGCCTTCAGTGCGGTCGCGAAGTCGAGGCCGCGGTCGCGCATTTCCGACAGGATGTAGTTCGTCGTGCCGTTGATGATGCCCGCGATGTACTGGATGCGGTTCGCGGTCAGGCCTTCGCGCAGCGCCTTGATGATCGGGATGCCGCCGGCGACGGCCGCCTCGAACGCGACCATCACGCCCTTCTCGCGCGCGGCCTCGAAGATCTCGGTGCCGTGCACCGCGAGCAACGCCTTGTTCGCCGTCACGACGTGCTTGCCGTTCGCGATCGCGCGCAGTACGAGCTCGCGTGCGATGCCCGTGCCGCCGATCATCTCGGCGATGATCGAGATCGACGGATCGTCGACGACCGCGTTGAAATCGTCGGTGATCTGCGCGGCAGCGGCGTCACCGCCGAGCGCAGCCTGCGCCTTGGCCGGGTTGCGCACCGCAATGCGCGCCACCTCGATGCCGCGTCCCGCGCGTCGCTTGATTTCTTCCTGGTTGCGGCGCAGCACCGTGAAGGTGCCGCTGCCTACGGTGCCGAAGCCCAACAGGCCAACTTTGATCGGTTCCATGCTGCGTGTGATCGATGAGTGAGATTAGGGAATGAGGGAATGCCGTGTGATCCTGTCCGCTCAGGCCGAATGGCGCTTGCGGTAGCCGTCGAGGAAGCGCGCGATCCGGTTGATCGAATCGGTCAGGTCGTCGAGGTTCGGCAGGAACACCACGCGGAAGTGATCCGGCGCCGCCCAGTTGAAACCCGTGCCCTGCACGAGCAGCACGCGCTCCTCGAGCAACAGGTCGAGGATGAACTGCTGGTCGTTCTGGATCGGATAGAGCTTCGGATCGAGACGCGGGAACATGTACAGCGCGGCCTGCGGCTTCACGCAGGTCACGCCGGGAATCGACGTGAGCATGTCGTACGCGAGTTCGCGCTGCTTGTACAGGCGCCCGCTCGGCACGATCAGCTCGTTGATGCTCTGGTAGCCGCCGAGCGCCGTCTGGATCGCGAACTGCCCCGGCACGTTCGCGCACAGCCGCATCGACGACAGGATCCCGAGCCCCTCGAGGTAATCCTTCGCATGCCGGCGGTTGTCGCCGCCAAGGCCCGACACGGCCATCCAGCCCGCGCGATAGCCACACGAGCGATAGCTCTTCGACAGGCTGTTGAAGGTCACCGTGATCACGTCCTCCGACAGTGAACCCAGCGCCGTGTGCTCGAGCCCGTCGTAGACGATCTTGTCGTAGACCTCGTCGGCGAACACGATCAGTCCGTGCTGGCGCGCGATCTCGAGCAGTTCGAGCAGCAATTCGTCGGAATAAAGCGCGCCGGTCGGGTTATTCGGGTTGATCACGACGATCGCCTTGGTGTTCGGCGTGATCTTGCGGCGGATGTCGTCGAGGTCGGGCATCCACGCGTTCTGCTCGTCGCACACGTAATGCACGGGCGTGCCGCCGGAGAGGCTCACGGCGGCCGTCCACAGCGGGTAGTCGGGCGCCGGCAGCAGCACTTCGTCGCCGTCGTTCAGCAGCGCCTGGGTCGCCATCACGATCAGCTCGGACGCGCCGTTGCCGATGTAGATGTCGTCCAGACCGACGCCGACGACGCCCTTTTGCTGCGTGTAATGCATCACGGCCTTGCGGGCCGAGAACACGCCTTTCGAATCCGAATAGCCGGACGATGCCGGCAGGTTGCGGATCATGTCCTGGATGATCTCGTCCGGCGCGTCGAAACCGAACGGCGCGAGGTTGCCGATGTTCAGCTTGATGATGCGGTGGCCTTCTTCCTCGAGGCGCTTCGCGTGCTCGAGCACCGGGCCACGGATGTCGTAGCACACGTTGAGCAGCTTGTTCGACTTCTGAATCGGTTTCACGACGACACGGTTCCTGGGTTGGCCTCGCGGCCGGGGGACGGGATCAAAACTGGAGAGCGGCCGGTCTGTGCGCGCTGTCTAGACTGGGGAAAAAGCGGGCGGCCGGACGCAGCTTGTGGCAGCGCTCGACGCAAGTGGCGCCCGGGGGCAACCAAAAAGTTATAATTTAGCGGATTTTGGCCGACTTTCGCAATGCACCATAGCCGCTCCGGGCCCGCGCCGTCAGGCGTCCCGTGCGTGCCGGCGCGCGAAACCGGCCGCCCGGGGCCGTGCGGCCCTTGCCAGACATTCCCCCTACGGAACGCGGAATACCGATTTGAAACTGCACCAGGACGCGAGCGGCGCGCTCAACACCGTCACCGGCTACGGCCCCGATTATGTCGACGTCAACCTCCAGCGCCATGAGGGCAGCGTCATCGTGCTGCCCGGCGCACCGGTCCGGGACTGGCCCGTGTCGTCGTTCGATGCGCTCACCCCCGAGCATTTCGCGACGCTGCTCGAGCCGGCGCCCGAGCTCGTCAGCCTCGGCAGCGGCGCGGCTGCGCTTCCGCACCCGCGCCTCGTGGCCGCGCCACGGCCAAGCGGATCGGCGTCGAGACGATGGACTTCGCGGCCGCCTGCCGTGAACCTGCCAACATCCTGATGGCCGAGGGCCGAAAGTCGCCGCCGCGCTCTTAATTGAACGTTAATCCCCGATGCGGTGGGGCAACTCCGGCCGGCGCGCCGATCGCCCCCCCGGATCGACACCCGGCCGCCCGCCCCCGGGCGCAACGCCCCGGCGGCCCGTCACAACAACCAACAGGCTGAAAACCCATGAACGATACGCCGTCGAGGCTACCGCTCAATCGCATCACGCTCGTCCTCCTGCTCGTCGCGCTCGCGATCGTCTGGTTCGCGCCGCTCGGGCTGCGCCACCTGATCCCGAGCGACGAAGGCCGCTACGCGGAGATGGCGCGCGAGATGTTCGTCACCGGCGACTGGATCACGCCGCGCTACAACGGCTACAAGTACTTCGAGAAGCCGCCGCTGCAGACCTGGCTGAATGCGCTGACGTTCGCGTGGTTCGGCATCGGCGAATGGCAGGCCCGCCTCTACACGGGGCTCGCCAGCTTCGCCGGCGTGCTGCTGGTCGGCTTCACGGGCGCGCGCCTGTTCAACCCGCTGTCCGGCTTCCTCGCGGCCGTCGTGCTCGCGTGCTCGCCGTACTGGAACCTGATGGGCCACTTCAACGCGCTCGACATGGGGCTCGCGTTCTGGATGGCGCTGTCGCTCTGCTCGCTGCTGCTCGCGCAGCGGCCCGGCCTGAGCGCGGGCGCCGTGCGCGGCTGGATGTGGGCGTGCTGGGCCGCGATGGCGTTCGCCGTGCTGTCCAAGGGACTCGTCGGCCTGATCCTGCCGGGCGCCGTGCTGGTGCTCTATACGCTGATCGCGCGCGACTGGGCGCTGTGGAAACGCCTGTACCTGGTGAGCGGCCTGGTGATCTTCTTCGCGATCGTCACGCCGTGGTTCGTGCTTGTCCAGCAGCGCAACCCGGAATTCTTCAACTTCTTCTTCATTGTCCAGCAGTTCCGCCGGTATCTGACCCCGGAACAGAACCGCCCGGGCCCGTTCTACTACTTCGTCCCGGTGCTGCTGGTCGGCTTCCTGCCGTGGCTGTCGGTCGCGTGGCAGAGCCTCCGCCATGCGCTGCGCATGCCGCGCCAGCCCAACGGCTTCGCGCCGATGCTCGTGCTGCTGATCTGGAGCGCATTCATCTTCCTGTTCTTCAGCGCATCGCATTCGAAGCTGATCTCGTACGTGCTGCCGGTCGCGCCGGCGCTCGCGCTGATGATCGGCGCGTACCTGCCGCTGATGAGCGCCGACCGGTTCCGCCGCCACCTGCTCGGCTACCTCGTGTTCCTCGTCGTGGCGGCGTTCGGGATCATCTTCCTTGCCTACCAGGGCGACGCCCGCACGCCGAATGCGCTGTATCGTGCGTTCCAGCTGTGGCTGTACGCGGGTCTCGCGGTCGCGGCCGTCCTGACGCTGGCCGCCGCGTGGCTGAACCGCCGCACGGGCGTCGCGGCCGCGATCACCGCGTTCGGCGCCGCATGGCTCGCGTTCGGCACGATCGGAGGCACCGGCCACGACGAGTTCGGCCGTTACAGCTCGGGCGCGCTGCTCGCACCGACCGTACGCGCGGAGCTGGCGAAACTGCCGGCCGACACGCCGTTCTACTCGATCGACATGCTCGATCACACGTTCCCGTTCTATGTCGGCCACACGACGATCATGGTCCACCGCCAGGACGAACTCGCCTTCGGGATCTCGGTCGAGCCGGACAAATGGATCCCGACCGTCGACGAATGGATCGCGCGCTGGGATCAGGAAACCCACGCGCTCGCCATCATGTCGCCCAGCGAATACGACGCGCTGGTCAAGCAAGGCGTGCCGATGCGCGTGATCGCGCGCGACAACCGCCGCGTGATCGTCGAAAAACCGCAATCGTAAGGACCCGTATCGCATGAATCCCGTTTCGCTCATCTGTATCGTCACCGGCGTGATGCTCAACGCCTGTGCGCAACTTCTGCTGAAAGCCGGCGTCAACGCTGTCGGGCACTTCGAATTCACGCCGTCGAACATCGTCCCGGTCGGACTGAAGATCGCGACCCAGTTGCCGATCATCGGCGGCCTCGGCTGCTATGTGCTGAGCGTCGTCGTCTGGATTCTCGGGCTGTCGCGGGTCGACGTGTCGATCGCGTACCCGATGCTGTCGCTCGGCTACGTGGTCAACGCGTTTGCGGCCTGGTACCTGTTCGGCGAGGTGATGTCGGTCCAGCGGTTGATCGGCATCGGCATCATCCTGATCGGCGTGGTCGTGCTCGCACGCAGTTGAGCGGGCCCGGCGTACATTAAGCGTCCGCCTACAAAAAATCACGGTGCGAATCCGCCAACCGGTGTTTAATTCCGGTTTCGGGCCGGATCGCCCGACCCCTTTATTACACGCCATTACGAGCCAAAGCGTTCATGAGCCAGATTACCGCTCCGTTTCTGCCGTTCACCCGCCCCGAGATCGATGAGGAAACCATCCAGGGCGTCGTCGACGTGCTGCGCTCGGGCTGGATCACCACCGGCCCGCAGAGCCAGAAATTCGAGGCCGCGCTGTCCGAGTACTGTGGCGGCCGGCCGGTCCGCGCGTTCAATTCGGGCACCTGCACGCTCGAGATCGGGCTGCGCATCGCGGGCGTCGGCGCCGGCGACGAGGTGATCACGACACCGGCATCGTGGGTCTCGACCAGCAACGTGATCCTCGAGACGGGCGCGACGCCCGTGTTCGCCGACATCGACCCGATCACGCGCAACATCGACCTCGACAAGCTCGAGCAGGCGATCACGCCGCGCACGAAGGCGATCATCCCCGTGTACCTGGCCGGCCTGCCGGTCGACATGGATCGCCTGTACGCAATCGCGCGCGCACACAACCTGCGCGTGATCGAGGATGCCGCGCAGGCACTCGGCTCGACGTGGAACGGCAAACGCATCGGCGCGATCGGCGACATCGTGTCGTTCAGCTTCCACGCGAACAAGAACCTGACGACGATCGAAGGCGGCGCACTCGTGCTGAACAGCGAGGACGAGGCGACGCTCGCGCAGAAGTACCGGCTGCAGGGCATCACGCGCACCGGCTTCGACGGGATGGACTGCGACGTGCTCGGCGGCAAGTACAACCTGACCGATGTCGCCGCGCGCGTCGGCCTCGGCCAGTTGCCGCACCTCGAACGCTTCACCGCGCAGCGCCGTGCGCTCGCGCGCGCGTATTTCGCCGCGCTCGGCGGCGGCCCGGCCGTGAAGCTCGGGCTCGGCCTGCCCGTCGCCGATTTCGAGAACAGCAACTGGCACATGTTCCAGGTCACGCTGCCGCTCGACCGGCTGTCGATCTCGCGCGCCGATTTCATGGCCCAGATGAAGGAACGCGGCATCGGCACGGGCGTGCACTACCCGGCCATCCACCTGTTCACGCTGTATCGCGCGCGCGGCTTTGCCGAGGGCATGTTCCCTCACGCCGAACGGTACGGCGCGTCGACCGTCACGCTGCCGCTCTTCACGCAGATGACCGAAGACGACGTGCGTCGCGTGGCCGACGCCATCAACCAGATTTGCGAACAATACGGAAAATAAGCGTACATGAGTCACCTTGAAGCACGCGCCGGGCATCCGGGCGCCGCGAATCCGGAAGTATCGATCATCATCCCCGTGTACAACGAGGAAGATGGGCTGGCCGCGCTGTTCGCGCGGCTGTACCCGGCACTCGACGCACTCGGCACGTCGTACGAAGTGATCCTGATCAACGACGGCAGCCGCGACCGCTCGGCCGCCATGCTCGCCGACCAGTTCCACGCGCGCCCCGACACGACGCGCGTCGTGCTGCTCAACGGCAACTACGGCCAGCACATGGCGATCCTCGCCGGCTTCGCGCAGTCGCGCGGCGAAATCGTCATCACGCTCGACGCCGACCTGCAGAACCCGCCCGAGGAAATCGGCAAGCTGATCGCGAAGATGCGCGAGGGCTACGACTACGTCGGCTCGATCCGCAAGCAGCGCCAGGACAGCCTGTGGCGGCGCAAGGCCTCGCTGATGATGAACCGGCTGCGCGAGCGCATCACGCGGATCAAGATGACCGACCAGGGCTGCATGCTGCGCGCGTACAGCCGCCGCATCATCGACACGATCAACGTGTGCGGCGAAGTCAACACCTTCATCCCGGCGCTCGCGTACACGTTCGCGCAGAACCCGACCGAAATCGAGGTCGCGCACGAGGAGCGCTTCGCAGGCCAGTCGAAGTATTCGCTGTACAGCCTGATCCGGCTGAACTTCGACCTCGTGACCGGCTTTTCCGTCGTGCCGCTCCAGTGGCTGTCGTTCATCGGCGTGATCCTGTCGCTCGGCTCGGCCGGACTGTTCGTGCTGCTGCTCGTGCGCCGCTTCATCGTCGGCGCGGAAGTGCAAGGCGTGTTCACGCTGTTCGCGATCACGTTCTTCCTGCTCGGCGTGATCGTGTTCGCGCTCGGCCTGCTCGGCGAATACGTCGGCCGCATCTACCAGCAGGTACGCGCACGGCCGCGCTACCTGATCCAGGCGGTGCTCGAACAGCACGAAGGCGTGCCGGCAGTGCCGGGCGGCGCTCATCGCACGGGGCAAATGCAATGAAGCCGCGCGCCGTCGTCTTCGCGTATCACAACGTCGGCGTGCGCTGCCTGCAGGTGCTGCTGGCACGCGGCGTCGACGTCGCTCTCGTCGTCACGCACGAGGACAACCCGAACGAGAACATCTGGTTCGGCAGTGTCGCGTCGGTTGCCGCCGAGCATGGAATCCCGGTTCTCACGCCGGCCGACCCCGCCGATCCGGCACTGCGCCGTGCGGTATCCGACGCACGGCCGGACTTCATCTTCTCGTTCTACTACCGTCACATGCTGCCGGTGGACCTGCTCGCGATCGCGCCGCGTGGTGCGTACAACATGCACGGCTCGCTGCTGCCGAAATACCGGGGTCGGGTACCGACCAACTGGGCCGTGCTGAACGGCGAAACGGAAACCGGCGCGACGCTGCACGAGATGGCCGCGAAGCCCGACGCCGGCGCGATCATCGGTCAGACCGCAGTGCCGATCCTGCCGGACGATACGGCCACGCAGGTATTCGACAAGGTCACGGTCGCCGCCGAGCAGACGCTCTGGCGCGTGCTGCCGGCGCTGCTCGCGGGCGAGGCGCCGCATCTGCCGAACGATCTGTCGACGGGCAGCTACTACGGCGGGCGCAAGCCGGAGGACGGCCGCATCGACTGGTCGAAGCCGGCCGCGCAGGTCTACAACCTGGTGCGCGCGGTCGCGCCCCCGTATCCGGGCGCGTTTACCGACGTCGGCGGCACGCGCTTCATCATCGCCCGCGCGCGCCTGGCGGCGCCCGGCAGCCCGGCTGCCGCGGCCGCGGCAGATTTGCCGCCCGGCCTGCACGTAAGCGATAATGCGCTATTCGGCGTCTGCGGCGACAGCCGCGCCCTATCCATTCTCGAGCTGTGGCAGCAACGCGACGGCAGCGAAACCGTCGTGACGCCCGCGGAATTCGCGCAGTTCATTCATTCTTCCCGTCATTCATGAAAGCAAAAAAAGTCCTGATCCTGGGTGTGAACGGCTTCATCGGCCATCACCTGTCGAAGCGCATTCTTGAAACCACCGATTGGGAAGTGTTCGGCATGGACATGCAGACCGATCGGCTCGGCGATCTCGTCAACCACGAGCGGATGCATTTCTTCGAAGGCGACATCACGATCAACAAGGAGTGGGTCGAGTATCACGTGAAGAAGTGCGACGTGATCCTGCCGCTCGTGGCGATCGCGACGCCCGCCACCTACGTCCAGCAGCCGCTGCGCGTGTTCGAACTCGACTTCGAGGCGAACCTGCCGATCGTGCGTTCGGCCGTCAAGTACGGCAAGCACCTCGTGTTCCCGTCGACCTCCGAGGTCTACGGCATGTGCTCGGACGAGCAGTTCGATCCGGATGCATCGGCACTCACCTACGGCCCGATCAACAAGCCGCGCTGGATCTACGCGTGCTCGAAGCAGTTGATGGACCGCGTGATCTGGGGTTACGGGATGGAAGGCCTGAACTTCACGCTGTTCCGCCCGTTCAACTGGATCGGCCCGGGCCTCGACTCGATCTACACGCCGAAGGAAGGCAGCTCGCGCGTCGTCACGCAGTTCCTCGGCCACATCGTGCGCGGTGAAAACATCAGCCTCGTCGACGGCGGCTCGCAGAAGCGCGCGTTCACCGACATCGACGACGGCATCAGCGCGCTGATGAAGATCATCGAGAACAAGGACGGCGTCGCGACGGGCAAGATCTACAACATCGGGAATCCGAAAAACAACTTCTCGGTTCGCGAGCTCGCGCACAAGATGCTCGAACTGGCCGCCGAATTCCCGGAATACGCCGACTCCGCGAAGCAGGTTCAGCTCGTCGAAACGACGTCGGGCGCCTACTACGGCAACGGCTACCAGGACGTGCAGAACCGCGTGCCGAAGATCGACAACACGATGCAGGAACTCGCGTGGGCGCCGCAGTCGACGTTCGACGAAGCACTGCGCAAGATCTTCGAAGCGTATCGCGGCCATGTCGGCGACGCGCGTGCGCTCGTCGAGCAGCAGAACTGACGGGACGCTCGCTTGGCTCGTATCGTCCTCAAGATCGACGTCGACACGCTGCGCGGCACGCGCGAAGGCGTGCCGAACCTCGCACGCATTTTCGACCGCTTCAACGCGCGCGCGACCTTCCTCTTCAGCCTCGGGCCCGATCACACGGGCTGGGCGCTGCGGCGCGTGTTCCGCCCCGGCTTTCTGAAGAAGGTGTCGCGCACGTCGGTGGTCGAGCATTACGGCGTGAAGCAACTGATGTACGGCGTGCTGCTGCCCGGCCCGGACATCGGCCGCCGTGCGATCGCCGACATGCGCGCGATCCACGAAGCCGGCTTCGAATGCGGGATCCATACGTGGGATCACGTGTACTGGCAGGACAACGTCCGCGTGCGCGATCGCGACTGGACCGCGCGTGAAATGCAGAAGAGCCACGCACGCTTCGCCGAGGTCTTCGGCGCGCCGCCCGTCACGCACGGCGCGGCCGGCTGGCAGATGAACGACGCGGCCTTCGAGCAGATCGACGCCTGGGGGATGCGCTACGCATCCGACGGCCGCGGCCATTCGCCGTACCTGCCGGTGGTCGGCGGCCGCACGCTGTCGCACGTGCAGATGCCTACCACGCTGCCGACGCTCGACGAGGTGCTCGGCGTCGACGGCGTCGATACGCACAACGTTGCCGCACACATCCTCAGGTTCACCGAAACCAATCCGCACGACCAGGTGTTCACGCTGCATGCGGAACTGGAAGGCCAGAAGCTCGCACCGGTATTCGAGCAGTTGCTCGCCGGCTGGCGTGCGCAAGGCCATACGTTTGCGACGATGGGCGACTACCACGCGACGCTGGACCGCGACTCGCTGCCATCGTACCCTGTCACGTGGGGCGAGATCCCTGGCCGCTCCGGCGAGCTGATCGTCCAGCCCGACTGAGTTCGCGCGCGAGCCGGCGCCGCCCTCCGCTCTTGCGGCGTGCCGGCGCGACGCGCTGCCGAACCGCGCCGCCGCCGCGGCGCCTTTCCATAACAACAGGAGAAACACGTGTCCGTCGAAGTTGACCGTCAAGTTCCCGATTTCACCGCACCGGCTACGGGCGGCGACATTTCGCTGTCCGACCTGAAGGGCAAGAAGCTCGTTCTGTATTTCTATCCGAAGGACAACACGCCGGGCTGCACCACCGAAGGCCTGCAGTTCCGCGATCTCTATCCGAAGTTCAAGAAAGCCGGCGCCGAAGTGATCGGCGTGTCGCGCGACAGCCTGCGCTCGCATGACAACTTCAAGGCCAAGCTCGAATTGCCGTTCCCGCTGATTTCTGATGCCGACGAAGCGCTGTGCACGCTGTTCGATGTCATCAAAATGAAGAAAATGTATGGCAAGGAAGTACGCGGAATCGAGCGTTCGACGTTCCTGATCGATGCCGACGGCGTGCTTCGCCAGGCATGGCGCGGCATCAAGGTGCCGGGTCATGTGGACGACGTGCTAAGTGCTGTACAAGCGCTTTGAGCCGCGTTATATTGGGCCGCAATGAATGCCAGTTCGCCCCATATTTCTCGTAGCTGCGCCGGTGCCCGTTGCGATGCTTCCCGGCACCTGACGCGCATCACGACGGTATCAGCCGAGCCGCATGTCCCGGTCCACGGGGCAGCGGCTTTTTTTATGGATTGGGCGGCGGCTCTCGGTCCACTGCCCACCCCGTCAAGGAGTTGACCGACACTTAGGCGAACCGGCTAGACGAAATTCCTGTGCGCCACCGCGCGCAAACTGCATGCGTCTACGTCACGCAGGATGCGATCAGCGGCGCACTTCATGCGACACGATTCCTCCCGAGGGACACCATGCCTTTGCCTACTCCCCCCAGCAAGCTCGGCAGCCTTCTGCCGCCCGACGAATACAAGGCGAAAGCGCGGCCCGCGAAAGCCGCGAAGAAATCCGCCGAAGGGGACGCATCCACAGCCGGTGACTACGGCCCGGCCAGCGTGGCCCAACCGATGACCGAAGCCGCGAATACGAGCGCGCCGTTACGCGCCGTCGCGCCATCGGCGCAGGAAACCGCGAGCACGCCCGCCCGCGGCCGCAAGACCAGACAAACGGCCGCACTGCTGCAACCTATCCCGCAGCCGGTCGAACCCGCGGCACCCGCCGCTCCTGAAACGCCCGCGACGCCCGTCGTCGCACGCAACGACAAGCCGGCCGCCGGCAAACCGGCCGCCGCGCCCGCGCGCGATGCCGGTGCCGCGACGAAGTCGCGCAGCCGCAAGCCCGCCGAGGCCGAGTTGCAGAAGCTGTTCGTGCTCGACACCAACGTGCTGATGCACGACCCGAGCAGCCTCTTCCGCTTCGAGGAACACGACGTCTATCTGCCGATGATGACGCTCGAGGAACTCGACAATCACAAGAAGGGGATGTCCGAAGTCGCGCGCAACGCACGTCAGGTCAGCCGTACGCTCGACGCACTGGTAGCCGACGGCGGCCCGATCTCGACCGGCATTCCGTTGTCGCGCCTCGGCAGCCGCGAGGCACTCGGCCGCCTGTACTTCCAGACGAAGCTGACCGACATCGCGCCGGTCGAGGGCCTCCCCGAGGGAAAGGCCGACAATCAGATCCTCGGTGTCGTACGTGCGCTGCAGCGCGACCGGCCGGATCGCCAGGTCGTGCTGGTGTCGAAAGACATCAACATGCGAATCAAGGCGCATGCGCTCGGCCTGCCGGCGGAAGACTACTTCAACGACCAGGTACTCGAAGACAAGGACCTCCTCTATAACGGCGTGCGCGAATTGCCGCAGGACTTCTGGACCAGGCACGCGAAGGGGATGGAGAGCTGGCAGGACACGAAGACGGGCACCACCTACTATCGCGTGACGGGCCCGCTCGTCGCGTCGATGCTCGTCAACGAGTTCGTCTATCTCGAGCCGCAGAACGGCGAGCCGACGTTCCACGCGATCGTGCGCGAACTGAACGGCAAGACGGCGCTGCTGCAGACGCTGCGCGACTACAGCCACCACAAGAACAACGTGTGGGGCATTACCGCGCGCAACCGCGAGCAGAATTTCGCGCTGAACCTGCTGATGAACCCCGAGATCGACTTCGTCACGCTGCTCGGCCAGGCCGGCACCGGCAAGACGCTCGTCGCGCTCGCGGCCGGCCTCGCACAGGTGCTCGACGACAAGCGTTACAACGAGATCATCGTGACGCGCGCGACCGTGCCCGTCGGCGAGGACATCGGTTTCCTGCCCGGCACCGAGGAAGAGAAGATGCAGCCGTGGATGGGTGCATTCGACGACAACCTCGAAGTGCTGCAGAAGACCGACGACGCGGCCGGCGAATGGGGCCGCGCGGCCACGCAGGAACTGATCCGTTCGCGCCTGAAGGTCAAGAGCATGAACTTCATGCGCGGGCGCACGTTCGTCGACAAGTACCTGATCATCGACGAAGCGCAGAACCTGACGCCGAAGCAGATGAAGACGCTCGTGACGCGCGCGGGCCCCGGCACGAAGATCGTGTGCCTCGGCAACATCGCACAGATCGACACGCCTTACCTGACCGAAGGCAGCTCGGGCCTGACCTACGTCGTCGATCGCTTCAAGGGCTGGGGCCACAGCGGTCACGTGACCCTCGCGCGTGGCGAACGTTCTCGCCTGGCCGACTACGCGTCGGACATCCTGTAACGCGCCCCGCCGACCGCCCGGTCGGCTTTCGACGTCTCGCGGCGCTCCGTTCCCGGAGCGCCGTTTTTATTTTGGGGTCGGAAACGTTGGTCATGCTTCGTTACCGAACAGCATCACTTACACGCGAAACTTCAAGTAAATTCTCAGGAATGGTTGCTTAAGCCCCGCCGGTACGTCTACCATCGGGTCTGTCTGTTGTCATACGATTCGCGAGCGCGCCGCGCTCGTCCGCCTTGCCATGCTTCGAATCTGCGCTCCCGTCGTCGTCGTTTCGCTGCTTGCGGCCTGCTCCAGCGTGCCGCAGCAGTCGGCTTCGCGTTCCGCGTCGGGCATGAGGATCACGACGCCGCGTGCATTCCCGGCACCTGCCAATTTCCCGAAATTCGTCGACCACAGCGTCGGCCAGGAGGAAATCTCGATCCAGGCGATGAGCCTCGTCGGCGTCCCGTATCGCTGGGGCGGCAACACGCCGACGAGCGGCTTCGACTGCAGCGGGCTCGTGCGCTATGTGATCGGCCGCGCGGCCGACGTGAACCTGCCGCGCACGACCGCCGACATGAGCAGCCGCGGCGTGTCGATCGATCCCGACCAGGTTGCGCCAGGCGACCTGATCTTTTTCAACACGACCGGACGGCCGCATTCGCACGTCGGGATCTATGTCGGCAAACTGCGTTTCGTCAATGCGCCATCGACCGGCGGCACCGTGCGGCTCGACTACCTGACGAACCCGTACTGGGCGAAGCGCTTCGACGGCATTCGCCGCGTCGCGCCGCCGCGCTCGGCCCCGACGCCGTTCGATGCACCGACTTACGAGGCACGGCACGATGCGCCGCGCACCGCGCCGGTGGCCGCCGCTGCTCCCGTCCCTGTCGTAACGGCCGCCGCGCCGCGACAGCCGGCCTATGTCGCGCCGCAAGCCAGTGCGACGCCGTCGCCTGCCCCGATGATGCCGGCCGCACCGGTCATGGCTGCCGCAATGACTGCTCCGGCCGCTGCTGCAGCCGATCCGTACGAACCGCCGCCGCCTCGCATGCAGGCCGCTCAGTCACAGGCAACAGCGACGAATGACGACATGAACGTCATGACGGCTAATGCCGCGCCCGCCAACCCGGCCGAGATCGGCTCACCGATTCCGACGACGGCGCTGACGGCCGCGCAGGCTGCCGCGTTCGATGCCGAACCGCCATCCGCAGCAGTCGCACCGTCGCCGCGCGGTGCCGAGCCCGTGCAGGTGCTGCGTGCTTCTACGCAATCCGCGCCCGCCGGCGCCCGCACCGGCACGGCCGACGATCCGATCGCCCGCTTCGCGAACGGCAGTTACTAGCCCGCCTCTCGTTCCCTGCCGCGACGTCGCCCCCGCATCGGCCATTCGCTGCACCGTCGCATTTGCGTCACCCAAAAGAAAATGCGCCGCAGCCTTTCGGCTTGCGGCGCATTTCACGTCGATCCGGTCGTGCCGGAATCAGAAGATCTGGTGTCCGAGCCACCATCCGCCGGCCGCGAACAGCGCGGCCGCCGGCAGCGTCAGCACCCACGCCCACACGATATTGCCGGCCACGCCCCAGCGCACGGCCGACAGCTTCTGCGTCGCGCCGACACCGACGATCGCGCCGGTAATCGTGTGCGTGGTCGACACGGGAATGCCGAGGAACGACGCGATGAACAGCGTGATCGCCCCGCCGCTTTCAGCACAGAAACCACCGACCGGCTTGAGCTTCGTGATCTTCTGGCCCATCGTGCGCACGATGCGCCAGCCGCCGAACAACGTGCCAAGACCCATCGACAGGTAGCACGCGCCGATCACCCATGCAGGCGGCGCATCGGCAGTCGCGGACGCATAGCCCGACGCGATCAGCAGCATCCAGATGATGCCGATCGTCTTCTGTGCGTCGTTGCCGCCGTGACCCAGGCTGTACAGACCAGCCGACAACAGCTGCAGCCGGCGGAAACGCCGGTCGACCTTGCTGGGCGCGGTACGGAAGTACAGCCACGACACGCCGAGCATGAACAGCGAACCGAGGATGAAACCGAGCAGCGGCGAAATGAAGATGAACGCAATCGTCTTCAGCAGCCCGTCGATATTCAGCGAGCTCCAGCCCGATTTCGCGAGCGCTGCGCCGACGAGACCGCCGATCAGCGCGTGCGACGAGCTCGACGGAATCCCGTAGTACCAGGTGATCACGTTCCAGCCGATCGCACCGACCAGTGCGCCGAACACGACGTAATGGTCGACGATCTCGGGATCGATCGTGCCGCGGCCGACGGTCTGCGCGACCTTCAGGTGGAAGATGAAATACGCGATGACGTTGAATGCGGCCGCGAACACGACGGCCTGCTGCGGCTTCAGCACCCCGGTGGACACGACGGTGGCGATCGAGTTAGCCGCGTCGTGGAAGCCATTCATGAAGTCGAATACGAGCGCGACGAGCACCAGCGTCGCGACCATCCATAGGGCGAGTTGTATCGAATGCATCGTGGTCCGCTCAGGCGTTTTCCAGCACGATGCCTTCGATGATGTTCGCGACGTCCTCGCACTTGTCGGTGATCTCTTCGAGCAGTTCGTAGATCGCCTTCAGCTTGATGAGCGTCTTCACGTCGTCTTCCTCGCGGAACAGCTTCGACATCGCCGCGCGCAGCACGCGATCGGCCTCCGATTCCCAGCGGTCGATCTCCTCGCATTGCTTGAGGATCTGTGCCGACTGCTTCATGTCGGACAGCAATCCGACGGCCTGCTGCACGTGTTGCGCAGACTGCGTGACGATGTGTGCGAGCTGGCTCGCCTCGGACGTGACGGAGCGCACGTCGTACAGCGACACGGCCGTCGCGACGTCTTCCATCAGATCGAGGATGTCGTCCATCGTCGTGATCAGCTTGTGGATCTCGTCGCGATCGAGCGGCGTGATGAAGGTCTTGTGCAGCAGATCGATCGCTTCATGCGTCAGCTTGTCTGCGGCCTTCTCGGCGGTCTGCACGTTTTGCTTGTGAATCTCGGCGTCAGCGAGATTGTCGATCAGCAGTTCGAGCTCGCGGCCACCGGAAACGATGTGCTTCGCGTGCGCGTTGAAAAGTTCAAAGAACTTGCCCTCGGTGGGCATGAATCGACCGAACATGGGATTCCTGAGAGATTGTCAAACGACTGTCACGAAAACGGGCGATATTGTACCGTTTCCGGTCACGACGCGACGCGCGCATATGCGCGCGCCGGGATGGGATACAACGTTTGGCTAAATAAGGGTTTACATCCGGCTTTACTCGCCGTAGAAGTTCTGCGCCCCCGCAAAGTTATCGAACTTCGTGTATTGACCCAGGAACGTGAGTCGAACAGGCCCGATCGGACCGTTACGCTGCTTGCCGATGATGATCTCGGCCGTCCCCTTGTCCGGGCTGTCCGGATTGTAGACCTCGTCGCGATAAATGAACAGGATCACGTCCGCGTCCTGTTCGATTGCGCCGGATTCGCGCAAATCGGACATCACCGGCCGCTTGTTCGGACGCTGTTCCAGCCCCCGGTTCAGCTGCGACAACGCGATCACAGGCACGTCCAGCTCCTTCGCCAGACTCTTCAGCGACCGCGAGATTTCCGAGATTTCGGTCGCACGGTTCTCGCCCTGCGACGAACCCGACATCAGTTGCAGATAGTCGACGATGATCAGGCCGAGCTTGCCGCACTGACGCGCCAGGCGCCGCGCACGCGAGCGCAATTCCATCGGGTTCAGGCCGCCAGTCTCGTCGATGAAGATCTGCGCCTCGCTCATCTTCTGCACGGCATGGGTCAGCTTCGGCCAATCCTCGTCCGTCAGGCGCCCCGTACGCATCCGGTGCTGGTCGAGCCGGCCGATCGAACCGAGCATACGCATCACCAGCTGGGTGCCCGGCATTTCCATCGAGAACACCGCCACCGGCAGCCCGTACTCGACCGCGACGTATTCGCCGATGTTCATCGAGAAGGCCGTGTTGTGCGTGACGACGAAATCGTCGGTCACATACAGGCGCGACGGATGCGAAACCGAAATGCATTGCGTGGCAGTCCGGCGCGACGGCTCAATCCCGGCGATCACCGGCATCTTGCGGCGCGCGCGCCCGGCCGTCAGCCGCTCGCGCTTGCCTTCGAACAGGAACAGGCTCTGCGGCTCCGGATGGCTGATCGTACAGACGTAAGCCGTCGCGCCTGCGTGGCGCTCGCCGCCAGACACACGCGAAGTCGCCTTTTCCGAAATCGCGCACCACGCGCCAAGCGAGCGCGCCAACTCCTGCACGTCGCGCGCAAGCTGCGCGCTGGCCGTCGAATAGCGCACCGTGCCCCACGATTCGACCCAGCCGTCGGTATCGAGCAGCCCGCGCAGCAGATCGATTCGCACGTCCCTGCATGCATCGAGGTAGCAGCGCGGGATGAATTTGTCGTAGCTGGTTCGCCCCCATACGCCGAGCCGCTCGAGCGCCGCCTTCAGCGGATTGACGTTCGGGCGGACACCCTGTTCCGCGGAGCGCCGCTTGATACGCCAATCGTGCTGGCCCGCATATTCGAGTTCGAGCGTCGCGTCGACCCGCGTACGCATCCGGTTCAGCGTCTCTTCGGCCTTGACGCTGAAGCGCACCGCCGTGCCCCCCAGCGAACCGTCGCCGAGCAACGCGCCGAGCACCCACGGATCGACAGGCAGCGCGTCGACATGCCCGAAATCGCCGGTCGGCATCTCGATCCACAAGCGCCCCTGGTAACGCTGATGCGTCAGAAGCGTCCGGATTTCCGCCGTGCTCAGGATGCGCGGCTTCGTCCATTCGCGGTAGTGGACGCACCACAGATGTTCATCGCAGCACTCGGCCGAACGACCATCCGAGAAGCGGACACGATAAACCTGCCGTTCGCCTTGCGGGTAGATACCCGTGACCATCGACGGCGCGCCGTCGACCGATGCGAGTGCGTCACCGATTGCCAGCTCGCCCACGCGCTTCCAGCCGGTCAGCGTCTTCACACGGGCATCCAGCGGCTGCGCCTTACCCATCGACGGGCGCCCCGCGACGATGATCAACTCCCCGCCATGCATGCCCGAGGTCATTCTGTCGAGGTCGACGAAGCCCGTCGGCGTTCCCGTGACGTCGCTCGGGTTGGCAGTGTGATAAAGCGTGTCGATGCGCTCGACCACCTGCGTGAGCAGCGGACCGATTTCGAGAAAGCCCTGATTGCCGCGCGCGCCTTCTTCGGCGATCGAGAACACCTTCGACTCGGCCTCGTCCAGCAGCTGGCGCACTTCCTTGCCCTGCGGATTGAACGCATCGGCCGAGATTTCATCGGCGACCGACACGAGCCGGCGCAGCACCGCGCGATCGCGCACGATCTCCGCATAGCGGCGGATGTTCGCGGCGCTCGGCGTGTTCTGTGCGAGTGCGTTCAGATACGCGAGCCCGCCGACGTCGTCGGCCTTGCCGGACGTCGTCAGCGCTTCGTAGACGGTCACGACGTCGGCCGGACGCGTCGACGCGATCAGCCGGCCGATGTGCTCGTAGATGATCCGATGGTCGTAACGATAGAAGTCGCCCTGCGACAGAAAGTCGGCAATCCGGTCCCAGGCCGCGTTGTCGAGCAACAGGCCGCCGAGCACCGACTGCTCGGCTTCGACCGAATGCGGCGGGACTTTCAGCGATTCGATTTGAGGATCTTGCGGCGCGTTCATGGGTTGGGATTATCGCGAATTACACAGGACGACGCCATACCGGCCGCCAGCGATGCGGCAATAAAAAAGGCAGGCCCCGGTTGCCCGGGCGCCTGCCCTTGTCCGGACGACGGAGGCCGCCCGGAAAGCTTGCGTACGCTTACGCGTGGTCGCCGATCACGTTGATCGTGACGTCGACGATGACGTCCGTGTGCAGCGCGACCTGAACGACGTGCTCGCCGATCATCTTCAGCGGGCCTTCCGGCATGCGAACTTGCAGCTTCTCGACTTCGAAACCTGCCTTCTTCAGCAGATCCGCGACGTCGCCGTTCGTGACCGAGCCGAACAGACGGCCGTCGACGCCCGACTTCTGCGTGATTTCGAACGACTGGCCGTTCAGCTTCTCGCCGACTGCCTGCGATGCTGCCAGCTTTTCAGCGGCGACCTTTTCGAGTTCAGCGCGGCGAACTTCGAATTCGGCGATCGCTTCCTTCGTTGCACGGCGAGCCTTGCGGTTCGGGATCAGGAAGTTGCGAGCGTAACCGTCCTTGACCTTGACGATATCGCCGAGGTTGCCCAGATTGGCGACTTTTTCCAACAGAATGATTTGCATTCGAATTCTCCTTATTGCGTCGCCTGATTACGCCTTGTGCTGATCGGTGTACGGCAGCAGCGCGAGGAAACGCGCACGCTTGATCGCCGTGTCCAGCTGACGCTGATAGTGCGCCTTCGTACCCGTCAGACGAGCCGGCGTGATCTTGCCGTTTTCGCCGATGAAGTCCTTCAGCGTTTCCGTGTCCTTGTAGTCGATCTGCTCGACGCCAGCGGCCGTGAAACGGCAGAACTTCTTGCGCTTGAAGAGCGGGTTTTGTTGCTGACGACGCTTGTCGAATTTCTTACCAGTCGGGCGGGGCATGATTTCAGTCCTTTCCAATGTCCTGCAATGCTGTGATGTGAAACACCAAGGTTCTCGCGTTGCGGCTTTTCTTTGCCAGGAAGCCCGTGAACAGCGTTTCGACGCCCATTTCACGACGCTCCAGCTTGCCGCTCGCCTCACCGGCTGCCACCGCCTCGATCGTCATTTCGACCTGACGGGGAATGCCTGCTTCGACGACTTCCGTGCGGTGATGCAACGTGGCGCTTGCGATCGGAACACCTGCCGGCGTATATCGCACCGGCGCGCGTTCGACGACGCTTGCCGTCAATTGCAACCTGTTCACGTGAGTGACGCGCTCCTTGATGGCTTAATGAATGACGAACTTAAGCCTGCGCTTCGGTCGGCTGAGCTGCAGCCGCCTTCTTGGCTTCTTCGCGCTGAACTTCCTTCATCATCGGCGACGGGCCGGTTTCGGCCTTCTTCATCTTGACGATGAGGTGACGCAGCACGGCGTCGTTGAACTTGAACGCGTGTTCGAGTTCGTCGAGCGTCGTCTGGTCGCACTCGATGTTCATGCAGACGTAGTGAGCCTTCGCGAGTTTCTCGATCATGTAGGCCAGTTGGCGACGGCCCCAGTCTTCGACACGGTGGATCTGGCCGCCGTGCGTCGTGATCGTGGTCTTGTAACGCTCGATCATCGCGGGCACTTGCTCGCTTTGATCGGGGTGCACGATGAATACGATTTCGTAATGACGCATTACACACTCCTTGTGGATTAAAGCCACCCGGGCGTCTGTACCGGTGTGGCAAGTGAGAAGCCGAAGATTCTAACCCGTATACGGGGAAGGTGCAACACCAATCGACGATTTCCGACCGGATTCGGCCATGTTTTCAAAGACTTGAGCGAGCAAAGGGCGGCAACGGCAGCCCGCGCATCGGCAAAAGAAACGGGGGCTGAACATCACGGGCGCAATTCGACGCCGGCGGCCAGCCGCTCGGTTACTCGCTGCGCACCCCGCCCAGCCGCGCGTCGAGCGCCGTCCTGAACGCCGTCAGCGCCGACGGCTCGGCGTCGGTCACCGCCCACCACGTCATCCCCGCAGCGTCCCAGCGGTCGAGCGCATAACCCTGCGACACGGTCGCGTACGGCGCCAACGCCTGCCCTTCGCCGGCCGGCCGCACGTACACGTCGATCACGTGCTGCCGGTAACGGTAGACGAGCACCGCGACGCGGCGGCGCCCGACGTAGTCGAGCCGCCCGCCTGCGAGCGGAAAGCCGCTCGCGGACAGATCCTCGACCGGCGGCGCATAGTCGAGCCTGCCGTTGAACCACGGCTTGACGGTATGCCGGTCGGTCGAGATCACGTCGATGTCGCGCGCCGACAATCCGGCGCGCACATGGCTCGCAACGAGTTCGTCGACCGTTCGATCCGTTTGCGCGTGGCGCGCGGACAGCGCCATTCCGCCCGCCGCCGCGACTGCGACCAGCAGTGCCACGCCCCAGCCGAGCCCGGGCAGCGCAGCGACGCGCGGCCCCGTGCCGACGGCCGCCGGGCGAGCCGATTCGCCACGACCGCCTGGCCAGGAGAACCAGCGCCGCCCGCTCGGCCCGGGCTGCCGCGCAGTGTCGGGCTCCGGCTCCACGGCGGACGACCCGCGCGCCGCCGCGTCGCCCGCTGCCGGCAGCGCGGCGAGGATACTCGCCCGCAGCGCATCCGGCGCCCGATGATAGTCGGCCTGCCGCACCGCGCGTCCCAACGCGACGATCCGTTCGCGTTCGCGGCGGCATGCGTCGCAACCGTCGACGTGCCGCTGGACGCGCAGCGCATCGGGCGCCGACAGTTCGCGGTCGACATCCGCGTCCAGCAACGCTCGCGCTTCGTTACAGTCCATCGCTCGCCTCCGCTGCGGTTCCGCCCGCCGACGCCCGCGCCGGCTTGCTCGCGCCCGCCGGCGATCGCTCGTCGCCCAGCAACGCGGCCAGCCGGCGCCGACCGCGCGCGAGCCGCGACATCACGGTGCCGACCGGCACGTCCGCGATCGCCGCGATCTCGCGGTAACTCAAATCCTCCATCTCGCGCAGCACGAGCACCTCGCGGTATTCGGGCGGCAACTGCACGAGCGCCGCATTCACGCGCCGTGCACTTTCGCCGCGCAGCAGCTCGGCGAGCGGATCCCCGGTCGCCGGTTGCCAGTCGTCGGGAACGCCGGCGTCGTCGAGCGTGTCAGGCAGCGCGACTTCGTGCGCGTGGGTCCGGCGGCGCCACTCGGTGTACCAGGTGTGGCGCACGATCGTGAGCAGCCATGGCCGCGCGTTGTCGCCGCGGCACCCATCGACGAAGCGCAGCGCGCGCATGCACGCGTCCTGGACCACGTCGTCGGCGTCGCCCGCACTGCCGCTCAGCCAGCGCGCCAGGTTGTACGCGGCGTCGAGGTGAGGCAGCACGAGCGCGCGAAACCGCTCGGCGCGCGCCAGTGCATCGTCCGCCCGCTCATCGACCGCCTGTCCGGCTTGCCCCACATGGCCTCCCTGGTCCCTGCGGCCGAAGCCGCTCCCGCTCCCGCGCGACGCCCGGACAGACGGACGGACCGGCAGCATGCGCGCTCGATGACCTTACCGCCGTCGCATCGAGTTTATTCCCGCGAAAAGCCGGTGAAGCCAAAAAAAAACGGCGTTGCCGCAGCCGTTACGGCGTGCTGCTCCAGTAACCGGGACGCGCATATGCATCGCGCAGGTAGTCGATGAAGTAACGCACGCGAGCGGGCACGTAGCGCTGCTGCGGGTAGACCGCGAGGATGTCGTAGTCCGGCAGCGCGTATTCGTCGAGTACCGTCTCGAGTTGGCCCGTTTCGAGCTGCGCGGCGATTTCCCAGGTCGAACGCCAGCCGAGTCCGAGGCCTTCGGCGACCCAGCGGTGCAGCAGCTCGCCGTCGTTGCAGTCGAGATTGCCGGCCACGCGCATCGTCGCGATCTTGCCGTGGCGCTGGAAATACCAGCCGCGGTTCTGGCCGCCCTGCAGGTTGAACGCGAGACAGTTGTGCTTGAGCAGGTCATCGAGCGACTTCGGCCGGCCGTGCCGGCGGAAATACTCGGGCGTGCCGCACACGACGCGCCGGTTCGACGCGAGCTTCACCGCGACGAAGTTCGGATCGACCGAGCCGCCGATCCGGATCGACAGATCGTAGCCCTCGCGCACGAGATCCACGACGCGATCGGTCAGGTTGAACGACAGCTGCATCTCGGGCTTGTCGGCCAGGAACCCGGGCGCGTGCGGCGCGACGTGCTTGCGGCCGAACGCGGCCGGCGCCGACACGATCAGGTGCCCGCTGACCGCCCGGCG
Source organism: Burkholderia sp. WTPI3 (assembly GCF_021483755.1). Taxonomy (NCBI): domain Bacteria; kingdom Pseudomonadati; phylum Pseudomonadota; class Betaproteobacteria; order Burkholderiales; family Burkholderiaceae; genus Burkholderia; species Burkholderia sp. WTPI3. The sequence continues at coordinate 126,340 of NZ_JAGIXF010000001.1, read as the reverse complement.
CCCCGCGGCCAGTTCGTTTTCGGCCTGATCCCATTCGGACAACAGCCCGCGGCAGCGTTCGAGAAACGCGGCGCCCTCCTCGCTGACCACCAGCCGCCGCGTCGAGCGGTACATCAGCTTCACGCCGAGGCGCTTCTCGAGCGCGTCGATGCGCCGCCCGAGCACCACCGGCGACACCCCCTCCTCGAGCGCGGCTGCCGCGAGGCTGCCCGCGTCCGCGACCCGCACGAACGTCTCGATCTGCTTGAAGCGATCCATCTGCTGTCTCCGTCCCGGTTCCGACGCTGGCGGGAAACCCCGTCCGGTCGTCATTCCATACTTTTAGTTTCGAAATAAGCGACTTGAGCTGATCTTATCAAACCTTTCCCGCAACCCTAAAGTGTCTCCAACAGACCGATTCGCAAGATCCCACCATTCAAGGAGACATTCATGGCCAAGATGAGAGCCGTCGACGCAGCCGTACTCGTGCTCGAGAAGGAAGGCATCCAGACCGCGTTCGGCGTGCCGGGCGCAGCAATCAACCCGTTCTATTCCGCGATGCGCAAGTCGGGCGGCATCAGCCACGTGCTGGCTCGCCACGTCGAAGGCGCGTCGCACATGGCCGAAGGCTTCACGCGTGCCGCACCGGGCAACATCGGCGTGTGCATCGGCACGTCGGGCCCCGCCGGCACCGACATGATCACCGGTCTCTACTCCGCATCGGCCGACTCGATTCCGATCCTCGCGATCACGGGCCAGGCACCGCGTGCACGCCTGTACAAGGAAGACTTCCAGGCCGTCGACATCGAGTCGATCGCGAAGCCCGTCACGAAGTGGGCCGTCACCGTGCGCGAGCCGGCGCTCGTGCCGCGCGTGTTCCAGCAGGCCTTCCACCTGATGCGCTCGGGCCGTCCGGGCCCGGTGCTCGTCGATCTGCCGATCGACGTGCAGCTCGCCGAGATCGAGTTCGACATCGACACGTATGAGCCGCTGCCGGTCTACAAGCCCGCGGCCACCCGCGCGCAGGTCGAGAAGGCGCTCGCGATGCTCAACGACGCGGACAAGCCGCTGATCGTGTCGGGCGGCGGCGTGCTCAACGCGGCAGCCGAAGACCTGCTCGTGCAGTTCGCTGAAACGATCGGCGTGCCGGTGATCCCGACGCTGATGTCGTGGGGCGCGATTGCCGACGACCACCCGCTGATGGCCGGGATGGTCGGCCTGCAGACATCGCACCGCTACGGCAACGCAACGATGCTCGCATCCGACTTCGTGCTGGGCATCGGCAACCGCTGGGCGAACCGTCACACGGGCAGCGTCGAGGTCTACACGAAGGGCCGCAAGTTCGTGCACGTCGACATCGAGCCGACGCAGATCGGCCGCGTGTTCGGCCCGGATCTTGGCATCGTGTCCGACGCGAAGGCCGCGCTCGAACTGTTCGTCGCCGTCGCCCAGGAATGGAAGGCCGCAGGCAAGCTGAAGGACCGCAGCGAGTGGGTCTCGGAATGCCAGGAGCGCAAGCGCACGCTGCAGCGCAAGACCCACTTCGACAACGTGCCGGTCAAGCCGCAGCGCGTGTACGAAGAGATGAACAAGGTGTTCGGCCGCGATACCTGCTACGTCAGCACGATCGGCCTGTCGCAGATCGCCGCCGCGCAGTTCCTGCACGTGTTCAAGGCACGCAACTGGATCAACTGCGGCCAGGCGGGCCCGCTCGGCTGGACGATCCCCGCAGCGCTCGGCGTGCGTGCCGCCGATCCGCGCCGTCCGATCGTCGCGCTGTCCGGCGACTACGACTTCCAGTTCATGATCGAAGAGCTGGCCGCCGGCGCGCAATTCAAGCTGCCGTATGTGCACGTCGTCGTGAACAACTCGTACCTCGGGCTGATCCGCCAGGCACAGCGTGCATTCGACATGGACTACTGCGTGCAGTTGGCATTCGACAACGTGAACGCACCGGAGCTGAACGGCTATGGCGTCGATCACGTGGCGGTTGCCGAAGGCCTCGGCTGCAAGGCGCTGCGCGTGTTCAAGCCGGAAGAAATCGAGCCGGCGCTGCGTCAGGCGCAAACGCTCGCGGAAGAGTTCAGCGTGCCGGTGGTCGTCGAAGTGATCCTCGAGCGCGTGACGAACATTTCGATGGGCACCGAGATCGACGCGATCAACGAATTCGAAGAGCTCGCCGAAAAGGCCGAGCACGCGCCGACCGCGATCTCGATGCTCGACTGATCCGCACGACATTTTTTGACTGACCGACCGAAGAGGCTTAGCTCATGCCGAAGTTTGCTGCAAACCTGACCATGCTGTTCAACGAGGTGCCGTTCCTCGACCGCTTCAAGGCGGCCGCCGACGCGGGCTTCGACGCCGTCGAGTTCCTGTTCCCGTACCCGTATGCGAAGGAGGAACTCGCCGAGCGGCTCGAAACGCACCGCCTGCGCCTCGTGCTGCACAACCTGCCCGCCGGGAACTGGGACCAGGGCGAGCGCGGCATCGCGTGCCTCCCCGATCGCGTCGGCGAGTTCCAGGAAGGCGTCGGCCGTGCGATCGAGTACGCGAAGGCGCTGAAGGTGCCGCAGCTGAACTGCCTCGTCGGCATCCCGTCGGCAAGCACGGCGCGCGACAAGACCTTCGTGACGATAGTCGACAACCTGCGCTTCGCCGCCGACGCGCTGAAGCGCGAAGGCATCCGTCTGCTCGTCGAGCCGTGCAACAGCTTCGACATCCCGGGCTTCGCGCTGAACCGCTCGTCCGAAGGGCTCGACGTGATCCGCGCGGTCGGCTCGGACAACCTGTTCCTGCAGTACGACATCTATCACATGCAGCGCATGGAAGGCGAACTGGCCGCGACGATCGAACGCAACCTCGCATCGATCGGCCACGTCCAGCTCGCGGACAACCCGGGCCGCAACGAGCCGGGTACGGGCGAGATCAACTACGCGTTCCTGTTCGCGCTGCTCGACCGGCTCGGCTACGCCGGCTACGTCGGCTGCGAATACAAGCCCCGCACCACCACCACGGAAGGGCTCGGCTGGCTGCAAAGCGTCGCCGGCTGCGCACCGGGCTCGGCGCGTCGCGCCGCCTGAGATCCGCCCTTCCCGCATCCGCCCCTACAAGGAGACTTTCACATGGCAACCATCGGTTTCATCGGCCTCGGCATCATGGGCGCGCACATGGCGCGCAACCTGCTCAAGGGCGATCATCAGCTCGTCGTGAACGGTGCGTTCCCGGTTCCGGACGACCTGTGCGCGAGCGCCAAGGTCGTCGCGAACTCGACCGAAGTCGCGCAGAACGCCGACATCATCATCTCGATGGTCCCGGACACGCCCGATGTCCGTAACGTGCTGTTCGCCGACGACGGCGTCGCGAAGGGCCTGACGGCCGGCAAGCTCGTGATCGACATGAGCTCGATCTCGCCGCTCGACACGCAGGCATTCGCGAAGCAGATCAATGCACTCGGCTGCGACTACCTCGACGCACCGGTATCCGGCGGCGAAGTCGGCGCACGCGAAGCGACACTGACGATCATGGTGGGCGGCCCGGAGAAGGCGTTCGAGCGCGCGAAGCCGCTGTTCGAGAAGATGGGCAAGAACATCACGCTCGTCGGCGACAACGGTGCGGGCCAGACCTGCAAGGTCGCGAACCAGATCATCGTCGCACTGAACATCGAAGCGGTCGGCGAAGCGCTGCTGTTCGCCGCTCGCTCGGGCGCCGATCCGGAGCGCGTGCGCCAGGCGCTGATGGGCGGTTTCGCCGCATCGCGCATCCTCGAAGTGCACGGCGCGCGCATGACCAAGCGCACGTTCGATCCGGGCTTCCGCATCGAACTGCACCAGAAGGACCTGAACCTCGCCCTCGACGGCGCACGCAAGCTCGGTCTCGCACTGCCGCACACGGCAAGCGCGCAGCAACTGTTCAGCGTGTGCGCATCGCACGGCGGCAAGGCATGGGATCACTCGGCACTCGTGCGGGCACTCGAGATCATGTCGAACTTCGAAATCGGCCAGACGCCGGCCGCATAACGCGGATGCAACGACGCGCGTTTCGCCGCAATGGCGAACGCGCGCGACGAATACACGCGAACCGGCTCGCGGCCGGTCGCATCGATGCGCGTGCACTCGCGCATCACGGTGGGGCGCCCCGCCGCGCATTGCCAAGCGCGTGCGCGACGGGGCGAAAAACGCCGCTCTGGGCTGAGAGCGGCGTGGTGGGGTCCGCAGCGGCACCCGGCGGCGCCGGGGAAGCCTTGGTCGGTCAGACGTCGTCGTCGGGTGTCCGCCTGTCGGATTTCGCGTATTACACTTCTTTACGTTCGTGCGTGCGATTTTTCATGCAATCGTCGCGATGAACGCCTACACTTTCGCCACGCCTTTCGAGAAATCCGCCGCGCTTGCGCTCACCTTCGGTGGCCGCGTCCAGCGCGGTGTTTTTTTCGCCACTTCACGGCGCGTTTTCTTTTCAACCACCTAGGGAGTGCAGCGATGGGTCTTCTTTCGTTTATCAAAGAGGCGGGTGAAAAACTGCTGGGTCATGCCGACGAGCAAGCGGCAGCCGATCCGAATGCCGCGAACCAGACCGCGGCCGATGCGATCAAGAATTACATCAGCACGCAAGGTCTCGACACGTCGAACCTGACCGTCGCGTTCGACGGTGCGTCGCGCACGGTCACGCTGTCGGGCAGCGTCGCCGATCTCGACACGAAGGCGAAGGTCAAGGTCGCGGCCGGCAACGTGCAAGGCGTCGCGGGCGTCAACGACGACGATCTGCAGCCGGACGATCCGCAAGTTCAGTACCACGACGTGAAGTCGGGCGACACGCTGTCGGCGATCGCCAAGGAAGTGTATGGCGACGCGAACAAGTACCCGGTGATCTTCGAGGCGAACAAGCCGATGCTGTCGAGCCCGGACCGGATCTATCCGGGCCAGAAGCTCGTGATTCCGCCGCAGTCCTGAGCATTCGCGCAGCACTGACGTAAAAAGGCAGGCCATCGGCCTGCCTTTTTTACTTCGTGCGACAGCGCTTCATTTCATGCGCCATGCACGCCACCCGATGGGCGGCCATTGGTTACAGCGTGTCGAATGCGCGTTGCAGCGCGTCGCGGCCCTGAATGCCGTTCGCGAGCGCGAGCATCAGCAGCACGCGCGCCTTGAACGGGCTCAGCGACCCGGCGCTCACGAAGCCGAGCGCATCGTCGTTCGCGGCGCCGTTACGCATCACGTGGCCCGAGCCGACGCGCGACGCGCGCACCACGACGACACCCGCATTCACCGCGTCGGCGAGGGCCGCCTGCAGCGTCGCATGGATCGACCCGTTGCCGGTGCCCCCGACGACGAGCCCGCGCACGCCGGCCGCGACGAGCGCATCGACGGCCGTGCGCGTCACGCCCGCATAGCTCGTGACGATTTCGACCGGCGGCCACGCAGCGGCGATCGCCAGTTGTGCATCGCGCGAACGCGTGACGCGGCGCGCGAATTCGACGCGGCCGTCCTGCACCCAGCCAAGCGCACCGAGCTCCGGCGTCTGGAATGCGTCGACCGCATAGGTGCTCGTCTTCACGACGTCGCGCGCGCCGTGGATCCGGTTGTTGAACGCGACGAGCACGCCCTGCCCGCGCGCGGCCGGATGAGCGGCGACCGTCACTGCGTTCAACAGGTTCAGCGGGCCGTCGGACGACAGCGCAGTGGCCGGCCGCATCGCGGCGGTCAGCACGACGGGCTTGTCTCCGGTCACGACCAGATGCAGCGCGTACGCGGTCTCCTCGAGCGTGTCGGTGCCGTGCGTGATCACGATACCGTCGATGTCCGGATCGGCCATCAGCGCATCGATGCGCGCGGCGAGCGTGTTCCAGAGCGGCAGCGCGAGATCCTTGCTGTCGATGCTGGCGGTCTGCTCCGCGTCGACGCGCGCGACCGAGGCGAGGGCCGGCACCGCGTCGAGCAGGAAATTGACGCCGAGCGCGCCGGCCTGATAGCCGGCGGTGCTGGTCGCGTCCGGCGCTGCACCGGCGATCGTGCCGCCGGTGGCGAGTACGGCGATGCGCGGCAGGGCTGCCGCGGACGGGGGGAAAGCGGGGTTCGGAGTATTCATGGCCGCGATTGTAATGGCTCACGGCCGGCATCCGGTAGGGCCTGCGTGCAGTATCGCCGGCTCCCGCCCCGCATCATGGTTTGTCCCGATCGCCGGCACGCGCCCGCCGTCAACGATCGCGCCGCCCGCGGCGTTATAGGAAGGCCGTTTTGGTGTTTTCACGTTGATTTGCCATAATCGGAGCGCGCGGCGCGATGCGGCCCTGTTCCCGTTGCGCCGGGTTTCGTGACGGCGTCGATATAAAACGCAATTCACCCCATGGGAGTGTCGAAATGAAAATCCAATCGCTCGTAGCCGCAGTGCTTCTCGGCGGCATGCTGGCTTCCCCGGCTTTCGCCGCGAACAGCCAGCAGGACAAGATGAAGGCCTGCAACACCCAGGCAGCCGGCAAGACGGGCGACGACCGCAAGGCGTTCATGAAGGACTGTCTGTCGGCCAAGCCTGCGAAAAAGATGACGCAGCAGGAAAAGATGAAGGCCTGCAACACCCAGGCCGCCGACAAGAAGGGCGACGACCGCAAGGCGTTCATGAAGAGCTGCCTGAGCAACCAGCCGGCCGCCTGAGCCCCGGCGCTCCCGTCTCGAATGCCGCGCACCGCTTCGGCGGGCGCGGCGTTTTTGTTTTCGTTGCATACGCATCGACGCGTGCGAGCTGGCGGCGGATGCGTCGCCACATCGGCCGAACGGTGACAACTGCGCCGCCGCACACGCCCCCACACACGCCTCCGTCTTCCCGCCCCCTTCCCCGGCACGCCGTGCGAATGCCGACACGCGATGCGGCAATTCGCCGCGTTTTCTTCTATGATGGCTGCAACGCGGCCCATTCAAGTACAAGACGCGCCATCGGGCCGCCCTCGGACGAACGCGCACGCCGCGTCAAACGGAGGCATGGATGGCATGGAGACAACACCGCTGGTTCCGCCGCTGGGTGATCGTGATCGTATTCTGGGCCGTGCCCGTCGCGATCGTCGCCGTGCGCGAGATCCGCGAGGAAATGGCGTACAACAAGGCCGATCTGCAGCTCGCCCTGACCACCTGGCAGCTCACCGACGCGCAGCAGGCGGCCGGCGCCGCCGCGAAGTGCCATGGCGATCCTGACGAAGCGCACGCGGCAGGTTGCCCGGCCGACGTGCTCGCGGCCAATGCGGCACGCCAGCAGGCGGCCCGCGACGAATACGTGGTGCGCCGCAACACGCTCGCCGGTTATCTGTGGCATGCATTCGTCGGCTACTGGGTCGTGCCGGCCGCATTCCTGTTCGCGTGCGGTGTGGTGATCGCGCTGATCCGACGCGCGCTGCGGCGCCCGCCGATCAAGCCGCCGGTGCCGCCCGTCCCGCACTGACGCTGCGGACCCTGCCCGCGCCCCGGTCTTTCCTTGCCCGCCGCCGACCGCACGCGCGACGCGCTGGCGTGCGTGCACCGATCCGTCCGTTGGCGTGCCGCGACACCCTAAAACGATTTGACGCTTTTTCACGCCTGAACGAAAAGGGGTTGTAATCCACTGTGATATAACTGCCGACGTGATCCGCTCCTTGAGCGAGACTCACTCCGAACATCATCCGATGGAGAAGAACGATGCAAAAACGGAATCTTGTGCTGAAAGCCGCCGCTGCACTCATCGTCGGTAGCCTCGCGCTCACCGGTTGCACCACCACCCCCGACAAGCCCGACAACGCCGCGACCAACGCGTCGAAGCGTCAGGCGATCGATTCGAGCGTCGACGCCACGCTGTCGCGCATGTACTCCACGGTCAAGGGTTCGCGTGAACTCGTCGCGAAGTCGCGCGGCGTGCTGGTCTTCCCGGACGTGATCCAGGCCGGCTTCATCGTCGGCGGCCAGTCCGGCAACGGCTCGCTGCGCGTCGGCGGCAGCACCGTCGGGTACTACAACACGTCGTCGCTGTCGGTCGGCCTGCAAGCCGGCGCGCAGTCGAAGGCGATCGTGTTCCTGTTCATGACGCAGGATGCGCTCGACGAATTCCGCGGCTCCGACGGCTGGGCAGCGGGTGCCGGCGCCTCGGTCGCGCTCGTGAAGATGGGCGCGAACGGCGCGGTCGACACGACCACGGCCACAGCACCGGTCCAGGTCATCGTGCTGACGAACGCCGGCCTGATGGGCGACGTGTCGATCAACGGCACGAAGGTCACGAAGCTGAAGATCTGACGCGGCGCCAGCCTCGCCCGTGCGCACCGCGCGCGAGCGGCAGACAAACGGCGATGTCCTTGCGGGCATCGCCGTTTTTTCATGTGCGCGCGCAGCGGCTCAGGTCGTCGAGTCGATCACCTTGAAGCGCGAGCGCTTCTGCGCGCGAATCAGCGCCTGGTACACGTCGACGTACTGCCGCGCCATCCGGCGCGACGTGAAGCGCTCCTCGAAGCGTTGCCGCACGCGTGCGCGCGGCAGCAGGTGCAGTCGGTTCACGGCGGCCACCGCGCTGATCTCGTCCTCGACGATGAAACCCGACACGCCTTCGTCCACGACTTCCGGCACGGCGCCGCGATTGAACGCGATCACCGGCGTGCCGCACGACATCGCCTCGATCATCACCAGCCCGAACGGCTCCGGCCAGTCGATCGGAAACAGGAGCGCATGCGCGCCCGACAGGAATTCGGCCTTCTGGTGGTCGGCGATCTCGCCGATGTACTCGACATGCGGCAGCGCGAACAGCGGCTTGATCTCGCGCTCGAAGTACTCCTGGTCGGCTGCGTCGATCTTCGCGGCGATCCGGATCGGCAGCCCGCACTGGCGCGCGATGCGAATTGCCGTATCGACCCGCTTCTCCGGCGAAATGCGGCCGAGGAACGCGAGATAGCGCGGCTCGACGGGCTGCGGCAGGTACATCGTCTCGGGTAACCCGTGGTAGACGGTCGTCAGCCACTTCGCCTGCGGCAGCGGCTGGCGCTGGGAGTTCGAGATCGAGATCACCGGCGCGGTGTTGAATGTGTCGAACACCGGCTGCTGCTCGGGCAGATCGAGCCGGCCATGCAGCGTCGTGACGAACGGCGTTTCCTGGCGGTTGAAGACCGAAAACGAGTAGTAGTCCATGTGGAAATGGAGCACGTCGAAGTCCTTCGCGCGGCGCGCGACCGTCTCCATCAGCAGCATGTGCGGTGCGACCCGGTCGCGGATCGACGAGTCGAGCCGCAGCGCGCGCGGCCATACCGGTTCGAGCTTCGCCCGCGTCGTCGAATCACCGCTCGCGAACAGCGTCACGTCATGACCGAGATCGACGAGCGCCTCGGTGATGTAGGACACGACGCGCTCCGTGCCGCCGTACAGCTTCGGCGGCACGGATTCGGTCAGCGGGGCGATCTGGGCAATTCTCATGATCCACGTCTCCTGTGTCCTCGATCGGGATCGGCGGCCGCGCTCGCGCCCCCCATCCCGTGCAGAGCGGGCCGGCATCGCGCCGGCCGGATATCCCATTATTATTCGCGATCCCGATGCCCGGTAGCGCCGGTCTTGCATTTTATGGGGGTTGTTACAGACAGGATACATTCCGCCGGGTGCCCGCCCGTGCGGCGCCGATGCGGGCGCACCGCCCCGCCTGTCCCGCCCGCCGCGACGATCCCGGCCAGCCTGGAAGTGCCCGTCAGCGCGACGGCCACTTCCACGGCGGCAGGTCGCGCGTGTCCGCGTCGACGAGCACGGTCGCGCCGAGCTGCTTGTCGAGCACCAGCGACTCGCAGCCAGCCTCGCGCTCGAGCGTCGCGATGAGCCGCGCCGCATGCGACACGACGAGCACCTGCGAGCGCTGCGCGGCTTGCGCGATCAGACGGCCGAGCGCCGGCAGCAGATCGGGATGCAGGCTCGTTTCCGGTTCGTTCAGCACCATCAGCGCGGGCGGGCGCGGCGTCAGCAGCGCGGCCGCGAGCAACAGGTAGCGCAGCGTGCCGTCCGACAGCTCGGCCGCCGACAGCGGCCGCAGCAGCCCGGGCTGGCGCATCAGCATGTCGAAGCGGCCGCGACAGCCCGGATTGTCGATGTCGACCGACGCGCCAGGAAATGCGTCGTCGATTGCTGCATCGAGCGCCGCGGCATCGCCGATCTCGCGAATCGTCTGCAGCGCGGCGGCCAGGTCGGCACCGTCGTCCGCAAGCACCGGTGTGTGCGTGCCGATGTGCGACTGCCGGGCCGGCGCCTGCGCATCGGTCCGGAAATGATCGTAGAAGCGCCACGAACGGATCCGCTCGCGCACCGCGACGTCTCCGGCGCGCCGACCGGATCGGCGAACTCGGTCATCATGCTGTCGAAGCTCGACCTGTGCGCCCTGCCGGTCGACCAGCAGCGTCGACGGCGCAGCAGCGCGTCGCCCCAGATGCATTCGCGCTTCACGACAGGATCGAGCGCGAACTGCGAACGGCTCGGAACCGGCAGGCCGAGATCGATCGCATAGCCGAAATCGTCGCCGGCAAAACCGAGCCTGAGGCTCACGGGCCCGCTGCGCACCGTGCCGGTCACCGGCGTGTCGCCGTTCAGCATCGCGCGCGAAAAGCGCTCGGGGCCGGCCCACAGCGTCGATGGCAGCCCGCCTTCGCGCGCGAGCGACGGAATCATGGCCTGCGCGGTGTCAGCAGCAGTTGCAGCGCGCGGTACACGCTCGACTTGCCGCTGCCGTTCGGCCCCGTGACAACGGTGAGCGCGGCGAGCGGCACGATCAGCTCGCGCAGCGAGCGGTAGTTGGCGATGGCGAGCGTCTTCAGCGCGGTCATGAGAAAGAAAGGGTTGCGGTACGGGCATGCGTTCAGCGGCCTCCGGTGGCCTTCGGGTCGGCCGCTGTGTTGGCCGCCGTGCTGGCGGCAGGCGGCCGCGCGTGCGGCCGCTCGGGATTGGGCTCTTCCGGCGCCGAATCGTGCGGATACAGCTCCATCCTGCTGCGCGGCAGGCATTGCGGATAGCGCGCCTGCAGGTACGCGATCAATCCCTCGCGCACGCGGCAACGCAGATCCCAGCACGCCGACGAATCGGCGGCGCTCACCAGCGCGCGCAACTGCATCGTGCGCTCGGTTGCGTCGGTCACCTGCAGCACCTGCACGCGGCCGTCCCACTCGGGCGCCGCATGGACGAGCCGCGCGAGTTCCTCGCGCAGCGGCGCAAGCGGCGTACGGTAGTCGACCGACAGGTACACCGTGCCGATGATCTCCGAGCTGCTGCGCGTCCAGTTCGTGAACGGGTTTTCGATGATCCACTGCAGCGGGACGACGAGCCGCCGCTGGTCCCAAAGCCGCACCGACACGAACGAGCCGGTGATTTCCTCGATACGGCCCCACTCGCCCTGGATCACGACGACGTCGTCGAGCCGGATCGGCTGCGTGAGCGCGATCTGCAGCCCGGCGATCAGGTTGCCGAGCACCGGCCGCGCGGCGATACCGGCGACGAGGCCCGCGACGCCGGCCGACGCCAGCAGGCTCGCGCCGACCTGGCGCACGTTCGGGAACGTCATCAGCGCGGCGCCCGTGCCGATGATCACGATCAGCACCATGACCGTCCGCACGAGCACCTTGGCCTGCGTATGGATGCGCCGTGCGTGCAGGTTGTCGGCCGTATCGATCGGATGGGCCTGGATGATCGCGTCGCCGACGCCGGCCGCGAGCCGCACCAGCAGCCAGGTCAGCGAGATGATCGAGCCGACCGCGGCGGCGGTGCGCATTCCGCGCACGAACGACATGCCATCGTCGGCCTGGATCCACAGGAATTCGAGCGCGAGCAGCGCGAGCGTGACGAGCGACGGCTTGTCGATGTAGCTCAGGATCACGCTCATGAGCGGATACGGCTGCGCGATACGCTTGACGATGCGCGCACCGAGTCGATGCACGATCACGACGACAAGCACGACGACGACCGACACGAACAGCGCGCCGAGCCACGAATGCAACGGCGCATCGGCGATGCGCTGCAATTCCTCGATTGAAATCATCGGCGCCCGGGATGCTTCGGTTATGAGGCGCGTCGGCCTCGTCCTGGATGCGTCGGCGATGTCCGGGCGTCGCGCACACCCGGACGCGGCGTCAAATCAGTTGCCGCCCTTGCAGGGAAACGCCTTGCCGAGACCGAGCGACACCGCGGTGCTCGCGTTGTAGTCGGCCAGCTTCGGATTCTCCGCGATGTACTTGCGCACCGCGTCGGTCATCTGCTGCGCCCGGATGTCGGGCGGCAGGCAGAAATACTGCCCGACGCGCGGCCCGGTGGTGCCGCCGATCGCGTCGATGGTGTTGTAGACGCCATCGGCGGCGCCTTCGATGTAGGCCGCGCACGACGCTCGCGACTTGACGTCCGTCTTCGCGCACAGCCGGTCGAGATCCGCGCCCGTGAACGCCGCCGCCGACAACGGCACGGCAAACGCCGCGGCACAAAACATAGCCCGCAACATGGTGTTCCTTATGTCAATGCGGCCCGAAGACCGCTCACTGCGCTGACCGGCGCGACGGCCGGACGCCCGCTGCCAGCCGGTTTCCGGCCGACCGGGCGCGCCCCGCCGTCGCGCCGAAACCGTCATTTTGCACTCTTTTGCGCATCTGCCGGCGTCGAGGCGCCGATGCGCACCGTCCGCTTGGTCAGGATCTCGATGGCGTCCGGCGCCTTGTAGTGCTTCGCGAAATCGAGCGCGGTGATGCCGAGCTGGTTCTTGACTTGCGGATCGGCGCCCTGGTCGAGCAGCAGCGTGACCGTCGACGCATGGTTGCCGCGCGCGGCCATCATCAGCGGCGTCGTGCCGTTCGGCGACGCGGTGTCGATGTAGGCGTCGTGGTCGAGCAGGATCTTCACGACCGCGTCCTGGCCGTTGGTGGCCGCGTAGTGCAGCGGCGCCCAGCCCTTCTTGCCGACTTCCGCGCCCTTGTCGATCAGCAGCTTGACGAGCCCGACGTCGCCGTTCAGCGACGCGAGCATCAGCGCGTTCTCGCCGGCCTTGTCTTCCTTCTCGAGGTCGACGTTCGGCGTCGTGGCGAGCGCCGCGGCGACCTTGTCGGACTTCTCGCGCGCGGCGATCACGAGCAGCGGGTCGCCGTTCGGCGCGAGCGTGTTCGGATCGAGCTTGCCGCTCTTGAGTTGCTGGCCGATGTCGGCGATGTCGTCGAACTTGACCGCCTTGACGACAGCGTCGAGCGACTCGGCGTGTGCGCCGGCGGCGGCAAACAGGCCGCTCGCGACAAGCGCGGCGGCGACGAGTGCGCGCTTGGGCAGGTATGTGGTCGGCTTCGTCATTGTTGTGGGCTCCTTCCCTGGGTTGTGGGCTGTGCCGCGCGTCGTTAGCGGGCGATCTTGAACAGCCGGAAAAAGTTTTGCGTCGTCGCATCGGCGAGCGCCTCGACGGCGATCCCGCGTTCCGCCGGGTGCGATAAAGCGTCCGACATGGCTGACGTACGCAGGTTCATTCGGCTTGCCGCGATACGGCACCGGCGCGAGGTACGGCGAGTCGGTTTCGATCAGCAACCGGTCGAGCGGCACGCGCCGCGCGACGTCCTGCACGTCGGTCGCGTTCTTGAACGTGACGATGCCCGACAGCGAGATATGGAAGTTCTGCGCGAGGGCCTGCTCGGCGACCGGCCACGGCTCGGTGAAACAGTGCATCACGCCGCCCGGCACGTCCGCGCGCTCCTCGGCCATGATCCGCAGCGTGTCTTCCGACGACGAGCGCGTGTGGATGATCAGCGGCTTCATGGTCGCGGTAGCCGCGCGGATATGCGTGCGAAAGCGTTCGCGCTGCCATTCCATGTCGTCGATGGAGCGGCCTTCGAGCCGGTAGTAGTCGAGCCCGTCTCGATCGCGACGACCTTCGGGTGCGCGGCCAGCTCGATGAGTTCGGCGAGCGTCGGCTCCCGTGCGTCCTCGTGATCCGGATGCACGCCGACCGATGCGTAGACGTTGTCGTGCGCCTGCGCTGATCGCGAGCACGTCGGGCAGCGTCTCGAAATCGACCGACACGCACAGCGCGTGCGTGACGTCGTGCTCGCGCATGTTCTCCAGCACGGCAGGCAGGCGGTCGGCGAGACCCTTGAAATTGATGTGGCAGTGAGAATCGACGAACATCGTGTTTCCTGAATACGTAAGGCGGGCGCTCACGCGCTCGCCGGCAATCGTTTCCCCACCCGGCGGAAACAATTCTCGCTCATGCGAACATTTCCCGATAATCGAGAAACAGTTCCTCGAATACGAGCCGCGCGTTGAGCGGATGGTTCTCGACGGTACGCTGGCGCGTCACGGCCTTCATGAAGCGCGCGAACGCATTCGCGTCGACCGCCTCGGCGCAGCGCGCGAGCGCCGTCGCGTGCGTCGGGAAGTAACGCGGCGCGCCCGCCATCCGCTGCGCGAGCAGATCGTACAGCCAGCGCTGCAACCAGCCGAGCACGAGCGGCATCGGCAGCTTCTGGAGCGCCTCGCCGCACGCGAACGGATCGCACGCGGCACCGGCCGCCGGCCGAGCGTGAAATCGCGCAGCGGCCGATTCTCGTCGCTCGCGAGCGCCAGCGCGGCGAGCGGCGCGCCGCCGGCTTCGGCGAGCAGCGCACGTGCATCGTCCACGCCTGGTGCCGAGAGCAAGGCCTGTGCCGTCTCCGGCGCCGGCACGGTCATCGGCCACTGGCGGCAGCGACTGATGATCGTCGGCAGCAGCCGGTCGATACGCGCCGACACCAGCAGGAACACGACGCCCGACGGCGGCTCCTCGAGCGTCTTCAGCAGCGCGTTCGACGCAGCGACGTTCAGCGCCTCGGCCGGATACAGCACGACGACGCGCGCGCCGCCACGGTGCGAGCCGACTCCGCAAAAGTCGAGCAACGCACGCACCTGCTCGATCTTGATTTCCTTGCTGGGTGCGCGCGTCTTTTTGCCGCCGTCGTCCGCGTCGGCCGGCTTCGCATCGTCGGCCGCGCCGGGCGCTTCGCCCGCGAGCGCCTCCGGCAGCACGATCCGGTAGTCCGGATGGTTGCCTTGGGCGAACCACGTACAGGCCGCGCAGGTGCCGCACGGCTCGCCGTTCGGTCGCGGCGCCTCGCACAGGAACCCCTGGGCGAGATGCTGCGCGAACTGCAGCTTGCCGATCCCGGCCTGGCCGTGCAGCAGCAGCGCATGCGGCCATTGCGCACGCAGTTGCTGCAGGCGGTTCCAGTCGTCGGTCTGCCACGGATAGATCATGTGGTGCGTTCCTTGCGTGTTACAGCGCGGCGAGCACGCGTTCGAGCTGCTGGCGAATCTCGGGAATCGACTGCGTCGCGTCGACGATCGCGAAGCGGTGCAGCGCCTCTTCCGCGCGGCGCAGGTATTCGCTGCGCGTGCGCGAGAAGAACGCGTCCGACTCGCTTTCGAACTTGTCGGGCATGCGCGCGGCGCCGCGGCGCTCGCTCGCGATTTGCGGCGCGACATCGAACAGCACCGTCAGGTCCGGCTGGAAACCGCCCTGCACCCAGCGCTCGAGCGTCTCCAGCTTGTCGCGCGGCAGCCCGCGGCCGCCGCCCTGGTATGCGAACGTCGCGTCGGTGAAGCGATCGGACACGACCCAGTCGCCACGCGCCAACGCGGGCTCGATCACGAGCGCGAGATGCTCGCGGCGCGCAGCGAACATCAGCAGCGCTTCGGTCTCGAGATCCATCGGCTGGTTCAGCAGGATCTCGCGCAGCTTCTCGCCGAGCTGCGTGCCGCCCGGCTCGCGCGTGACGACGACCTGCCGGCCGCTCGCGGCCAGTTTGTCTTGCAGGCGTTCGCAGAACCATTGCAGGTGGGTGGTCTTCCCCGCCCCGTCGATGCCTTCGAACGTAATGAATTTACCGCTCGCCATTTATTGACCTCGTATGTACTTGTCCACGGCCTTGTTGTGATCGCCGAGCGTGTCCGAGAACACACTCGTGCCGTCACCCTTCGCGACGAAATACAGCGCGCTCGTCTGAGCCGGATTGATCGCCGCCTGCAGCGAGGCGATGCCCGGCAGGGCAATCGGCGTCGGCGGCAGCCCGCGGCGCGTATAGGTATTGTAAGGAGTGTCCGCCTGCAGGTCGCGCTTGCGCAGGTGGCCGTCGTACGCGTCGCCGAGACCGTAGATCACCGACGGATCGGTCTGCAGCGGCATCCCTATGCGCAGCCGGTTCGCGAACACGGCCGCGACGAATGCGCGATCGGCCGCATGCCCCGTTTCCTTTTCGACGATCGACGCGATCGTCAGCGCGTCGTAAGGTGTCTTGTACGGCAGCCCCGGCGCACGCGCGGCCCACGCTTCGTCGAGGCGGGTCTGCATCAGGCGGTACGCGCGCCGGTAGATGTTCAGGTCGCTCGTGCCCTTGTCGAACAGGTAGGTGTCGGGAAAGAACAGCCCCTCGCCGCTGCCGCGCTGAATCGCGGTGTCCGACGCGCCGATCGCGCGCAGCAGCTCGGCATCGCTCATGCCGGCCGTCGAATGCGACAGATCGGGATTGCCGTCGAGCTCCGCACGCATCCGCTTGAAGGTCCAGCCCTCGATCACCGTCGCGACGTATTCGTTCACGTCGCCGCGCGCGATCTTCTGCAACACTTCATAGGGCGTGATCCCGGTCTTGAATTCGTAGTTGCCGGACTTCAGCCGGCTCGACAGCCCGAGCAGCCGCGTCATCGCGACGAATCCGAACGGCTCGATCGGCACGCCGCCGCGCTTGAGCTGCACCGCGACGCTTTTCACGCTGCTGCGCGGCTTGATCGTGACGTCGAGCGACGCGGCGCCCAGCAGCAGCGGCCGGCTTGCCCAGTAATACCCGCCGCCCGCGCCGGCAGCGGCCACAACGACGACCAGCGCCACGACAGTCGCGGCGCATTTCTTCAGTAGGGACATGGAAACGTGACTCAGGTAAGACCCATATAATACTTGCTCGCCTTCGTCAAAGTCAGGGTTGACTGTTCCCTCATTCCATGAGCACACCGTTCGCTTCACCGGCTGCCCAGGCCGCATCTGCCTCGCTCCCCGTTTTTCCCCGTCCGTCCGCCGCCGATTTCGACGCGCCGGGCGCCTGCATGCCGCTCGCGCAGTTCGGCGTGATCGACGTGGCCGGCGACGACGCCGCGACGTTCCTGCACAGCCAGCTCACCAACGACATCGAGCATCTCGACGCCGCGAGCGCGCGCCTGTCCGGCTATTGCTCGCCGAAGGGCCGCCTGCTCGCGTCGTTCCTCGCGTGGCGCGCCGGCCACGGCGTGCGCCTGCTGGTCTCGAAGGACGTGCAGGCCGCCGTGCAGAAACGGCTGTCGATGTTCGTGCTGCGCGCCAAAGCGAAGCTCACGGACGCGGGCGACACGCTCGCGGTGGTCGGCTTCGCCGGCGACGTGCGCAACGCGCTGTCGGGCATCTTCGACGCGCTGCCGGACGGCGTGCACGTGAAGGTCGACGGCCCTGCCGGCGCGCTGATTCGCGTGCCGGATGCCGCCGGCCGCAAGCGCTACCTGTGGATCGGGCCGCGCGAGGAAGTCGATACGCGCCTCGCCACGCTCGCCGACACGCTGCCGGTGGTGTCTCCTGCCGTGTGGGACTGGCTCGATGTTCGCGCGGGCGAGCCGCGCATCACGCAGCCGGCCGTCGAACAGTTCGTGCCGCAGATGGTCAACTTCGACGTGATCGGCGCCGTTAACTTCAGAAAGGGATGCTACCCGGGCCAGGAAATCGTCGCGCGCAGCCAGTATCGCGGGACGATCAAGCGCCGCACCGCGCTCGCGCACGTCTCCGGCGAGACCGACACCGTGCATGCCGGCATCGAGCTGTTCCACAGCGACGATCCGGGCCAGCCGTGCGGGATGATCGTCAATGCGGCGGCAGCGCCTGCGGGCGGCGTCGATGCGCTCGTCGAGATCAAGCTGGCCGCGCTCGACAGCGGCACGGTGCACCTCGGTTCGGCCGACGGTCCGGCGCTTGCGTTCGATGCGCTGCCGTACGCGTGGCCGACGGAAGTGTGATGCACTGATAACCCGTTCGCGCGCCGGTGCGCACGTTGCAGCCGGCGCCCGATGTTTCCTGCGAGAGATTCGCCCGATGTGTCTGATTGCCTTCGACTGGCAGCCTGATGCCGCCGCCGGTCCTGTCTTTACCCTCACCGCCAACCGCGACGAGTTCTTCCGTCGTACGAGTGCGCCGCTTTCATGGTGGGAGGACGTGCCGGGCGTGCTGGCCGGCCGCGATCTCGAAGCTGGCGGCACGTGGCTAGGCGTATCGCGCGACGGCCGTTTCGCGGCGCTGACGAACTACCGCGCGCCGTTCGACATTCGCGCGGGCGCGCCGACCCGCGGCAAGCTCGTCTCCGACTTCCTCGGCGGCCCGTCCGTCGCGCCGCTCGATTACCTCGGCGAACTGGCCGGGCACGCGGCCGTATACAACGGCTTCAATCTGCTCGTCGGCGACTGGAAGCGCCGCGAGCTCGCGTGGTTCTGCAACCGCGCGGCCGAAGGCGAAACGGGCGTCGCCGCGCCTGTGGCGATCGCCGCCGGCGTGCACGCGCTGTCGAATGCGCGGCTCGACACGCCCTGGCCGAAAGTCGTGCGCAAGCGTGCGGAACTCGGCACGCTGCTGACCGACAACCCGACGCCGTCGCTCGACGAGCTGATCGAGCTGATGCGCGACACGCATGTCGCCGACGACGATGCGCTGCCGCACACGGGCATTCCGATCGAGCGCGAACGTGCACTGTCGGCCGCGTTCATCGAAACGCCCGAATACGGCACGCGCGGCACGACCGCGCTACGCGTGACGATGAAGGAAGGCGTGCGGCTGACGGTAGACATCAAGGAGCGCTGCGACGACGACGGCTCGCACCGCACCGTGCGCCCGGGCACGTTCGAGCGCGCCTTCACGTTCGACATCGACGCGACGAAGCCGCGCTGAACGGGCGCGCGGCGCTACGGCGCGCGCGCCATCTCGACGTGCCGCACGCCGGCTTCGACGAACGGTTCGCCGACGGCCGCAAAGCCGTGCCGCTCGTAAAACGACACCGCAGCATCCAGCGCGTAGAGCCGCACCACCGGTTCGCCGCGGTGCCGCGCCGCATCCAGCAGCGCGTGCAGCACGGCTGACCCGGTGCCCTGCCCGCGCGCGTCGGCCAGCACCGCGACGCGGCCGATCGTGCCTGACGGCAGCAGCCGCCCGGTTGCGACCGCGCGACGCGCGCCGGTCGCAGTGTCGACCCGATAAGCGACGGCATGGAGCGACAGCGGATCCTCGTCATCGAGTTCCCATTCCGGCGGAATCTGCTGTTCGCGCACGAACACCGCATCGCGGATACGCGCGGCATCGCCGCCAAGCGACGTCCAGTCGCCCGTTTCCACCCAGCCGTCCGTCATCGCTTCCTCCGCGCGGCACCCGCGCCACCGCCAAACGCCGTCAAACGTCGTTGAATGCGGCCTTGAGCGCCGCAACCGCGTCGGCATGCGCGGCGCGTACTTCGGGCACATAGCCGCCCATCTTGAAGAACTCGTGGATCATCCCCGGATAGCAGACCAGCGTGACCGTATTGCCGGCCGCGCGCAGCTTCTCCGCGTAAGCGGCGCCTTCGTCGCTCAGCGGATCGTATTCGGCCGTCGCGATCCATGCCGGTGCGACGCCCGCGAACGACGGCGCATCGCGCTTGCCGTCGAGCGGCGCAAAGCGCCAGTCGTCGCGATCCGACCGGTCGCGCACGTATTGCCCGAAGAACCACTGGATCGTGTCCTGCGTCAGCAGGTAGCCGCTCGCGAGCCGCGCGTGCGATCCGGTGTCCTGGTAGCCCGTCACGCCCGGATAGATCAGCATCTGCAACGCAAGATCGATGCCCGCGTCGCGCGCGAGTACCGCGCAGACGGTCGCCAGCGTGCCGCCCGCGCTGTCGCCGCCGACCGCGAGTCGCGCGGCGTCGATGGCGAATGCGCCGGCCTCGCGATGCAGCCAGCGCAATGCGTCGTCGGCGTCGTTCACCGCGGTCGGGAACTTGTGCTCGGGCGCGAGCCGGTAGTCGACCGACAGCACCGCGCACTGCGCGTCGCGCGCGAACATCCGGCATAGCGCGTCGTGCGTATCGATGCTGCCGACGGTGAAGCCGCCGCCGTGGTAGTACACGAGCGCGGGCAGCGGTTCGGCGAGACTCGGCTCGACCGGCAGGTACAGCCGCGCGCCGATCGTGCGACCATCTCGCGTCGGCACGACGCACGCTTCGACCGAATGCATCGGCGCCGGCGCGATGTCGAGGATCGGCGCGCTCTTCTCGTACGCGGCGCGCGCCTGCTGCGGCGTCTGCTGGTGATAGGACGGACGTTTCGCGCGCTCGACCATGTCGAGCACCTGGGCGATCTTCGGATTCAGCGGCATCGGTGAGGACGGCGCGCTCGGCGCCGTGAACGGACAAGCGTCACATGATGCCACGTGCGGGTCAGACGAGCTGCACGAGCTGTTTGCCGAAATTGCGGCCCTTCAGCAGCCCCAGGAACGCGTCCGGCGCTCGCTCGAGCCCGTGCGCGATCGTCTCGCGGTAATGCAGCTGGCGCGTCGCGACGAGTTCGGCCAGCTCGGCCAGCGCGAGCGGCCATGCGTCGGGATGCTCGAACACGATGAAGCCCTGCATCGTCAGCCGCGAACGCAGGATCAGGCCGGGATTCGCGAGCGGCGCGGCAGCGCCGTCGTAACCGGAGATCATCCCGCACACGGCGATGCGGCCGAACGCGTTCATCCGAGCCATCGTCGCATCGAGCACCGCGCCACCGACGTTCTCGAAGCAGCCGTCGACGCCGTCCGGCGTCGCGGCGGCCAGGTCGTCGGCAAGCCGGCCGGCCTTGTAGTCGACGCACGCGTCGAAGCCGAGCGTGTCGACCACGTAACGGCACTTGTCGGGGCCGCCCGCGATGCCGACCGCGCGGCATCCGGCGCGCTTCGCGAGCTGGCCGACGACGCTGCCGACCGCACCGCTCGCCGCGCTGACGACGACGGTGTTGCCAGCCTTCGGCACGATGATCCGGTTCAGCCCGACCCAGGCGGTCACGCCCGGCATGCCCGTCACGCCGAGCCACGCGGACAGCGGCACCCGCGACGTGTCGACCTTGCGCAGTCCGCTGCCGTTCGACGTGCCGTATTCCTGCCAGCCGAACTGTCCGACCACGTGCTCGCCGACCGCAAAATCCGGATGCCGCGATTCGACCACCTCGCCCGCCGTGCCGCCGATCATCACTTCGTTCAGCGGCTGCGGCACCGCGTACGACTTCGAGTCGCTCATGCGTCCGCGCATGTACGGATCAAGCGACAGGAAATGGTTGCGCACGCGCAGTTCGCCGTCGGCGAGCGGCGCGAGCGGCGTCTCGACGAGCCGGAAGTTGTCGGCGCTCGCGGCACCTTGCGGGCGCGACACGAGCAGGATCTGGCGGTTGACCGTGTTCATTGCTGCCTCCTTCGTTTCATTCATGCGGCGTCGGGGCGGCGGCAGCCTGCGCGCCCATGCCCCAAAACAAAACAGCCCTGCCTGTGACCAGGCAGGGCCGCGCGTGGCAGCGCTTAAGCGTCGCTCGGGCCGGGCTGCGCGTCCGGCGCCGTACGCGTGCGTTGCCGCTTGATGTCGCGACCGACCGCGAGCCGCCGCATGTACTTGAACGTGCCGAGCGCCTTCGCGACGAAGTTGCCGTCGCTGTCGCGCACTTCGCCTTCACAGTACGCCATCGTCGTCGACCGATGCATCACGCGCCCGTATGCGCGCAACTCGCCGCGCCCGGGCTGCATGAAGTTCACCTTCATTTCGACCGTGACAACGCCGACGCCGTCATCGGTCAGGCTGCGCGCGGCCATCGCGAGCGCAATGTCCGACAGCGTCATCGTCACGCCGCCGTGCGCGATGCTCCACGTGTTCATGTGCCGTTCGTCGAGCGGCAACACGATCTCGCTCGCACCGTCCTTCGCGGACACCAGCCGCACGCCGAGCAGGTCGACGAACGGGCTTTCGATCGACGGACCGTCCGTCGGGGATGCCGCGTCGCTCATCATGCGCTGTCGGACAGGTAGTCGACGCACTGGCGCGATTCGGCCACCGCCACGACGAATTTCTTCACTTCCTGGTGAACGGGGTGCACCTGGTACGCGTCGAGCGCGGCCTGGTCCGCGAAATCGGACACGAGCACGACGTCGCTGGTCGCATCGAGACCCGGCGTCGCCACGCCGACATCGAGTTGCAGGATGCCGGGCACGAGATCGCGGCAGCCTTCGAGCTTTTCCTTCAGCCTGAGTGCGTTTTGCGCGCGCGTGCCGCCTTCCGCCGATTCCTTCAACTTCCACATTACTATGTGCCTGATCATGTAGTTCTCACTGGTTCGCGCCGGTTCGACAAATACCGCGGAGGCATTGCGTGGCGAGGGTTAGCGGGCGCTCGGCGGTTCGCCGTAGTTCATGGTTCACCGTCCACATCCGCACGAAAAACGGGTAATAAAGCGGGTACGTTCGAGCATCACCGACCCGATACCCGCCTCTTCATCATGCCACTCGCCGACGTCAAGATTCGGCAAGTCAAGGCAGACAACAAGCCTATCAAAATTACCGACGCCAATGGGCTCCATCGAGATTCGACCGGGCGGATCGCAACTCTGGCGCCTCGGCGCGCTAGTAATCGCGAACTGGTCGTACGGCGCTGATGCGCGACACCGGTGGAATCCTGCCCGACGTGAATTCGGATCGGCGTCTGACGGACAACGTGCGCGGCGCGATCGAAGGCAATGGCGACCACGTGGGCGACCTGCATGTGTGACTCGGGCCGGGGCATATGAGCGCGGTCGTGTCCGTAGTGACGGACAACCCGCAGGGCGACGCCCGCGCTTATCACCGTGCCCCGCAGCAATTCAGAAATCTGTCGCACGTTACCATCGAGGTTGTGCCTGCGACGCGCAGGCAATACGGATGGTAGACAAATCCACTGAAGTCGACACGAGTTTGTTCGGCCGCCGCGCCGCTATCGCGTGACCGGTTCAGCAAGCTTATCGCCAGCCGGATAACGTTGCCACATCCTGCGGACGGCTTCGCGCCGCTGTTCGGCAGGCCACCGCACGACGCACTGCAGCGGATCGCCGCCGACGCGACACGACCGCTCCCGACCAGGCTCGTCACCGACGTCGGGATAACGATCGCGAAGCAGTCGCTGGGGTCGAGGTTCACGAGTTCCGCGTATCACGGCACAGTGATCTGGTCGTGGCGGCAAGCGATGTGGGTTGCCACGCTCGATCGTCAGCTTGCGCACCGGACCGGCACCGCCGTGCCCAACCGCAATCCGCTTTCCCCCTCAGTGGACCTTGCGCTTCTTCCGGCGATAACGCCACGCGTCCAGTGCAGCGCAGCCGCCAAAGCCCACGCCGACCGCGACAAACGGCAATCCGATCGCGCACAGGATGAGGATCGCGCCCCACTGCTCGCCGAAACTGCGCACGACCGCGCGGTCGGGGTTGCGGGGATCGTAGAGCACGCGAACGGTGTCCCCGGCATTCAACGTATCGCTGGACGACGAACCCTGCGCGAAGGTAACGGTCCGGCCGGTGTCCGTCCGGAACGTGACGATCGCCGAGTCCATACTGCCGGCGCCTCGATCGCTGCGCTTGCGCTCCGCCATCTCGACGACCTGGCCGGTCGTGTGGATGTAATCGCGGACCTGCTTCTGGTTATGCACGTAAAGTGCGCCCGCGCCGCCCAGCAGGCCGGTACCCAGCAACAACGGCAATCCGGCGACGAGCGCGAGCCCGCCCATCATGCTCATTGCTTCGGATTGAGGTTTCGCATCGGACGCATGCCCGGCAGCCTGCTCGGGCTCCGTCGACGACGAACCATCCCGTCCGACCAGCACGCCGATCCCGGCAAACACGGTGCCCAGAATGGTCAGAATCCCGACGCCGAACCACCGTTCGAAAAAACCGGCGAAGATCACGCCGTCGGCCGGGTGAGCCGGGTCGTAATAGAGCCGGTCCCTGTCGCCCGGATCGGCGCTTGGCGACGTCGTGGCCAGCCGCCCCTTCACCTCGACGGCTTCGCCGCTCGCGGTGACGAACCGATAGACGGTCCGGTAGTGGCCGACGTCGTAGCCGTCGTGTGAAAACCCGACCACGACGGCTTCGGTCTCCGTCATGTGCGAAGCCGCCGAGATCGAGGTATAGACCCAGACGGCGGCACTCAGAAGCAGCGCGACACCGATCAGCAAGAACACGTTCACGCGTCGGCGCGCCGATGCGCGCGTCGCGCCGGTCGCGGCCATATCGGCGGGTTTGCGCGTTGACGTCCTGCGTGCCTTGCGCTGCCCGGCGACGCGCTGTGCGTACCCGGTCGTCGAAACACTGCGTCGCGCATCGACATTTGCGATATCGTCGCCGTCAGGCTTGCTCTTGTCGTTCATACAGCATGTCCGGTCTCGTCAGACCGACATGGTACGGTCCAGGATGCGCCACACTGCCGCATCGGCTCACCGCGACACGACCCGGTTCCGTCCATCACGCTTCGCCTGATACAACCGCTCGTCGACCACCCGCAGCAACGCATCGACCGTGCTCCCGTCGACGCCGTACTGCGCAACGCCGACGCTGACCGTCACCTGCACGCGCTTGAAATCGAGACCGAACGGCGAACTCGCGATCGACGAGCGGACGCGCTCGGCCGTCATGCGCGCCCCTTCTAGCGGCATCTCCGGCAACAGCGCCATGAACTCCTCGCCGCCGACCCGCGCGAGCGCACCCGCCGGACGAATCGCCTCGAGACACTGGCGCACGACGCCGCGCAGCACCTCGTCGCCGATCTGATGCCCGTATGCGTCGTTGATGTTCTTGAAATTGTCCAGATCGAGCGCGAGCAGGCAGAACGGCGTGCCGTCGCGTTCCGCGCGCACGATCTCCCGTTCGACCTGCGCGATGAACTGGCGACGGTTCGACGCGCCCGTCATCGGATCGGTCGCGGCCATGTATTCGAGCTTCTGGTTCGTGCGCCGCAACTCCTGCAGCGCGCTCTCGGCGCGCGCCATCGATTCCGACAGCCGGCTCATCAGATCTTCCTGGCTGTAGATCGCGGAAAACGAACGTGTCGTCTGCAACGCCTGCACCACGCCATAGCTGAGCAGGAAGAACCCGCCCGCGAAGATGGCATGCGCGAGCCACCACATGTGATTCCACGGCTTGCCGAGAATGAACGCGAGCGACGACAGCGCGAACGCCATGATCGACACGCCGTAGATCACCATCAGCGGCGAACGGATACGCCGCGCGAGGAGCACGCCGACGTTGAGCAGGGAAAACACGAGCGCGCCGCCTTCCATCGACATCCGTGTCCCGAGCGCGCCTGCGACGGGCGAATACGCGATGTACGCGACCGCCACGTCGACGATCAGGAAGAACACGATCCACGGCAGCCATGTCCGCGCGCGCGTGCGCTTCTCGATGCGGTCAGGCGGCTCCGAATACGACAACAGGCCGGTCAGCAGCAGGATCGACATCACGAGCCGCGAAGCGGGCCCGTACAGCAGGAACAGCCAGATGTTGTGGTGCGCCATCCCGGTGAACGCGCCATGCAACGCGTAGATCATCGCGAAGCCGAGAAAGCCGAGCGTGAGCCAGCGCAGCAACGGCTCACCGGAAGCCCGGTAGCAGACCCATGTCACGTAGGTGACGAACGCGCCCTCGAGGGTCGCGGCCGCGATCGCGAGTTCATGGAATGCATGGCTCTCGAACACGACGCGCGGGTCGCTGAAAAACCACAGATAGGCGATCAGATAGGCCGGCAGCAATGCGAATCCGACCAGCAGGCATTTTGCGTAGAGCCTCGCAGCCGCGCTCACGACGCGCGGCGGTTCCCCGGCAGCATAGATCGTACTCAATTCGGTCCCCGTTCGGTCTGCTGCGTGGTTCGAACTTCCACGGCGCCGGAAACGCACGATGCATCTGCGCCGGCTGCCGGGAACGCGGCGCGTACGTCGGAGCGACGCACACACGGGCCCATCCTGCCGAAAGACAAATGACAGAGCAAGTATAGGGGCGGCAATTCGTTTGACAAGTAAGGGGAAACGGCATCACCCGGCGGACGCCGTTTACCTTCTCTTCGTCACGAATCGCACCCGGCCATCGCGGATTCGCGCCGCGGTCGCGGCGTCTCCCCCATCAAGCCGCGACCGCCGGCGGACAAAGATCAGACGATTTCGAACAGGCCGGCCGCGCCTTGCCCACCGCCGATGCACATCGTCACCACCACGTATTTCACGCCGCGTCGCTTGCCTTCGATCAGCGCGTGGCCCGTCAGGCGCGCGCCCGACACGCCGTACGGGTGGCCGACCGCGATCGCGCCGCCGTTCACGTTCAGCCGTTCGTCAGGAATCCCGAGCGTGTCGCGGCAATACAGCACCTGCACCGCAAACGCTTCGTTCAGTTCCCACAGGCCGATGTCGTCCACCTTCAGCCCCGCTTGCTTCAGCAGCTTCGGCACCGCGAACACCGGGCCGATGCCCATCTCGTCCGGCTCGCAGCCGGCCACCGCGAAGCCGCGAAACACGCCGAGCGGCTGCAGCCCTTCGCGCCGCGCGACATCTGCGCTCGTCACGACGCACGCAGATGCGCCGTCGGAGAACTGGCTCGCATTGCCCGCGGTGATTACGCCGCCCGGCACGGCCGAACGGATCTTCGACACGCCTTCGAGCGTCGTGTCGGGCCGAATGCCCTCGTCAGCCGACACGGTAACTTCCTGCGTGAACAGCCGGCCCGTCGCCTTGTCGGCGATGCCCGCACGCACGGTGATCGGCACGATTTCGTCGCGGAAGCGCCCGGCCTCCTGCGCGGCCGCCGCGCGCAGTTGGGACTGCACGCCGTAGGCATCCTGTCGCTCCTTTGCAATTCCGTAGCGCTTGGCTACGTTCTCGGCCGTCTGCAGCATGTTCCAGTAGATCTCGGGCTTGTGCTCGACGAGCCAGCCTTCCTGGATCATGTGGCGGTTCATCTCGTTCTGCACGCACGAAATCGATTCGACGCCGCCCGCCACATACACGTCGCCCTCGCCCGCAATGATCCGCTGCGCGGCCAGTGCGATCGTCTGCAACCCTGACGAACAGAAACGGTTCACCGTCATCCCCGGCACGCTGACCGGCAGCCCGGCGCGCAGCGCGATCTGGCGCGCGATGTTCGCACCGGTCGCGCCTTCGGGATTGGCGCAGCCCATGATCACGTCCTCGACGCGCGCGGGGTCGAGCTTCGCGCGCTCGAGCGCGGCGGCAACCACGTGGCCGCCGAGCGTCGCGCCGTGCGTCATGTTGAACGCGCCGCGCCACGATTTCGCGAGCGGCGTGCGTGCGGTCGATACGATTACGGCTTCGGTCATGCGAGTCTCCTTCGGTCCTGCTGAATCGGATGGGAATGCGCTACGCCGTCGGGCGCGCGCCCGCGGACGTCACGTGTGCGACGCCCGCCGCCTGCATCTGTTGCCATGCGTGCGCGAGCGACCCGTTCAGGTCGATGGCGCGGCACGCATCGTTGATTACCGCAGCGTCGAAGCCCGCCGCGCGCGCATCGAGCGCCGACCACGCGACGCAATAGTCGGTCGCGAGCCCGCAACACCACACGCGCTTCGCGCCGAGCTCGTGCAGATAGCCGGCGAGCCCCGTGCGCGTCGTGCGGTCGGCTTCGACGAACGCGGAATAGCTGTCGACCTGCGCGTCGCCGCCCTTGCGGATCACGAGCCTGGCATGCGGGATGTCGAGGCCGCGATGCAGCGCCGCGCCTTCGGTGTCCTGCACGCAGTGCACGGGCCACAACACCTGCTCGCCGTACGGCAGCGCGAGCGTCGAGAACGGCTCGCGCCCCGGATGGTTCGCGGCAAACGACACATGCTCGCGCGGATGCCAGTCCTGCGTCAGCACGACCTGGTCGAAGCGCTGCGCGAGCGCGTTGATCACCGGCACGACCGCGTCGCCGTCCGGCACCGCGAGCGCGCCGCCCGGCATGAAGTCGTATTGCACGTCGATCACGAGCAGCACGTCGTCGGTGCGTTTCATTGCGTTTCTCCTGATTGGGTCGGTCGTGCCGTCACGCCGTGCCGTCAGCCGTTGAACCCGCGCCCGGCCTTGGCCAGCTCGACGATCGACGGCGCAAGCTGCCACGCGTCGCCGTTCGGCGCGGCCGCATAGCGGCGAATCGCGCGCTCGACGTTGTAGAGGCCGACCATGTCCGCGTACAACATCGGGCCGCCGCGCCACAGCGGGAAGCCATAGCCGGTCAGATAGACCATGTCGATGTCGGACGCCTTCGACGCGATCTTTTCCTCGAGGATCTTCGCGCCTTCGTTGACGAGCGCGAACACGAGCCGCTCGACGATCTCGTCGTCGCCGATCTTGCGCCGCTCGACGCCACGCTCCTTCGAATACGCAACGACCATCTCGTCGACGAGCGCCGACGGCTTCGCCTTGCGCTCGCCCGGTACGTAGTCGTACCAGCCGCCGCCCGTCTTCTGGCCGAAGCGGCCCAGCTCGCACAAACGGTCGGCGATCTTCGAGTACTGCAGATCGGGTTTCTCGACATAGCGGCGCTTGCGGATCGCCCAGCCGATGTCGTTGCCGGCGAGGTCACTCATCCGGAACGGACCCATCGCGAAACCGAACCTCTCGATCGCACGATCGACCTGCGCGGGTAGCGCGCCCTCCTCCAGCATGAAGAGCGCCTGGCGAATGTACTGCTCCACCATCCGGTTGCCGATGAAGCCGTCGCACACGCCCGACACCACCGCCGTCTTGCGAATCTTCTTGGCGACCGCCATCACGGTGGCGAGCACGTCCTTCGCGGTCTGCGCGCCGCGCACGACCTCGAGCAGCTTCATCACGTTCGCGGGGCTGAAGAAGTGCATGCCGACGACGTCCTGAGGACGCTTCGTGAAGGCGGCGATCCTGTCGACGTCGAGCGTCGACGTGTTCGATGCGAGGATCGCGCCGGGCTTCGCCACGGCGTCGAGCCGGCCGAACACCTGTTCCTTCACGCCGAGTTCCTCGAACACGGCCTCGATGATCAGGTCCGCATCCTTCAGGTCGTCGTAGGACAGCGTCGGCACGATCAGTGCCATGCGCGCGTCGAGCTTCTGCTGCGTGAGCTTGCCCTTCTTCACCTGCGCGTCGTAGTTCTTGCGGATCGTAGCGAGCCCGCGATCGAGCGCGTCCTGCTTCGTCTCGAGCAGCGTGACGGGCAGGCCCGCGTTGACGAAGTTCATCGCGATCCCGCCGCCCATCGTGCCGGCACCGATCACGCCGACGCGGCGAATCTCGCGCACCGGCGTATCCGACGGCACGTCGGGAATCTTGCTCGCCGCGCGTTCGCCGAAAAATGCGTGCCGCAGCGCACGGCTTTCCGGCGTCATCATCAACGCGACGAAGCCGTCGCGCTCGGCGACGCTGCCCTTGTCGAAGCCGTTCAGCACGCCCGCCTCGATCGCGTCGATGCACTTGTGCGGCGCGGGGAAATTGGGTGCGGCGGCGCGCGCGGAATTGCGCGCGAACTGGATGAAGCCCGCCGCATTCTCGTGGACGATCTTGCGATCGCGCACGCGCGGATGCGGCCCGTTCTGCGCGCCGGCCTTGCGCGCGAACGCGACGGCCGCGTCGAGCAGGTCGCCGTCGGCCATTTCGTCGAACAGCCCGCTCTTCGCGAGTTGCTCCGACGGCACCGGCGCGCCCGACACGATCATGTTCAGTGCGGTTTCGAGCCCCACCGCGCGCGGCAGGCGCTGCGTGCCGCCGGCGCCCGGCAGCAGCCCGAGCTTTACTTCGGGCAGCGCGATCTGCGCCCCCGGTGCCGCGACGCGATAGTGCGCACCGAGCGCGAGTTCCAGGCCGCCGCCCATCACGACGCTGTGCAGCGCCGCGACGACCGGCTTCGCGCTCGCCTCCACCGCGCGGATCACGGTGTGCAGCGTCGGCTCCTGCAGTGCCTTCGGGGTATTGAATTCGGTGATGTCGGCGCCGCCCGAGAACGCGCGGCCCGCGCCGGTCAGCACGATCGCCGTGACCGACTGATCCTGCGCGGCACGCTCGAGCGCGTCCATGACGCCGAGCCGGGTCGACAGGCCTAGCCCGTTGACGGGCGGATTGTTGAGCGTGATGACGGCCACGCCGTCGCGAGTCGAGTAATCCACTGCCATCTGCCTGCCTCCATGCATCGCGCGCCGGGGTGGCTGCGCTTCATTGTGCCCGGTCGAACGGCCGCATGTCCGGATCGAACGGAGGCAGCATACAACGAAAAAGCACGGTCGTTCAATTTGAATTTCTCCCGATCCGGGGGCCGGATCGGGCAACCGTGCGGCGGGCCGACTCCGGCCACGGGGACTTACGGCTCGCAGACCGCCGTCGGCAGTACGTAGTCGCGGAACGTCTCGCGCAGCTTGAGCTTCTGCAGCTTGCCGGTCGCGGTGTGCGGCAGCGATTCGACGAACACGACGTCGTCGGGCACCCACCACTTCGCCACCTTGCCGTCGTAGAACGCGAGCAGCGCCTCGCGGGTCAGGTTCGCGCCTTCGCGCGGCACCACGACGAGCAGCGGCCGCTCGGTCCATTTCGGATGCGCGCAGGCGATGCAGGCAGCTTCGGCGACGCCCGGATGCGCGATCGCGACATTCTCGATATCGATCGAGCTGATCCACTCGCCGCCCGACTTGATCACGTCCTTGCTGCGGTCGGTGATCTGCAGGAAGCCGTCGGGGTCGATCGTCGCGACGTCGCCGGTCGGGAACCAGCCGTCCGACAGCGGCGACGTATCGCTCCTGAAGTAGTGGTCGATCACCCACGGCCCGCGCACCTGCAGTTCGCCGAACGCGACGCCGTCCCATGGCAGTTCGTGCCCGTCGTCGCCGACGATCCGCATGTCGACGCCGCAAATCACGCGGCCCTGCTTTTCCAGCAGCTTGCGCTGCGCGTCGGGCGAGCGCTGCGACTGCGCCCAGTTCAGTTTCGCGAGCGTGCCGAGCGGCGACAGCTCGGTCATCCCCCATGCGTGGATCACGCGCACGCCGTATTCGTCTTCGAACGTGCGCAGCATCGCGGGCGGGCACGCGGAGCCGCCGATCACCGTGCGGTTCAGCGTCGAGAAACGCACGCCGGCCTCGCGCATGTAGTTCAGCAGCCCGAGCCACACGGTCGGCACGCCCGCGGAGAACGTCACGCGCTCGGCCTCCATCAACTCGTACAGCGACTTGCCGTCAAGATCCTTGCCGGGCAGCACCAGCTTGCCGCCGGTGAGCGGCACCGCATACGGCAGCCCCCACGCGTTCACGTGGAACATCGGCACGACGGGCAGCACGGCGTCGAGCGCCGACAGGTTCATTGCATCGGGCAGCGCGGCGCCGTATGCATGCAACACCGTCGAGCGGTGCGAATACAGCACGCCCTTCGGGTTGCCGGTCGTACCCGACGTGTAGCACAGGCCCGACGCCTGCAGTTCGTCGAGGCGCGGCCAGTCATAGCGGCCGTCCTCGGCGTCGACGAGCGTTTCATAGCACAGGTACGGCGTCGCGCCGGACGGCAAGTGTGCGGCATCCGTCATCGCGATCCAGCCCTTCACGTTCGGACACTGCGGCGCGATCGCATCGACGAGCGGCGCGAAATTGATGTCGAAGAAGACGTAGCGGTCTTCCGCGTGATTGACGATGTATGCGATCTGCTCGGGAAAGAGGCGCGGGTTGATCGTGTGGCACACGGCGCCCATCCCGCCGATCCCGTAATAGGCCTCCAGATGCCGATAGCCGTTCCACGCGAGCGTGCCGACGCGCTCGCCCGATTCGACGCCGAGCCGTGCAAGCGCCTGTGCGAGCCGCTTCGCGCGTTGCTCGCAATCGCGGTACGTGTAGCGATGCAGGTCGCCTTCCACGCGCCTCGACACGATCTCCGTGTCGCCCGCATGCCGCGCGGCATGCGCGATCAGCGACGACACCAGCAACGGCATGTCCATCATCTGGCCCAGCAACGGCTTACCCATCTTCTTGTTCTCCCGGAAGGACGCGAATCGGTGACCAGCCTCGAAGCAGTGCGCCGGATTACCACCTGTCCACGACCCGCACATGCCTCGCGCGAGGCGTGCGGGCCGCCATGCGGGCGGCGCGGCGCCGCCTTACAATATCGACTTACCCAGAGGCGCTCAACATGTCGTTTTCCCGAAGCGCAGCCGATGCGGCTGACACACTCCCCGACCTCGCCGCCACGCTCGGCGCGCCCGCCGAAGGCGCGTTCGTCACGCTCGGCGATGCGTTTCATACACGGCTGCCGGCCGCGCCGCTGCCCGCGCCGTATGTCGTCGGCTTTTCCGACGAAGTCGCGCAACTGCTCGGCCTGCCGGCATCGATCGTCGCGCAGCCCGGCTTCGCCGATCTGTTCGCCGGCAACCCGACACGCGACTGGCCCGCGAACGCGATACCGTATGCGTCGGTGTATTCCGGTCACCAGTTCGGCGTATGGGCCGGCCAGCTCGGCGACGGCCGCGCACTGACGATCGGCGAACTTCCCGGCCCCGACGGCCGGCGCTACGAACTGCAGCTCAAGGGCGGCGGCCGCACGCCGTACTCGCGCATGGGCGACGGCCGCGCGGTACTGCGCTCGTCGATCCGAGAATTCCTGTGTTCCGAAGCGATGCATCATCTCGGCATTCCGACCACGCGCGCGCTCACGGTGATCGGCTCCGATCAGCCGGTGGTACGCGAGGAAATCGAGACGTCGGCGGTCGTCACGCGCGTATCGGAGAGCTTCGTGCGCTTCGGTCACTTCGAGCACTTCTTCTCGAACGATCGCCCCGACCTGCTTCGCCAGCTCGCCGACCATGTGATCGACCGCTTTTATCCCGCGTGCCGCGAGGCCGACGATCCGTACCTCGCGCTGCTCGAAGCCGCGATGTTCCGCACGGCCGATGTCGTCGCGCAATGGCAGGCGGTCGGCTTCTGCCACGGCGTGATGAACACGGACAACATGTCGATCCTCGGCGTGACGATCGACTACGGCCCGTTCGGGTTCGTCGACGCGTTCGACGCGAATCACATCTGCAACCACTCCGACACGAGTGGCCGGTATGCGTACCGGATGCAGCCGCGCATCGCGCACTGGAACTGCTATTGCCTCGCGCAGGCGCTGCTGCCGCTGATCGGGCTGCAGCACGGCATCGCCGACGACGATGCGCGCGCCGAGCGTGCGGTGGAAGACGCGCAGGCCGTGCTCGCGAAGTTTCCGGAGCGCTTCGGCCCCGCGCTCGAGCGCCTGATGCGCGCGAAGCTCGGCCTCGAGCTCGAACGCGAGAACGACGCGGAGCTCGCCAACAAGCTGCTCGAAACGATGCACGCGAGCCACGCGGACTTCACGCTGACGTTCCGACGGCTCGCGCAGTTGTCGAAGCACGACGCGAGCCGCGACGCGCCGGTGCGCGACCTGTTCATCGATCGCGACGCATTCGATGCATGGGCGAACCTCTACCGCGCGCGGCTGTCCGACGAAACGCGCGACGACGCGGCGCGTGCCGCCGCGATGAACCGCGTGAACCCGAAATACGTGTTGCGCAACCATCTGGCCGAAGTCGCGATCCGGCGCGCGAAGGAGAAGGATTTTTCCGAAGTCGAGCGACTCGCACAGGTGCTGCGCCGCCCGTTCGACGAACAACCGGAACATGAAGCATATGCGGCATTGCCGCCCGACTGGGCCGGGTCGCTCGAAGTGAGCTGCTCGTCGTGACCCGCACGCCCCGACCGACCGATCAGGAGAACCCCCACATGTCACACGATTCCGACGACAAGACTTTCCCGTACCAGAAGGACGACGCCGAACTGCGCCGCCGCCTCACGCCGATGCAGTATGAAGTGACGCAGCACGCGGCGACCGAGCGCGCGTTCACCGGCGAATACACCGACACGGAAGATGCCGGCATCTACAAATGCGTCGTCTGCAGCACCCCGCTGTTCGAATCCGGCGCCAAATTCCATTCGGGCTGCGGCTGGCCCAGCTACTTCAAGCCGCTGAATGGCGAAGTGATCGACGAGAAGATCGACCGCTCGCACGGGATGGTGCGCGTCGAGGTCCGCTGCAACCATTGCGGCGCGCATCTCGGCCACGTGTTCGAGGACGGCCCGCGAGACAAGACCGGTTTGCGGTACTGCATCAATTCGGCTGCGTTAAACTTCGAGTCCCGACCCGAAAACGAATGAGCGGCGCCGGACGGATCCGACGGCAGCCTCCCCGGCTGCCGCGGTCCGCGACGGTGGCGCCTGGCGGGTCCCTACAACGGTGAAAGGCCGCGCGATGCGACCTTTCACGCAGCTGCGAGCGCCATGAAATTCCTGTTCGATCTGTTTCCGATCATCCTGTTTTTCGCCGCCTTCAAGGTCTGGGGCATCTTCACCGCCACCGCCGTCGCGATCGTCGCGACGCTGGCCCAGGTCGCCTGGGTCGCCTTCCGGCACCGGAAGGTCGACACGATGCTGTGGGTCAGCCTCGGCGTGATCGTCGTGTTCGGCGGCGCCACCCTCGTCCTGCATGACGAAAAATTCATTCAATGGAAACCGACTGTGCTGTACTGGCTGTTTGCGATCGGGCTGCTCGCCGCGCGCTATGCGTTCGGCAACAACCTGATCGAGAAGATGATGGGCAAGCAGCTCACGCTGCCGCATCCCGTGTGGGACAAGCTGAACGTCGCGTGGGCGCTGTTCTTCGCAGTGCTCGGCGTCGCGAACCTGTACGTGGTGCACAACTACACCGAATCGCAGTGGGTGAACTTCAAGCTGTTCGGCACGACGGGCGCAATGGTCGTGTTCATCATCCTGCAGAGCCTGTGGCTCACGAAGTACCTGAAGGACG
The DNA here is from genome assembly GCF_021483755.1 of Burkholderia sp. WTPI3. Classification (NCBI taxonomy): domain Bacteria; kingdom Pseudomonadati; phylum Pseudomonadota; class Betaproteobacteria; order Burkholderiales; family Burkholderiaceae; genus Burkholderia; species Burkholderia sp. WTPI3. Next base: position 91,527 of record NZ_JAGIXF010000001.1, on the reverse strand, counting down.
AGTAACATGAGCGACACCTTTCTCCACGCATCGCCCGACGAACGCATCGCGCTGATCGAGGCGCGTCTCACCGCATCGCTCGCGCCGCAGTCGCTCACGGTACGCGACGACAGCGCACAGCACGCGGGCCATGCCGGCGCCGCCGCCGGCGGCCATTACACGGTAACGATCGTGTCGGCCGCCTTCGCCGGCAAACCACGCGTCGCACGGCACCGGCTGGTGTATGATGCGCTCGCTGATGCGATGCAGCGCGGCATTCACGCGCTCGCGATCGTGGCTTACACGCCCGAAGAATTCAACGAATCTTCAATCTAGTCTCATTAGGAATTCCCGATGATCCTGAAATCCCCCCGCCTGTGGGTCGCGGCGGCTGCCTTTGCAGCGGCACCTGCATTTGCCCAGAACATCGCCGTCGTCAACGGCACGCCGATTCCGAAGTCGCGCGCCGATGCAATGGTCGCGCAGCTCGTCCAGCAAGGCCAGACCGACAGCCCGCAACTGCAGCAGGCCGTGCGCCAGGAACTCGTGAACCGCGAAATCCTGATGCAGGAAGCAATCCGCGAAGGCATCCCGAGCCGCCCGGACGTGAAGGCGCAGATCGCCGTCGCACAGCAGACGGTCGTGCTGCGCTCGATGATCGAGACCTTCCTGAAGAAGAACCAGCCGACCAACGCCGAGGTGAAGGCACGTTACGACGATCTCGTGAAGACCGCCGGCGGCAACCGCGAATACCACCTGCACCACATCCTCGTCGACAGCGAGCAGCAGGCGAAGGATCTGATCGCGAAGATCAAGGCCGGCGCGAAGTTCGAAGACCTGGCGAAGCAGTACTCGAAGGATCCGGGTTCGGGCAAGAACGGCGGCGACCTCGACTGGTCCGATCCGAAGGCGTACGTGCCGGAATTCGCAGCGGCTGCGCAGAAGCTGCAGAAAGGCCAGATGACCGACGAGCCGGTGAAGACGCAGTTCGGCTGGCACATCATCCGTGTCGACGACATCCGCGACGTCGCACCGCCGCCGTTCGACCAGGTGAAGGCGCAGATCGCGCAGCAGCTCGTGCAGCAAAAGCTGCAGGCATTCGAGGAAAACCTGCGCCAGCAGGCAAAGATCCAGTAACGCCGGCGACGATCGCCCACGCAAAGGCCACTCATCGAGTGGCCTTTTTTCATGCGCGCTTGCTACGCATTGCCGCGAAGGCCGTGCGAAGAAAAAGGCCGCTCGAAGCGGCCTTTCTGTCGGGATGGGGCAATCACGTGCGCCAGCGCACCGGGTTGTTACGCCGGCTGGAATGCGCCGTGATAGCGGACGTCGCCCGACGGCCGCGGCGCGGTTTCATCGAACGACAGCGCAAGGAAATGCCCGGGCAGCGCGTGCGCAAACTCGAGACCGTCGAACGGCGCGAAGCCGAAGCGCGCGTAGTAAGCGGGATCGCCGAGCACCACACAGCCGCGCGCGCCGAGCCTGCGCAACGCGTCGAGCCCCGTGCGCACGAGCCCCGCGCCGACGCTCTGCCGCCAGCAATCGGGCCGCACCGCGAGCGGCGCGAGCCCGTACCACTGCTGACTGGCGGCCTGCGCACCTCCGATCGAGACCGGCGAGAACGCGACGTGGCCGATCACGCGCTCGTCGCGCTCCGCGACGAGCGACACGCTGAGCGCACCTTCCGCACGCAGCGCGTCGACGATCCGCCGCTCGAACTGCCCCTGCTGCGGTTCATCCGCAAACGCCGCCACGATCACACGGCCGATCGCACCGACATCGCTCGCGCGTTCGTCGCGCAGCGTGACGATCTCGACCGGTGCGTGCGGATCGAACATCAGCCGATCCAGCGGCGTGCGTTGCGGAACACGCGCAGCCACGGGCTCGCTTCGCCCCAGCCTTCCGGATGCCAGCTCATCGTGACCGTGCGGTGTACGCGCTCCATGTGCGGCATCAGCACCGAGAAGCGGCCATCGGCCGTCGTGACCGACGTGATGCCGGCCGGCGACCCGTTCGGGTTGAACGGATAGCGTTCGGTCGCTTCGCCGCGGTGGTCGACGTAACGCATCGCGACCGCGACGCGATCGATGTCGCCCTGCTGCGAGAAGTCCGCATAGCCTTCGCCGTGCGCGACCGCCACCGGAATGCGCGAGCCTTCCATCCCCGCAAAGAAGATCGACGGCGACTTCTCGACCTCGACGAACGAGAAGCGCGCCTCGAACTGCTCGGACTTGTTGCGCGTGAACTTCGGCCATGCTTCTGCGCCGGGAATCATCGACGCAAGACTCGACAGCATCTGGCAACCGTTGCAGATGCCGAGCGCGAACGTATCGGGGCGGGCGAAGAACGCCGAGAACATGTCGGCGAGGTTCGCGTTGAAGCGGATCGTCTTCGCCCAGCCTTCGCCTGCGCCCAGCACGTCACCGTACGAGAAACCGCCGCATGCCACCGCGCCCGCGAAATCGGCGAGCGTCGCGCGCCCCGCGAGCAGGTCACTCATGTGCACGTCGTGTGCGTCGAAGCCCGCGCGGTCGAACGCGTACGCCGTTTCGAGATGCGAGTTCACGCCCTGCTCGCGCAGGATCGCGACGCGCGGACGTGCGCCCGTCGCGATGAACGGCGCGGCGATGTCATCGGCCGGATCGAACGTCAGCACCGGCGAGATGCCCGGGTCGGCTGCGTCGAGCAGCGCATCGTATTCCGCATCCGCACAGGCCGGGTTGTCGCGCAGGCGCGCGATGCGCCAGCTCACTTCGCCCCATGCGCGATGGAGTTCGGCGCGCGGCGCGCCGAAGACCTTCTTCGCGTCGCGATACACCTCGATCACGTCGCGATCGTTGACCGTGCCGATCACATGCGAGCACGCCGACAGGCCGAACTCGCGCAGCGCGCCGAGCACCGCGTCGCGATCGGCCGCGCGCACCTGCACGACGGCGCCGAGCTCTTCGGAGAACAGCGCGCGCAGCGTGCGATCTTCGCGACGGCCGCTCGTCTGCTTCGCCCAGTCCTTCGCGTCGCCGTAGTCGGATTCGTGATTCGGGTCGAGCGTCAGCATGTCGACGTTCAGCGACACGCCCGCGTGGCCCGCGAACGCCATTTCGCACACCGTCGCCCACAGGCCGCCGTCCGAGCGGTCGTGGTAAGCGAGCAGCTTGTCATGCGTATTGAGCGACTGGATCGCGTTGAAGAAGCGCTTCAGGTCTTCCGGATCGTCGACGTCCGGCGTCGCGTCACCGACCTGCTGCGTGACCTGCGCGAAGATGCTGCCGCCCATCCGGTTCTTGCCGCGGCCGAGATCGATCGCGATCAGCACGCTGTCGCCTGCGTCGGCGATGCGACGCAGTTGCGGCGTCAGGTGCCGGCGCACGTCCTCGACCGGCGCGAATGCGGAGATGATCAGCGACACCGGCGACACCACTTCCTTCGCGACGCCCTGGTCGTCCCACTTGGTCTTCATCGACAACGAGTCCTTGCCGACCGGGATGCCGATCCCGAGCGCCGGGCACAGCTCCATGCCGATCGCCTTGACGGTGTCGAACAGCGCGGCGTCCTCGCCGGCCGTACCGCAGGCGGCCATCCAGTTCGCCGACAGCTTCAGCTTGTCGAGCGACGCGATGGGCGCGCTCGCGATGTTCGTGATTGCTTCGCCGACGGCCATGCGGCCCGATGCCGGCGCGTCGATCACGGCGAGCGGCGTGCGCTCGGCCATCGTCATCGCCTCGCCCTTGAAACCGGCGTAGTCGAGCGCGGTCACCGCGCAGTCGGCCACCGGCACCTGCCACGGGCCGACCATCTGGTCGCGCACCGACGTGCCGCCGACCGAGCGGTCGCCGATCGTGATCAGGAACGACTTGCTGCCGACCGTCGGGTGCTTCAGCACGTCGACCGCGACTTCCGACAGCGCGATGCCCGTCACGTCGACCGGCACACGCTCGGTGCGCACGCGCGCGACGTCGCGGTGCATGCGCGGCGGCTTGCCGAGCAGCACTTCCATCGGCATGTCGACCGGAAATTCGTCGGCGCCCGTCGCTTCGTCGTCGACGAGCTGTAGCTGGCGTTCGTCGGTCGCCACGCCGACCACCGCGAACGGGCAGCGCTCGCGTGCGCAGATCGCTTCGAAGCGCGGCAGGTCGGCCGGCGCGATCGCCAGCACATAGCGCTCCTGCGCTTCGTTCGACCAGATTTCGCGCGGCGACAGGCCCGACTCCTCGAGCGCGACCTTGCGCAGCTCGAAGCGTGCGCCCTTGCCCGCGCCGTCGACGATCTCGGGGAATGCGTTCGACAGGCCGCCCGCGCCGACGTCATGGATGCTCAGGATCGGGTTTTCCGCGCCAAGCTGCCAGCAGCCGTTGATCACTTCCTGTGCGCGACGCTCGATTTCCGGGTTGCCACGCTGCACCGAGTCGAAGTCGAGCTCGGCCGTGTTCGCGCCGGTTGCCATCGAGCTCGCCGCGCCGCCGCCCATGCCGATCCGCATGCCGGGGCCGCCGATCTGGATCAGCAAGGAGCCGGCCGGCACGTCGTGCTTGTGCGTGTGTTGATCCGCGATGTTGCCGAGGCCGCCCGCGATCATGATCGGCTTGTGATAGCCGCGCACCTGGCCGTTGACGTTCTGCTCATACACGCGGAAGTAGCCGCCGAGGTTCGGGCGGCCGAATTCGTTGTTGAACGCGGCGCCGCCGAGCGGGCCGTCGATCATGATCTGCAGCGGCGACGCGATGCGATCCGGGCGGCCATACGGGCCGTGCGCATCGTTCGGGTTGCGCTCGCCGACCGGCTGCGCGGCGTCGCGCGCGTTTTCCCACGACTGGCGCGCGCCCGGCAGGTCGAGGTTCGACACCGTGAAACCCGTGAGGCCGGCCTTCGGGCGCGCGCCGCGGCCCGTCGCGCCTTCGTCGCGGATCTCGCCGCCCGCGCCGGTCGCCGCACCCGGGAACGGCGAGATCGCCGTCGGGTGGTTGTGCGTCTCGACCTTCATCAGCGTGTGCGTGAGCTCGGTGTGGCGGCCATAGCGCTCACCCGGCTCGCCGGCCGCGCCCGCGTTGCGCGGGAACCAGCGCTCGGCCTCGGCGCCGACCATGATCGACGAGTTGTCCGAATACGCGACGATCGTGCCCTGCGGGCTCAGCTTCTCGGTGTTGCGGATCATCGCGAACAGCGACATGTCCTGCGCTTCGCCGTCGATCGTCCACTGCGCGTTGAAGATCTTGTGGCGGCAGTGCTCGCTGTTCGCCTGCGCGAACATCATCAGTTCGACGTCGGTCGGGTTGCGTTCGAGCTTGCGGAACGCGTCGACCAGGTAATCGATCTCGTCGTCGGCGAGCGCGAGGCCCAGCTCGACGTTCGCGTGCTCGAGCGCACTGCGGCCGACGCCCAGCACGTCGACGGTCGCGAGCGGCTTGGCCGGCAGCTCGTCGAACAGGTGCTTTGCGTCGTCGCGCGCGGCGACCACGCTTTCGGTCATTCGGTCATGCAGGGCTGCGGCCACGGCCGCGCGCGCGTCGTCGGACAGCGCCTTCTTGCCGCCGAGCAGGCCCGACTTCAGCGTGACCGTGAACTCGACGCCGCGCTCGATGCGGCGCACCTGCGTGAGACCGCAGTGCTGCGCGATGTCGGTCGCCTTGCTCGCCCACGGCGAAACCGTGCCGAAGCGCGGCAGCACGACGAAGGTCTCGGCCGTGCCCTTCTCGGTCGCCGGCTCGAACGGCGCGCCGTAGTGCATCAGTGCGTCGATGCGGGCGCTGTCGTCCGCCGACAGCGGCTCGACCGCATTGACGAAGTGCAGGAACTGACCGCGCACCGCGACGATGTTGGCATCGATTTGCCTGAGCGTGTCGAGCAGACGGGTTTGACGGAAATCGGAGAGGGCCGAAGCGCCGGGAAAACACGAGAAGTGAGCCATGGGCTGGACTGACGTCGATGAGTCGCGCGAGGTGGCGACGTGGGGCGAAAGGAAGGCCGTAATTATACCCGGAAGTCGGTCGTCCCAGACCGGCTGATCGGCACCCGTCATGCACCCCAACGGTGCGCCCGCCTGTCCGGCGCGGGACGGGCGCCAGACCGCAGCACGCGGCCGCGGCAGCCGGCGGCCGCGCGATGGCGAAACCGGATAGGCTCGCGTGGCGCCGTTTCCCGCGATTTTGGCGCTATCATTCCCGGTTCACCGGGCCGGGGCCCGTCAGCGAATTCTCACCGGGCGGCGTGTGCGCTGCCCGTCATCGAAGCAATCCATGGATGTCATCGTCATCGGCGGCGGAATCAGCGGCGTCGCCACCGCCCACCAGCTACGCGCGGCCGGCCATCGCGTGTGCGTGGTCGAACGCCACGCGACCGTCGCGCAAGGCGCGACCTACGGTGACGGCGGCACGCTGCTGCCGAGCCCGCTCGACGTCTGGTTCGGCCCGACCTTCATGCGCCAGCGCCAGCCGCGCGACAGCGGCATCGTCTACAAGCCGGGCTTCAACAGCGGCGTGCGCCGCTTCGTCAAGGAACTCGGCGCGCTGCGCGAGCCCGACGCGTTCGCCGCGCAGTACGCGCGGCTGCGCCCGTTGATCGACGCATCGCGCGAGAGCCTCGCCGACATCGAAACGCGCTTCCAGCTCGAATTCGAGCAGAAACCCGGCATTCTGCACGTCGTGCGCGACCCGCGCGACTGGGAGGCCCTGCAGCCAGCGCTCGACCTGCTGCGCACGCTCGACCAGCCGTACCGCGTGCTCACCGCCGACGAATGCGCGGCGCTCGAGCCGTCGGTGCCGGCCGAACCCGGCTTCGCCGGCGGCGTGCTGCTCGAGACCGAACGCACCGGCAACTGCCCGCTGTTCGCGAAACTGGTCAAGCAGGCGCTCGACGAGCACGGCGTACAGTTCCGCTTCGGCGCGGAGGTCGCCGCGATTCGCGTGGACACCGGCCGCGCCGCGGTCGAACTCGCGCCGCCGGGCGGCCGGCACGCGACGAACGCGCGCGAAGTCGACGTGATTTCGGCCGACGCGGTCGTGATCGCCGCCGGCGCCGGCAGCCCGGCGCTGCTCGAGCGGCTCGGCTGGCGACTGCCGCTGCATCCGATCCGCGCGCATACGCTGACCGCGCCCGTCACCTACGAAGAACACGCGCCGCACCTGAGCATCGTGGATTCGATCAAGCGAATCTCGATCACGCGCACGCATCAGCGGTTGCGCATCGGCGGCGGCGCCGTCCTGCAGAGCCTCGCCGACACCGCGAAACCGCTGCCCGAGCCTTTGTCCGAGGCGGCACTCGCGCTGCTCGGCCAGGCCGTGCACGACTGGGTGCCGGGCGCCGCGAAAATCTCCGCCGCGCTGTCGTGGCAAGGCATGCAATTGCTGTCGCCGGACGGCCTGCCGGTCGTCGGTCCGACCCCGCATCCGCGCGTCTTCGTCAATTTCGGCCACGGCCCGGCCGGTTGGGCGCTCGCGTGCGGGTCTGCTAAAGTGGTGACCGACTGCCTGGGCGGCGACACGCAGCAGTGGCCTGCCGACACGCTCGCCGCGCTGAGCGCCGCCCGCTTCACGACCTGACCGCCGCGGGCCCGTCCCGGGCGGCATCCTCCCTGCCGTCACGATCCCGCGATGACCCTTGCCCGCCCGCTTCCCGATTCCACTCCGATCGCGCTGCTGCGCGTCGCCGACCTGCGTGCGGTCGAGGCCGCCGCGACCGCCGAGCTGCCGCCCCACACGCTGATGGGCCGCGCCGGCGCCGCCACCGCGCGCTGGCTGTCCGAACGGGTCGCCGGCGACGAGCGCCCTGTCTGGTTCGCAGTCGGCCCGGGCAACAATGGCGGTGACGCGCTGGTGGCCGCCGCGCAACTGCAGCAGCTCGGCGTCGCGACGCAGGCGTGGATGCCCGTGCCGGTCAAACCGGACGATGCGCAATGGGCGCTCGGCCTCGCTCGCGCGGCCGGCGTGCCGCTGTCGAGCGAACCGCCCGCGTCGCTCGACGATTACGCATGGGTCGTCGACGGCCTGTTCGGGATCGGCCTCGGCCGTGCGCTCGAAGGCCCGTTCGCCGCGCAGGCCGCGCGCATCGCCGCGCACGCGCGAAGCGGCGGCCGCGTGCTCGCGCTGGACGTGCCGAGCGGGCTCGACAGCGACACGGGCCGAATCGTCGGTGCGGGCGTCGCGGTCGCCGCCACGCATACGCTGACCTTCATCGGCGCGAAGCCGGGTCTTTACACGGGCGACGGCCGCGACTTCGCCGGCGAGATCGAGATCGCATCGCTCGACGTCGCGCCCCCCGCCGTGCCGGCCGTCGTGCTGAATGCGCCTGCGCGGTTCGCCGCCGCGCTGCCCGCACGCGCGTTCGCATCGCACAAGGGCACGTTCGGCAGCCTCGCGGTGCTCGGCGGCGATACGGGAATGTGCGGCGCGCCGATCCTCGCCGCGCGTGCCGCGCTGTTCGCCGGCGCCGGCAAGGTGCATGTCGGCTTCCTGGGCGCCGGCGCGCCGCCGTACGATCCGCCGTTTCCCGAACTGATGCTGCATCCGGCCGACGGCCTCGACCTCGCTGCAATGTCCGCGATCGCGGCGGGCTGCGGCCTCGGCACACGCGAGGCCGCAGCGACGCTCGTGCGCGACGCGCTCGCGCACGATGCTGCCGCGCTGCTCGACGCCGACGCGCTGACCCTCGTCGCGACCCACGCCGACCTCGCGGCGGCCGTTGCCGCACGCGGTGCGCGCGGCAACGCATGCGTGCTGACGCCGCATCCGCTCGAAGCGGCCCGGCTGCTCGGCACCGACACCGCGACCGTGCAGCACGACCGGCTGGCCGCGGCGCAGGCGCTCGCCGCGCGCTACGCCAGCATCGTCGTGCTGAGGCCGTTCGGGCACGGTGGTTGCGGCGCCCGACGATCGCGTCACGATCAACCGGACCGGCAAGCGGCGCTCGCCACCGGCGGGACGGGGGAGGGGCTGGGCGGCCTGGTCGGCGCGCTGCTCGCGCAGCGCGTCGCGCCGTACGAAGCCGCGCTGGCAGGCGTCTATCTGCACGGCCTCGCAGCGGACACGCTCACTGCGAACGGCACGGGGCCGGCCGGCCTCGCCGCGGGCGAGCTCGCACCGATGGTGCGCACGCTGATCAATCGCCTTTTTTACCCGTCGCCGTGCGCCGACATATAACGCCGCTATACTGAGTGCCCCGCCGCACGGCGGGCCCTCTCGTCCGCCGGCCTTCCGATCCCGATGCGCCGGCGCGGCATTCCTCCCGATTCACGCTTCACTCGAACCGCCATGACGCTGAATTCGCTCCCCGCCTGGACTGCCCTTCAATCCCACTTCGAACAGATCCGCCATGCGCGGCTGCGCGACTGGTTCGCGCCGGAAAACGACCACGCACCGACCCGCGCCGAACGCTTCACGATCCCGGGCGGCGGCCTCACGGCCGATTTCTCGAAGAACCGCATCAACGACGACACGCTGCGCCTGCTCGTGCAACTGGCCCGCGAAGCGGGCGTCGAAGCGCGCCGCGACGCCATGTTCGCCGGCGAGATCGTCAACCCGACCGAAGGCCGCGCAGCGTTGCACACGGCGTTGCGCGCGACCGACCCGCAAGCGCCGTTCCATGCGCAGGTCAGCGCCGAACGCGCGAAGATGGCGACCTTCGCACGCGCCGTGCGCAGCGGCGCATGGACGGGCTACACGGGCAAACGCATCCGCCACGTGATCAACATCGGCATCGGCGGCTCGGATCTCGGACCGAAGATGGTCACGCACGCGCTGCACCACGTCGCGACGCCGGACATCTCGACGCACTTCGTGTCGAACGTCGACGGCGCCGATCTCGCGCGCGTGCTCGAGCAGGTCGATCCGGAAGAAACACTCGCGATCATCGTGTCGAAGACCTTCACGACGCTCGAAACGATGACGAACGCACGCTCGCTGCGCGACTGGTTCGTCGCGCGCGGCTGCCCCGAGGACGCGCTCGCGAAGCACTTCGTCGGCGTGTCGGCCAACCCGGCCGAAGTCGTGAAGTTCGGCATCGCGGCCGACAACGTGTTCGAAATGTGGGACTGGGTCGGCGGCCGCTATTCGCTGTGGTCGGCGGTCGGCCTGTCGATCATGATTGCGATCGGACCGGAACAGTTCGACGAGCTGCTCGCCGGCGCGAACGACATGGATCGTCATTTCCGCGAAGCGCCGCTCGAACGCAACCTGCCGGTGCTGCTCGGCCTGATCGGCATCTGGTATCGCAACTTCTTCGGCTCGCAGAGCTATCTCGTCGCGCCGTATTCGGAAGCGCTGCACTACCTGCCGTCGTACCTGCAGCAGCTCGAGATGGAAAGCAACGGCAAGTCCGCGCGTCTGGACGGCACGTTCGTCGACTACCCGACATCGGCCGTCACGTGGGGCGAGCCGGGCACCAACGGCCAGCATGCGTTCTTCCAGATGCTGCACCAGGGCCCGACGATCGTGCCGATCGACTTCGTCGCGGTGCTGACGCCCGAGCATCCGCTCGCGAGCCATCATCCGAAGCTGCTCGCGAACTGCTTCGCGCAAAGTGAAGCGCTGATGCTCGGCCGCACGCTCGACGAAGCGCGCAAGGTCGCCGGCCCCGGCAAGGAAGCGCTCGCACCGCACCTCACGTTCCCCGGCAACCGCCCGACGACGACGCTGCTCGTCGACGCGCTGACGCCGCGCGCGCTCGGCGCGCTGATCGCGCTGTACGAGCACAAGGTGCTGGTGCAGGCGACGGTGTGGGACATCAATCCGTTCGACCAGTGGGGCGTCGAGCTCGGCAAGATTCTCGGCAAGGTCGTCGAAGCCGACCTGTCGGCCGAGTCGGTCGATCCCGCGAAGCACGATTCGTCGACCGCCGCGCTGATCGAGCGCGCACGTGCGGCGCTCAAGCGCTGACGCGACGCGCGATGCGCATGCCGGCCGTACAGGCGTGAAACGCGCCTGCACGGCCGGCGAGGAAATACAGTGCGGTACTACACCGCGTGCGGGGCGACGATGCGTCCGGCTTCGATCGTTACCGTCGTCGCGCAGCGCCGTGCGAGTTCGGTATCGTGCGTGACGAGCACGAGCGTTGCGCCGTGCGTTCGATTCAACTCGAACATCAGGTCGATGACCGCGTGCCCCGTCGCTGCGTCCAGGCTGCCGGTCGGCTCATCCGCGAACAGGATCGCCGGTCGGGTGACAAACGCGCGCGCGAGCGCGACACGCTGCTGCTCGCCACCCGACAGCAGCTTCGGATAATGCGCGATGCGTTCGGCGAGGCCGACCTGCACGAGCAGCGTGCGCGCACGATCGGCCGCCTCGCGCGCACTGATGCCGCCCTGCAGTTCGAGCGGCAGCATCACGTTTTCGAGCGCGGTCAGGTGCGGCATCAACTGGAACGACTGGAACACGAAGCCGACCGCCCCATTGCGCAGCGCGGCGCGCTCGTCCTCGTCGAGCTGGTCGAGCGCGCGGCCGAGCAGGCGAACCGTGCCGCTCGTCGCGCTGTCCAACCCCGCAAGCAGGCCGAGCAGCGTCGATTTGCCCGACCCCGACGCACCGACGATCGCGAGGCTGCTGCCGGGCCGCACCGCGAGCGTGATGCCGTCGAGGATCGTCAGTTCGCCCGTCGCGTCGGCGACCCGCTTGCATACGTCATGGACTTCGATGATCGGATCGGTAATCTTGAACATGGACACGACATTTCGCTGGAAAAGACGTGCGGCGCTCGCCGCACTGCTGGGTACCCTGCTCGCGGCAACCGTGCCCGCGCTGGCGGCGACGGTTGCCGCGCAGTCGTCGGGCCAGCCCATGCTCGTCGTACTCGGCGACAGCCTATCGGCCGAATACGGGCTGCCGCGGGACACGGGCTGGGTTGCGCTGCTGCGGCAGCGGCTCGCGACCGGACGAATCGATTATAGCGTTGCGAACGCAAGCGTCAGCGGCGACACGACGAGCGGCGGCCGCGCGCGACTGCCCGCCGTCCTGCAACGGCTCAAGCCGTCGATCGTCGTCGTCGAGCTCGGTTCGAACGATGCGCTGCGCGGCGTGCCACTCGCGACGACCGAGCAGAACCTGCGCGACATCATCGCCGATGCGCGGCACGCCCATGCGAAGGTCGTGCTGGTCGGCATGTACGTGCCGGCCAACTACGGGCCCGACTATACGCAGAAATTCCACGCGGTCTATACGCGGCTGTCGAAGGAACTCGAGGTGCCGCTCGTGCCGTTCCTGCTCGCCGGCATCGAGAACAAGCCGGAGATGTTCCAGTCGGATCAGATGCATCCGACACAGCAGGCGCAAGGCATTCTGCTTGACAACGTCTGGCCGGCGCTGAAGCCGCTGCTCGGCAAGCCGCGCGGCTGATACTACCGCCACGCCGGAAAACAAAAAGCCCCGCTTCGAGCGGGGCTTTTTGTCGTGACGTGCGGAACAGTGAACGCCTGAGCGATGCTCAGTTGTCCTCGTCCTGCGCACGGGGCGCCGTACCATACAGCTTCACCTTCGAACGGTCGCGCAGCGCGGCGAGATACGCTTCGCCCTCGCTCTGCGCTTCGACCTGCGCCATCTGCTGCTGCGCGGCTGCGAGTTGCTGCGGATCGACCGCCGAACCCGGGATCACCGCGTTCACGCGATAGATCGCGTAACCGTCCGCACCAAGATCGACGCCGATGTAGGCCGGCAGCGTCTTCGCATCGACCTTGTAGACGGCGCTCAATGCCGCCGGCGTCAGGCCCTGCGATTGCGTACGCGACACCTTCTGCGCGGCACCGAACCCGTCGGTCGACTTCGACTTCTGCAGCTCGGCCAGTTTCGCCGCGCCTTCCTTCTTCGCAAGTTCCGCGGCCTGCTCGGCGATCACCTTCTGACGCACGGCGTCCTTGATCGTGTCGAGCGCGGGCACGGCCGCCGGCTTGTAGTTCGTGACGTGCGCGGAGATCAGCGTGTTGTTGCCGACGTCGATCGCCTGCGTGTTGTTCTGGTTTTTCACCGAGTCGCTCGCGAACACGGCCGCCAGGAACTTCGGATTGTTCAGCGGGCTCGTCGGCGGCAGTTGCGGATTCGGTGTCGGCGTGACGGTGGCCGTCTGGATCGTCAGCTTGTATTTGTCCGCAGCCGGCTGCAGCGACTTCGCCTTTTCATACACGGTCGACGTGAAGCCTTCCGCGTTGTCCGAGAATGCCTTCGACGCATACTGCTGCTTCAGGTCCGCGGCGATCTGGTCCTTCACGTCCGCGAACGGCTTGATCACCGATGGCTTCACTTCGGTCGCCTTCAGGATGTGGAAGCCGAGATCCGACTGCACGACACCGCTGATCTCGCCTTGCTTCAGCGAAAATGCCGCGTCGTCGAATGCCTTGCCGCCCGCCGTCGAACCGCGCGTGATGAAGCCGAGGTCGCCGCCCTTCGCGGCAGACGGCGCGTCCTGCGAGTTCTTCTGCGCGATCTGCGCGAACTGGTCCGGATGCGCCTTCACGTCGGCCAGCAGTTGCTCGGCCTTCGCCTTCGCTGCCGCCTTGTCGGCAGCGCTTGCGTCGCTCGCCGCGGCGATGAAGATGTGGCTCACGCGCGCCTGCGCTTCCGTGCGGAAGTGCGTCGGATTGTCGTCATAGAACTTCTTGATGTCCGCATCGGTCGGCTGCGCGCTCGCGGCGGCTGCGGCCGGCGAATAGACGAGGTACTGGATCGTCGCGGTTTCCGGCGTCGCGAAGCTCTGCTTGTGCGCGTCGTAGTACGCGGCGAGCTGCGCATCGGTCGGCTGCACCTTCGCTGCGTAATCGCTCGTCTTCAATACGAGCGCCTGCACTTCGCGCTGCTGCGCGGCCAGTTCCGACAGACGCTGCGCGAGGCTCTTCGGCGTAAACGCGCTCGACACGATGCTCGCCGGAATCTGCTGCAGCGCGAGGCTGTAGCGCACGCGCTCCTGATACTGCTCGGGCGTCATTCCCTGGAACGACAGCAGCTGTGCATAGCGTTCGACGTCGATCGAACCGTCCGGCTTCTTCAGCGACGCGATCATCGGGTCGCTCATCAGTGCGTCGCGCACTGCGTTGTCGGAAGCAGTGAGGTGCAGACGCTGCGTCTCGTCGGCCAGCACACGTTGCTGGATCAGGCCATCGAGCACTTGCTTGCGGTGTTCGGGTGTATCGAACGCCTTGATGTCGAACTGCCCGCCGAGCGCCTGGCGCGCCTGGTCGATCTGCTGACGGAACGCGCCGTCGAATTCGACTCGCGTGATCTTGTGCCCGTTGACCGCCGCGACGTTCGCACTGTCGTCGAAGAACCCGCGGAAACCTTGGATCCCGACGAAACCCAGCCCCGGCAACACGATCAGGAGCAGGAGCGCCATCATCAGGCGCTGGTGATTACGGAAGAAATCGAGCATGCGTGACGGGAAAATTGGACAAAACGTCCGATATTACAACATACAGGGTGGGACGGGAGAAAAGCAGGCGGCTTCCTCGACTCGACGATCGCGCCCGCAAGCGGGCGCAACCGACGACGCAAATGAAAAAGCCCGCGCGAGGCGGGCTTCTTCATTTTCTGGCGGAGCGGACGGGACTCGCCTACATCCTGCAGGCCGCGGCTGCGCATACATGCGCAGCCCTTCGCGTCCCGCCGGAAGCCGCGCAGGCGGCTTCCTCCACTCCGCAGTCACGCGCCCGCAAGCGGGCGCAACCGACGACGCAAATGAAAAAGCCCGCACGAGGCGGGCTTCTTCATTTTCTGGCGGAGCGGACGGGACTCGAACCCGCGACCCCCGGCGTGACAGGCCGGTATTCTAACCGACTGAACTACCGCTCCTTGGTCTGGCTGAATCGTGAAACTGGTGGGTGCTGAGGGGTTCGAACCCCCGACCTACGCCTTGTAAGGGCGCCGCTCTACCAGCTGAGCTAAGCACCCGTTTCCGATTCGTTCTGGCTGCGATCTGCGTTTCGGCATCAACAACCAGCGAGCCTGCGAGTTTAATTCATTCCAGATCATTTTGCCAAGCCCGAATGCGAATTTTTTTAACATCCATCCATTCGCACGCCACGCCGACTCGCATAAAAAACCCGCGGACACGCCGCGGGTTTCGTGAACAACCGTCAGGGACGGCGTTCGGACGCTCAGTGCTTGACGACTTCCGTCGAGCCGGCATCCTTCGCCGCCTCGCCAACCGGTGCCGCCGCCTTCGCCTCTTCTTCCGGCGGCAGCGGGGTCGGCGTACGTTCGAGCGCGAGTTCGAGCACCTTGTCGATCCAGCGGACCGGCACGATCTCGATCGCGTTCTTCACGTTGTCCGGAATGTCCGCGAGATCCTTCACGTTCTCTTCCGGGATCAGCACGAGCTTGATGCCGCCACGATGCGCCGCCAGCAGTTTTTCCTTCAGCCCGCCGATCGGCAGCACTTCGCCACGCAGCGTGATTTCGCCCGTCATCGCGACGTCGGCACGCACGGGAATCCCCGTCAGCACCGACACCAGCGCGGTCGTCATCGCACCGCCAGCGGACGGACCGTCCTTCGGCGTTGCGCCTTCCGGCACGTGGATGTGGATGTCCTGCTTCTCGAACGCTTCGTCCTTGATGCCCAGACGTCGCGAACGCGAGCGCACGACCGAACGCGCAGCCTCGACCGACTCCTTCATCACGTCGCCGAGCGAACCCGTGCGAATCACGTTGCCCTTGCCCGGCATCACCGCGGCTTCGATCGTCAGCAGGTCGCCGCCGACTTCCGTCCACGCGAGGCCCGTCACCTGACCGACCTGGTTTTCCTTCGCTGCGAGGCCGAAGTCGTACTTGCGTACGCCGAGGAACGTGTCGAGGTTTTCGCCATCGACCTTGATCGCGCCCGATGCCTTCTTCAGCAGCAGCATCTTCACGACCTTGCGGCAGATCTTCGACACTTCCCGCTCAAGCGAACGCACACCGGCTTCGCGCGTGTAGTAGCGGATGATGTCGCGGATCGCCTGCTCGGTGACCTCGATCTCGCCGTCCTTCAGACCGTTGTTTTTCTTTTGCTTCGGCAGCAGGTAACGCTGCGCGATGCTGACCTTCTCGTCTTCCGTGTAACCCGACAGACGAATCACTTCCATCCGGTCCAGCAGCGGCGGCGGGATGTTCAGCGAGTTCGACGTCGCGACGAACATCACGTCCGACAGATCGAAGTCGACTTCGATGTAGTGGTCTGCAAACGTGTGGTTCTGTTCCGGATCGAGCACTTCGAGCAGCGCCGACGACGGATCGCCGCGGAAATCCATGCCCATCTTGTCGACTTCGTCGAGCAGGAAGAGCGGATTGCGCACGCCGACCTTCGCAAGGCTTTGCAGGATCTTGCCCGGCATCGAGCCGATGTACGTCCGGCGGTGGCCGCGGATCTCGGCTTCGTCACGCACGCCGCCGAGCGCCATCCGGACGAACTTGCGGTTCGTCGCGCGAGCGATCGACTGGCCGAGCGAGGTCTTGCCGACGCCGGGAGGCCCGACGAGGCACAGGATCGGCGCCTTGACCTTGTCCACGCGCTGTTGCACCGCGAGATATTCGAGGATGCGTTCCTTGACCTTCTCGAGGCCGAAGTGATCCTCGTCGAGCACCTGCTCGGCGTTCGACAGGTCGTTGTTGACCTTGCTCTTCTTGCGCCACGGCAGGCCGATCAGCGTGTCGATGTAGTTGCGCACGACGGTCGCTTCCGCCGACATCGGCGACATCAGCTTCAGCTTCTTGAGTTCGGCGTCGGCCTTCTTCTTCGCTTCCTTCGGCATGCGCGCGGCGTTGATGCGCTTCTCGAGTTCCTCGAGATCCGCACCCTCTTCGCCTTCGCCCAGTTCCTTCTGGATCGCCTTGACCTGTTCGTTCAGGTAGTACTCGCGCTGGCTCTTTTCCATCTGGCGCTTCACGCGCCCGCGGATGCGCTTTTCGACCTGCAGGATGTCGATCTCGGCTTCGAGCTGCGCGAGCAGGTGCTCGAGGCGCTCGATGACCGGGAACATCTCGAGGATGTGCTGCTTCTGGTCGAGCTTGAGCGGCAGACGCTCGGCGATCATGTCGGCGAGGCGACCGGCTTCGTCGATGCCCGACAGCGACGTGAGAATCTCCGGCGGGATCTTCTTGTTCAGCTTCACGTACTGGTCGAACTGCGACACGATCGCGCGGCGCAGCGCTTCCGTTTCCGCGCTGTCGGCGTGATCGGGCTCGAGCGGCATCACTTCACAGGAGAACTGCGTCTCCTGCTCTTCGATCGACAACGCCTTCGCGCGCTGCAGGCCCTCGACGAGCACCTTCACGGTGCCGTCCGGCAGCTTCAGCATCTGCAGGATGTTGGCGATACAACCGACCTCGTACATGTCTTTTTCGGTCGGTTCGTCCTTGGCCGCGGTTTTCTGGGCGACGAGCATGATGTGCTTGCCGCCTTCCATCGCTGCTTCGAGGGCCTTGATCGATTTCGGCCGGCCCACGAAGAGCGGAATCACCATGTGCGGGAAAACGACGACATCCCGCAGCGGCAGCAGCGGGAGCGTGATGCGTTCCGGCGGAAGAAGTTGGGTGCCTGACATTTCATTTCCCCATGAGTGGAATCAATTGTTCGGTAATTGAGGCCGCCACAACGAATTGCAAGCCTTCAAGTGCGGGAAATATTCGGTAAGAAAGTAACCACCGCGTTTCGAGTCAGAGTTACCCACAAGATAAACGAAAAAAAGCCGCCCACGGACTCATGAACGGCCTTTTCCGCAGAACATCGTCGGCAAGCCGGTCAGTTCGAACCCGCCACCTTCGGCGTGTCCTCATAGATCAGCAGGGGCTTGCCGTCGCCATCGATGACGTTCTCGTCGATGATGACCTTGCTGACCCCCTTCATCGCCGGCAATTCGTACATCACGTCGAGCAATGCCTGCTCGATGATCGAACGCAGCCCGCGCGCGCCGGTCTTGCGGCGGATCGCCTTGCGGGCGACCGCCTGCAGTGCGCCCGGCCGGATCTCCAGCTCGACGCGCTCCATCGCGAACAACTTGTGATACTGCTTGACGAGCGCGTTCTTCGGCTCGACGAGGATCTTCATCAGCGCGGCTTCATCGAGCTTGCCGAGCGTCGCTACCACCGGCAGACGGCCGATCAATTCGGGGATCAGACCGAATTTGATCAGGTCTTCCGGTTCCGTTTCGCGCAGCACTTCGCCCGCGTCGCGTTCCTGCTTGCTCTTGACCGTCGCGCCGAAGCCGATGCCCGTCTTTTCGGTACGGTCCGTGATCACCTTCTCGAGACCGTCGAATGCACCGCCGCAGATGAACAGGATGTTGGTCGTGTCGACCTGGATGAAATCCTGGTTCGGATGCTTGCGGCCGCCCTGCGGCGGCACCGATGCCATCGTGCCCTCGACGAGCTTCAGCAGCGCCTGCTGGACGCCCTCGCCCGACACGTCGCGCGTGATGGACGGGTTGTCCGACTTGCGGCTGATCTTGTCGATTTCGTCGATGTAGACGATCCCGCGCTGAGCCTTGTCGACCTCGTAGTTGCAGTTCTGCAACAGCTTCTGGATGATGTTCTCGACGTCCTCGCCGACGTAGCCGGCTTCGGTCAGCGTCGTCGCGTCCGCGATCACGAACGGCACGTTGAGCAACCGCGCGAGCGTCTGCGCGAGCAGCGTCTTGCCGGAGCCCGTCGGGCCGATCAGCAGGATGTTGCTTTTCGACAGCTCGACGTCGTCCTTCTTGTCGAGATGCTTCAGGCGCTTGTAGTGGTTGTACACGGCCACCGCGAGGATCTTCTTCGCGCGCTCCTGGCCGATCACGTACTGATCGAGGATGTCGCGAATTTCCTGCGGGCTCGGCAGATCCGACCGGGACAGGCTGGCCTCGACGCCGGCGGCAGCCGCCTCGTCGCGAATGATCTCGTTGCAGAGGTCGATACATTCATCGCAGATGAATACCGACGGGCCCGCGATGAGTTTTTTCACCTCATGCTGGCTCTTCCCGCAAAACGAGCAATACAACAGCTTCTCGCTGTTCGAACCTTTTTTGTCCGCCATGAATGTAGAGCCTCCGGACAGGTAAATGACATGATACGCCGAATGCTCCGGACGCCGCGCCTAGGGCGCGACCGGAGCCGGCTGGATGCGCTTGCCGCAGATGCTCAACGCGTTTCGGACGCCACGGGGCGCCGCACGAATCGGGGCGGCACCCTACTTAAACTCAGGGGCGCTTCAGCAGCACCTGATCGATCAGCCCGTACGCCTTCGCGTCCTCGCTCGACATGAAGTTATCACGGTCGGTGTCGCGCGCGATGCGCTCGACGTCCTGGCCCGTGTGCTGCGCGAGCAGATTGTTCAGCCGTTCCTTCAGGTACAGGATTTCGCGTGCCTGGATTTCGATGTCCGAAGCCTGGCCGCGTGCACCGCCGAGCGGCTGGTGAATCATCACGCGCGAGTTCGGCAGCGCAAAGCGCTTGCCCTTCGCGCCCGATGCGAGCAGGAACGCACCCATGCTGGCCGCGAGGCCCATGCAGAGCGTGGAGACGTCCGGCTTGATGAACTGCATCGTGTCGTAGATCGCCATGCCGGCCGACACAGAGCCGCCCGGGCTGTTGATGTAGAGGCTGATGTCCTTGTCGGGATTCTCGCTCTCGAGGAACAGCAATTGCGCGACGACGAGGTTGGCGGTCTGGTCGTTGACTTCGCCGACCATGAACACCAGGCGCTCCTTCAGGAGACGCGAATAGATATCGTACGAACGCTCGCCGCGGCCGCTCGTTTCGACGACGATCGGCACCAGTCCCAGCGCTTGCGCCTCGAAACCCTGCGGCGCGTTCGAAGCAAGCATGTCCAGCAATTCAGCACGAGTGATCATTCAATAAACCTTGTTCGAATGGAAAATTGAACGGAGGGAAGCCGCCCGCTCAATCGCCATATTAATGGCAACCGCGCGCTTGACGTAAAAACGGCGTGCGGGCCGTCGCTCCGACAGCCGGCACGCCGCTAGAGCGACACTTACGCTTGCGCCGATGCGCTCGCGAGTGCCTCGAAGCTCACTTCCTTGTCCGTCACCTTTGCCTTGCCCAGCACGAAGTCGACGACGTTGCTCTCAACGACGAACGCTTCCATCTCGGCGAGGCGCTGCTGGTTCGAATAATACCAGCGGACCACTTCCTTCGGGTCTTCGTAGCTCTTCGCGAACTCGTCGACTTCCGCGCGGATCTGTTCCGGCTTCGCTTCGAGGCCGTTCGACTTCACGAGTTCGGCCAGCACGAGGCCCAGCTTCACGCGACGCTCTGCCTGCTCGGCGAACATCTCGGCCGGGATCGGTGCGTCCTTCGCGTTCGGCACGCCGCGCTGCGCCAGATCCTGGCGAGCCATTTCGACGAGACGTTGCTGGTCCTGCTCGATCAGCGCCTTCGGCACGTCGAGTTCGGAAATCTTCAGCAGCGCGTCCATCACCTGGTTCTTGACGATGGATTGCGTGCGGCGCTTTGCTTCGCGCTCGAGGTTTTCCTTGATCTCGGCACGCATCTTCGTCAGGTCGCCGTCTTCGATGCCCAGCGATTTTGCGAATTCAGCGTCGATTTCCGGCAGGTGCGGCCACTCGATCTTCTTCATTGTGACCGTGAACTGTGCCGTTTTGCCTGCCACGTCCTTGCCGTGGTAGTCGTCCGGGAACTTGAGGTCGAACGTACGCGCTTCGCCGACCTTCAGGCCGAGCGCCGCCGTTTCGAATTCCGGCAGCATGCGGCCTTCGCCGAGCACGAACGGGAAGTCCTCCGCGGTGCCGCCCTGGAACGCGACGTCGTCGATCTTGCCGACGAAGTCGACCGTCACGCGGTCGCCGTTCTTCGCTGCGGTATCCGCACCGCCGTCGCCGTGCTCGCCGGCTTCGCCGCGTGCGTGGAAGTGCACGCGCTGGTTGCGCAGGATGTCCAGCGTGCGGTCGATTTCGGCGTCGCCGATCGACGTCGTCGAGCGCTCGACTTCAGCCGTCGCCAGATCGCCGATCTTCACTTCCGGGTAGACCTCGAACGTCGCGTCGAACGCGTATGCATCTTCAGCCTGCTCCTGCTTCGGCTCGAAGCTCGGCTGGCCAGCGACGCGCAGGTTTTCCGCGCGGCTGATCGTGAAGAACTCCTGGCCGATCTTGTCGCTCAGCACTTCCGCTTCGACCTGACCCGCGTATTGCTGGGCGACCATCTTCAGCGGCACCTTGCCCGGGCGGAAACCCGGCATGCGCACGTTCTTCGCGAGTTTCTGGATACGGGCGTCGATTTCCTTCTGCACGGTGTCTTTCGGCAGGGAAATCGTCACGCGGCGTTCAAGCTTGCCGAGGTTCTCAACAACGTTAGCCATGGCTTCAATCGTCCTAAAATTATTCGAGCGAATCGGGTTTTCCTTGCCGTGCCTGCCTGCGGCGTGAGGTGCACGTAGGTGCGTCACACACGCCGCGCCGGAGCGCCACGCCATCCCTGCACGCGCCGGATGGCTAGCGCAAGCGGCTCGGAGCACGGCTTTGGCCGGAAGAATCGACTATTCTAGCAAACAATCTTCCTCATACCGCCAGATCGGCACGACTCACGTGCGTACCCGGCGTGTCGTCTGCTTCCCGTACGCGGCAATGCGAGCGGATCGCCGCTATGCCGAACGCCATATCCACCGCGGGCCCGCCATCCTGTAAGCTCCGATTGAGCGTGCGCCGCCGTCGCGACCGCGATTCTTCACACCAATTTCGCCTTCCGGAGACACCATGCCGCAACACCCGTCCGCGCCTGTCGTCGTCATCGCGCCCGATTCGTTCAAAGGCTCGCTTTCCGCCGAGCAGGTCGCGGACGCGATCGCCACCGGCATCCGCCGTGCCCGGCCCGATGCGGTCGTGCGCTGCTGCCCGATGGCCGACGGCGGCGAAGGCACGCTCGATGCGATGCTGGCCGGCGGCGGCACGCGGCGCACGCTGCGGGTGGCCGGCGCGTCGCTCGCGGCACGCGACGCGGCGCTCGGCGTGATCGACGCGCGCACCGCGATCGTCGAGACGGCCGAGATCGTCGGCATCACCGATGCGGTCGGCATGAGCGTACCGGTCGAGGCGCGCAGCACGCGCGGGATGGGCGAAGCGATCCGCACGCTGCTCGACGAAGGCGTGCGCCGCTTCTTCGTCGCCCTCGGCGGCAGCAGCACCAACGACGCAGGCGCCGGCCTTCTCGCCGGCCTCGGCCTGCAATGCTTCGATGCGGCCGACCAGCCGGTGGAACCCGTCCCGGCACGGCTCGCCGACATCGCGCGCATCGACGTGTCGGAGCTCGATCCGCGCCTGAAGGAAGCCGAATTCATCGGCATGTCGGACGTCGACAACCCGCTGACGGGCGCGCATGGCGCAACCGCCGTGTTCGGTCCGCAAAAAGGCGTGACGCCCGAGCAGGTTGCGCCCCTCGACGCCGCGCTCGCGCGCTTCGCGGACCTGCTTGAAGCCGCGCTCGACCGGCGCAGCCGCGACTTGGCCGGCGCCGGCGCCGCAGGCGGTCTCGGTTTCGCGCTGCACATGCTGGGCGCGCGGTTCGAAGCCGGCGCGGAAGTCGTCGCACGGCAAGTCGGCCTCGATACGGCGCTCGCGGGCGCCGACTGGCTGATCACTGGCGAAGGCCGCTCCGACGTGCAGACACTGCACGGCAAGGCACCGTTCATCGCGTGCCGCCATGCGCAGGCCGCGGGCGTGCCCGCGTCGCTGCTGTCGGGCGCAGTCGACCCGGCCGCGCTGCCGCGCCTGTCCGAGCATTTTTCCGGCTGTTTCTCGCCGGCACCCGGGCCGATCACGCTCGACGTCGCGATCCGCGATGCGGCGAACCTGCTCGCTAACGAAGCCGAACAGTTGACACGGCTGAAGTACGGCGCACACTGACCGTTGACCCGAGCGCGCGATACAGGAACAATCGGGCCCGCCCTTTTTCTTCAGGATTCGACATGAAAGGCCGTCAAGCCGGGCTCGATCAGTTTCTGACCTATCGCCTCCACGCGCTCACGAAGCGATCCGACCGCGGGATCGCCGAGGTGTACCGGCACAAGCTGGACATCTCGCTGCCCGAGGCGCGCGTAATCGCCGCCGTCGGCGCCTTCGGTCCGTTCTCGATCATGGATCTCGCGCGCCACACCAATCTCGACAAAAGCCAGGCGAGCCGCGCGGCCGAAGCTCTGCTGCGCCAGGGGTTGCTCGAGCGCAGCGCGAGCGAGGAGGACGGCCGGATCGTGCTGATCGCGCTGACCGCAGACGGCCGCGCGCTGAATCGCAAGATCATGCCGATCGTGCGCAAGTGGAACGAAGGCCTGCTCGCGGGCCTGTCCGACAGCGAGCGCCAGACGTTCGAGCGGCTGCTCGACAAGGTCGTCGCGCACGCGATCGAACAGGATAACTGAGGCGGCCCAACGCTCGATGTCCGCGCCGCGCGTTGCTCGGTGCGGTACCGCGTGCGTCGCAACAAACATCGGATCGACGGGCGGCCCCGCGAGTGCGTCACGCACGATGCAGGCCGCCCTGTTTTATTCAGATGAATCAGCTGGCCGCCCGGGTTGCGTGAGTGCACCGGGCCGCCGTCCGGCCTCCCCCGCCCCGGTACACGGCGAACGTTGTCCTCCCCGGTCCGCAACCGCCTCCGCATACCGGCCGCCCTCTGCTACAGCCCGCTGTTTTCCGCCCGCTGACGCAGCAAGCCGAGCACCGCGTCGCAATATGGCGTCGGCACATCGAGCTTGCGGCCCAGTTCCGGAAACACGCCGAGGATCGGCCCGATCTCGAGCGGACGCCCCGCCTCGAAATCCTGCAGCATCGACGTCTTGAACGCCCCGAGCTTGCGCGTCACCGCGATCCGCTCCGGCCCGCTCATCCCGGTGTGAAGACCGAGCTTCGCGCCGACCGCAGCAGCCTCCTCCATCATCCGCAACGCAAGATGCTCCGTGTACGGATCGTCGAGCAACTGCTCGGCGGTCGAACCCGTCAGCGCGCTCAGCGGATTCATGTTCATGTTGCCCCACAGCTTCGTCCATATCTCGGCGCGGATCGCCGGCGTCGACTCGACGTCGAAGCCGCCCGCGGCAAGCGCCGCCGCGAGCCGCGCCGTCGGCGCATCGAGTCGCGGATCGGGCGAGCCGACGATCAGGCGATTGCCGCGTCCGCGGCGCACGACACCCGGCCCATCGGTGCTCGACGACAGATGCACGACGCAGCCGATCGCCTGCGCAGGCGGCAGCGCCGCCGACACCGCGCCGCCCGGATCGACCGCGTCGAGCGGTACACCGTCGATCGCCCCCGCGAGACCGTGCGTGAACCACCACGGCAGCCCGTTCATCGCGGCGACGATCACGGTGTGGGGCCCGACCAGCGGTGCGATGCGCGCGGCCAGCGCCGGCAACGCCTGCGCCTTCAGCGCGATCACCACGTAGTCCTGCACGCCGAGCGCGGCCGCATCGTTGCTCGCGCGCACGGGAATCGACGACATCGCGCCCGTCTCGTCGATCACGCGCACACCGTGCGCGTTCAACGCATCGAGCGTCGCGCCGCGCGCGTACGCGCTCACGGTCATGCCGGCCCGCGACAGCGCCGCCGCGAGCAATCCGCCGATCGCGCCGACACCGACCACCGCCGCACGCACCGACCCTGAATTCATGTCGTTCATGATGGAAATTCGTCTCCTGGGGCTGACGAGCATAACGCTCAATGGTTGCGGATACAACTATTTATGCGAGCGCGCGACGTACCCGCGTCGGCCCGGTTCACCGTACCGGACTGCCGGCCTCGGCCGGTTCGTCGTCGGTCGGCCCCGTCGCACCGAGCACGCCGGCGATCTGGCTCTTGTCGTGCATGCCGAGCTTGCGGTACGCGCAGCGCAGGTAATGCCGCACCGTCGTCGGTGAAATCGCCATCTGCTGCGCCACCTCCTTGTGCGAGCGCCCGGCGCCGTAATAGCGGATCGCCGCCAGCTCGCGCGGGCTCAGCCGGTCGAGCAGCGAGCGCGGCCGCGCCTCGATCTGGAACAGTCCGGCGACCGGCACGCACTGGATGCGCAACGCGTCGCCGATGAACGGCTGGCCCGACTGGCGCCGCACGTGGGTGACCAGCGGCTCCGGCACGCGCGGCCCCGTCCACTCAGGCCATTCGGTACGCAGCACGTCGTCGAAGCCGTGATCGGCGTGGTGCAGCACGCCGAAGTTGTCACACAGCGCGCGCGCCGCCGGCGCCGCCGCGTCGCCGCGCTCGCGCGTGAGCTGCGCCGCCCGATTGATCGTGAGCGCGGCCGCGAGATGCGGAATCGTCTCTTCGAAACGATTCGCGTCATCGTCGCTGAACGGCCGGTTCAGGCCCTGCCGGTAGATCGACATGAACGTCGTCAGACCGAAGCGCCGATCGAGCGTACACACGCACATCAGTTGCGCGAGCCCGTACTTCACGCACCAGTCGCGAAACCGCGCATCGACCCCCGGCTCGACGACCGACAGCCGCACCGCGCGGCCATGCGCGCCGAGCAGCGTGCGACGGGCGAGCGGATCGCAGTCGCGCACGCGTTTCCAGTCGCTGAAAAACGCGTGCGGAAGACGGTACAGGAAGCTGTTGTGCATCACCGGGCCGGTCGGCACGTGCGTCGCGACGCCGGTCCACGCGGCATCGAACGGGATCAGCGCCTGCAACAGCGAAAAGAAGCGACACTCGAACTCGCCGATCCCGGATTGCGCGGCGACCGCATACAGGTCGAGCAGCATCAGGCCGAGCGCGCGCTGCGATGCGTCGCCGCGCGTGACGCCGTCGAAATCGGCGCGGCGGGACGGCAATGGCGGCCATGCGGATTCGTCGAGCACGATCGCGGCAGGCACGTCGCGCAACGCGTCGAGATCCTGCCCGATATCCGTCGTGATCCTCACCTTCCGCTCCCCTGCCCGTTCGGGCCGCTGATACGCGCAACGCAGACCGGCCGATTATAGCGATCGTCATTTTTGACGGGCACCGCTGCCGGAACACGCGGCAACCCCATCCATTTGAACGGTAGGCCGCACGTTGCTGCTGCGCAGCACGCGTCGCGGCAGCGCGGCGGCACGCGTGTGCCGCACTCCGCGGGTTTTCCGCACCGTTCATCTGTACGACTGTTCGACAGCTTTCCTGCTGCGGACACTGCGTCGCGACAACACCAACGACACACACCGATGCAGGACGGTATGGAGAACCCCACGTGACGAAACCCCGCTTCATCCGCACAGCCGCGACCGCAGCCGTCGTGACGCTCGCTACGTGCAGCGTCGCCGCGCACGCGCAATCGGCACTCACGCTGTACGGCGCGCTCGACACCGGCGTGCAGTACCTGACGCATGCCGACGGACGCCACTCGGCCGTGCAGTTGCAGAACTACGGCATCGTGCCGTCGCAGATCGGACTGAAGGGCAACGAAGATTTCGGCGGCGGCTGGCGTGCGCTGTTCAAGCTCGAGCAGGGCCTGAACGTCAACGACGGCACTCCGACCGCTCCCGGCTACGCCTTTTTTCGCGGCGCATACGTGGGTATCGCGGGCCCGATCGGCACCGTCACGCTCGGCCGGCAGTTCAGCGTGCTGTTCGACAAGACGCTGTTCTACGACCCGCTGTGGTACGCGTCGTACAGCGGCCAGGGCGTGATCATGCCGATGACGGCGAACTTCATCGACCACTCGATCAAGTACCAGTCGCCGACCTTCGCCGGCTTCGACGCCGAAGCGCTCGCCGCCACGGCCGGCGTCGCCGGCAATACGCGCGCCGGACGCGTGCTGGAACTGGGCGGCCAGTACACCAGCAACGGGCTGTCGGTGAGCGCGGTGCTGCATCAGGCGCATGGCGATGCAACGGCCGCGGATGACGCATCCGCCCGTCGCCGCGAACTCGGCACGCTCGCCGCCCGTTACGCGTTCGCGACGCTGCCGCTCACCGTCTACGCGGGCGTCGAACGCGTGACCGGCGACCTCGATGCGGCACGCACCGTCATCTGGGGCGGCGCGCGTTACCTGATCGCGTCGAGCGGAATCGGACTGAACGCGGGCGTCTACCACACCGATTCGCACACGCCGGCAATCGGCCATCCGACGCTGTTCATCGCGAGCACCACGTATGCGCTGTCGAAACGCACCGTCGCCTATGTGAACGTCGGCTATGCGCGCAACAGCGGCCAGAGCTCGCAGACCGTCTACGAATACGACCCGACGCCGCTCGCCGGCGCGGCGCAGTTCGGCGCGATGGTCGGCATGTACCACCTGTTCTGATCCCGTCCACCTGGAACCCGCCATGAAAACCCTTTGCTCCGATGCCGCGCCGCCGTCCGACGGCCGCGCATCGACCTTTGCGCGCTCGACGCTCGTCGCGCTCGTCGTGTTCGCCGCCATCACGCCGCTGCTGCTGCTCGTCGCGCCGGCCGTCGCCGGTCAGCTCGCGACGCAGCTCGGACTGTCCGCATCGCAAATCGGCACCTACTTCTTCGTCGAACTCGGCGCGTTCAGCCTCGCGACCGTGCCGTCGTATCTGTGGCTCGGCCGCGTCGATGCGCGCCGCGTCGCCGCTTGCGCAATCGCGCTGTTCGGCGCGGGCAATCTGCTCACCGCGGTGTGGATGCCGGGCTTCGTCGCGCTGCTCGCGCTGCGCGCCGTCACCGCGCTCGGCGGCGGCTCGTTGATGGTGCTCTGCATGACGAGCGCGGCCACCAGCAAGAACAGCGATCGCGTATACGGCCTGTGGGTCGTCGGCCAGTTGATCGCGGGCGCGATCGGGCTGTTCGTGCTGCCTCACGTGTTCGTCGCGTTCGGGCTGCGCGCGCTCTACGTCGCGCTCGCGGTGCTTGCCGTCATCGCGGCGCCGCTGTCGCGCGGCTTTCCGGCGACGCTCGGCGCACGGGCCGCGTCGGCGCAGACCACGCGCGACGCCGCATCGCATACGCCGCGGCTGTACGTCGCGCTCGCGATCGGCAGCGTGTGGACGTTCGCGAGCCGTGCCGCGGCGCAAGCCGGCCTCGATCCGCAGTCGACCGGCAACGTGCTCGCGATCGCGAGCGTGATGGGAATCGCCGGCGCGGCGCTCGCGTCGTGTGCGGGCGGCCGCGTCGCGCGGCGGGCGATGCTCGCCGCCGGGTACGCGCTACTCGCGGCGTCGCTCGTCGCACTCGCCGCACTTCCGCATGTGAGCGGCTACAGCGCCGCGATCTTCGCGTTCAAGTTCGCGTGGACCTTCGTGCTGCCGTTCATTCTCGCGACCGTCGCGCAGATCGATACGTCCGGGCGCCTCGTCGCGACGCTCAATTTCGTGATCGGCGCGGGCCTCGCGGCCGGTCCGCTGCTCGCCGGGCTACTGCTCGACGCAGGCGGCACGATGCACGCGCTGTTCGCGATCGCGACGGCCGTTGCGATCGCATCGTTCGCCGCGCTGCGTCATATCGATCGCCGCGCGCCCGCTTCCGTGATTCCCGTTTCCTCCCAACCGTGACAGGTCAAGCCCATCCATGAATCGCACTGCCTTCTTCACCGACGAACGCACCTTCTGGCACACCAGCGGCACGCACGCGCTGTTCTTCCCGGTCGGCGGCTGGGTCCAGCCGCCGTCGAGCGCGGGCTACGCCGAATCGCCCGATTCGAAGCGCCGCTTCCTGTCGCTCGTGCAGGCGTCGGGGCTTGCCGCTCACCTCGACATACACGGTGCCGCGCCGGCCACGACCGGCGATCTGCTGCGCATTCATCCCGCGAGCTATCTCGACGCGTTCCGCGCGCTCAGCGACGCGAACGGCGGCGACCTCGGCGATCTCGCGCCGTTCGGCAAGGGCAGCTACGAGATCGCTGCGCTGTCCGCAGGCCTCGCGATCGCGGCCGTCGACACGGTGGTCGCCGAATGTGCGGCCAACGCGTTCTCGCTGTCGCGGCCGCCGGGCCATCACTGCCTGCGCGATCGTCCGATGGGCTTCTGCCTGCTCGCGAACATCCCGATCGCGATCGAGGCCGCGCGTGCGAAACACGGGATCGAACGCGTCGCGGTGATCGACTGGGACGTGCACCACGGCAACGGCACGCAATCGATCTACTACGACGACCCGGATACGCTGACGATTTCGCTGCACCAGGACCGCTGCTTCCCGCCCGGCTACAGCGGCGGCGGCGATCGCGGCGAAGGCGCGGGCGTCGGCACGAACCTGAACGTGCCGCTGCTCGCCGGCAGCGGCGACGACGCGTATCGCTACGCATTCGAGCGGATCGTGCTGCCCACGCTGGAGCGGTTCCGGCCCGAACTGATCGTCATCGCGAGCGGCCTCGACGCGAGCGCGGTGGATCCGCTCGCGCGCATGCAGCTGCATACCGACAGCTACCGATTCATGACGCGCGCGGTGAAGGAGGCCGCGCAGCGTCACTGCGGCGGGCGGCTCGTGATCGTTCACGAAGGCGGCTATTCGGAGGCGTATGTGCCGTTTTGCGGACTCGCGATCGTCGAGGAACTGACCGGCATGCGCACCGACGTCGCCGATCCGATGCTCGAGCTCGCGATCGCGCAGCAGCCGGGAGAACGCTTCGTCGCGTTCCAGCGCGCGTTACTCGACGAGCTGGCGACGTCGTTCGGGTTGTAAGGCCGTGCTCTCGCCCGCTCTCTCGCGCTCCCTCGCGGGAACGGGCGATGCCGGGGCCGGCATGCTCAGCCCCTTGCGGGATCGGTGCGGATCGGGTCTCCTGTGCATTTACACCTGCCAGGCTCCGGCCTTTCTTCAGATGAAATCGTCCCCGCGCGAACCCGATTCCAACGACAAAGCGCGCCGCCGGCCTTCGAAGCTCGCCGTGAATATCGCCGCCGTGCTGGTTGGCGTTATTACGTTCGCGATCGGCGTGGCGTGGCTGATCTATAGCTGGGTCGTCGATCGCGAAGCGCAGTATTTCGCGATTCCGCTGGTGTTTTCGGTACCGGTGATCGTGGCGGTCGCGGTGCGCAGTTTCTGGGACTAGCCACGCTCGCAACGACAAAGCGCCGCGGTCGGTCGACGCGCGGCGCTTTCGGGAATCGGATGTATCGCGTTGATCGAACGAAGCGGCAAGCCGCTCCGTTCGTCGGTGGCACAGTCACAGGCCCGCGCGTGCGCACGGGTTCGGAACCGTCCCCTGATAGCCCTGGGTCACGCTCAGCGCGGAACCCAGCAGCGCCTTGCCAACCGATTTCAGCACGGTGTCCATGTTCAGCGGCAGGCCACTTTCGATCGGCCGTCCGGAGTAAGCCGTGCACGCCGCCGACGGCGCGGCCGTCTGCACCGATCGCGCGCTCCAGGCAATGTTGTCTGCGGGTATCCCGGCAAAAGCCGGCATGGCCAGCGTCAAGGACAAAACGGAAATCAGCGTGCGCGTGGTGTGGATCAGCGACGGCCCCCGGTTAAACAGCCCGCGTAAATGAAAGGTTTTGTTCATGATTATACGGAGCCGGGTTGGCGGCGCACGCAAAAGCGTGTGCGGCCGCGGAACGGCATCAACCGCCATGGCGACCGCAGTACGGCGCGCCGCAAGCCGCGGCCGGGATAGCAGCCGAGCATGAGGACATTTCGACGCCTCGTTGCAAGAGCATCGCCCTCCGCGAGGCTCGCCGCTTCCGCGAGTCCAGCGATCTGCACGTATAACAAAAAGCCCCGCGAGTGCTGAGCTGCACCCCAAAAGTTGGACATCGATCCAACCTTTGGGGTGTTTTTCATGAGCAAGTACACGGAGCAGTTCAAGGTATCCGTTGCAGAGGAGTACGAGTCCGGCCACGCTGGGTTCCGTGAGATGTCCAAGCGCCACGGCGTCGATGAGGCGACGATCCGCAAGTGGGTGGCGGCCCATCGCATACATGGTCCGGTAATCCCCCCGTTTTCCACGGGGTTCAGAAATAGAAACTAAGCGGCCATGGCCAACCGCTGCTTTGGCGTAAATCCGCCCAGGGCCATGTTCGGGCGGTCATGATTGTAAGTCCACATCCAATCGGTCGCGAAGCGCTGCACGTGGTCCAAGTCTTCCCAGTGGTACTGCGACAGCCATTCGTACCGTACGGTCCGGTTGAATCGTTCGACATACGCATTCTGCTGCGGCTTGCCCGGCTGGATGTAGTCGAGCCTGATGCCGTACTGTCGGGCCCATTCGATGATCGCCGCGCTCAGGTACTCGGGCCCGTTATCGCACCGAATCGCTTTGGGCCTGCCGCGCCAACCGATGATCTGCCGCAGCGCACGGATCACGCGTTCCGACGGTAATGAGAAGTCGATCTCGATGCCGAGTGCCTCGCGGTTGAAGTCGTCGATCACGTTAAACAGCCGGATGCTACGTCCGTCGGCAAGTTGGTCGTGCATGAAGTCCATCGACCAGACCTGATTGACGGCAGACGGCACCGCCAGCGGTTCCGGGACCTGCCTGACCAGTCGCTTGCGCGGCTTGATTCGCAGGTTCAACTCCAGTTCGCAATAGATCCGGTACACGCGCTTGTGATTCCAGCCGAAGCCTTTCACGTTGCGCAGGTACAGGAAGCACAGTCCGAAGCCCCGGTTCCGGTGGTTGTCCGTCAGGCGCAGCAGCCAGTTCGCAATCTCGTCGTTCTCGGCGCTGCGCCGACCGACGTACCGATAACAGGCCTGGCTGATCCCAAATGCCTCACATGCCAGCCGGATCGATACGCCCCGGCTGCACACCGCATGCATGGCCATCTCACGCCGGCAAGATGGCCTCAATCTTTTTTTGCGAGCGCCTCCGCTACGATCTCGGCCTTGATCTTCTCCTCGACGTACATCTTGCGCAGCCGGGCGTTCTCGGCCTCCAGTTCCTTCATCCGCGCGATCAGCGAAACGTCCATGCCGCCGTACTTCGAACGCCATTTGTAGAACGTCGCCGTGCTGATGCCCAACTCCCGGCACAGGTCCGGCACCGACAGCCCCGATTCCACGCGCTTGAGCGCGTCCATGATCTGGCTGTCCGTGAATCTCGATTTCTTCATTCCGTAGAACTCCCTCAACAAGAAAATTCTACTTCTGATCACACCGGTTTCTCGGGGGGATTACCCTCGTGCCGGTGATGTATGCCTGGGAGCCAGCAGCAGCGTTGATAATGTTGCCGCCGCCGCTTACAACAAGATAGTCTCCGGCCGATTCGTTAATTCCATTGTTACTGCCATCGACCGTGATGACCTGATGACCTGAGACGTTTCTTGTAGCCATCCGGCAAGTGAGTTCTCTTTTATCCTATGGACAAGGAGGACTCGATGAAGAAGCGATTTACCGACGAGCAGATCATCCGCATTTTGCGCGAGGCCGAGAGCCGGGATGAGCCGGTGAAGGATCTATGCAAGCGCCACAACATTTCGGAACAGACGTTCTATCGTTGGCGCAACAAGTTCGGCGGGATGGACGTGGCTGACGCTCGTCGGCTCAAGGAGCTGGAATCGGAGAACGATCGGCTCAAGCGCCTGATCGCCGAGCAGATGCTGGTAATCGACGGCCTGAAGGAGTTCAGCCGAAAAAAATGATCACCCCGACGGGCCGGCGCGAAGCGCTGGAAGTCCTGACTCGGCGGGGGCTCTCGCAACGCAAGGCATGTCGCTACCTGGGACTGAGCCGCCGAGTGGCGACCTATACGCTCAAGCAACCGGAGAAGGATCGGAGTTTGGGCGAGAGGCTGATGGCGGCCGCGCAAGAGGTGCCGCGCTTCGGCTATCGCCGGATGTCGGCCTGGCTGGCGTTGAGCGAATCGCGCGTGCGGCGAATGTGGCGAGCCCTTCAGCTCAACATTCCGCGCCGACGTCCTCGCCGACGTCGTTGCGGCGACGACATACGCCTGCCAGGCGCCACACAGCCCAATTCGGTTTGGAGCTATGACTTCGTGCACGATCAACTAGTGGATGGCCGGGCCTTGAAGATGCTATGCGTGATCGATGAATACACCCGCGAGTGTCTGGCGATCGAGGTTGGCGCCAGCCTGCGGTCGCAGGACGTGATCTTGACGCTATCGCGACTCATGCGGCTGTACGGCAAGCCCGCGTTTGTTCGGTCGGACAACGGCGCCGAATTTACCGCTGCCAAGGTCATGCGTTGGCTGCGAGACGCTGCAATCGGTCCGGCCTTCGTTGCGCCTGGCAGTCCATGGCAAAACGGATTCGTCGAAAGCTTCAACGGCAAACTGCGAGACGAATTGCTAAACCGCGAATGGTTCCGCAGCCGCGCCGAGGCCAAGGTGCTCATCGAGCGCTGGCGGCAGTTCTATAACGAGCGCCGGCCCCACAGCGCTCATCGCTACCAACCTCCGGCCACGGTCCGTCGAGCCTGGCTGGATTCCGATAATATCGACGCGAGACTCACTGCCTGACTGGCTACAAAATTCCGCCGCAGGTCATCGGGTCTACCATCACCTATCGGTGCATTCGACAGCACTGGAGTCCAAACTCCATTAGTCTCCCTCGTCCAGCTCGTTCGTTCCAGTGCATCATGGTCATCGGCTGCATAGGCGAAGTAAGACAGGTCAACACGCACTGGTAGAAGCTTCTTGTAACGTCCATACAGCGTATTCAAGTACCGGCGAATAGAACCCTCTTGGCTGTCGAGATTACCCCGCCAGTTATACAGCGACTTCCTCACGCCTCTACGCACTGCCTCCGTACGCAGACAACTAATGAAGTTGTTGTACAGATCTGCTGCTACTGCCTTGCCGACACTACTCGATAACGTACCGTTACTGAATATCTCAGCGAATGGATGCCGCATGAAGCAGTCGAAGAAGAGTTGGATATCAGCACTGTAGGCATACTCAGGACAATACAGGTCCATCCATTGTCCACATTGAGGCATGAACCCCGACAGGCTCCTATATCCGGAATATCCAATCGGATTACGTACTGCTCGCTGATACCCTGCTTGATTATGGATCTCAAAGGGCACTTGATCAGTCTCCAGTACCGCGTCAAGAAAACGTACCAGATCCCACATCAGATCGGCATACTCGCCAATCTCCCAGTACCTGACGAATCCGGAATGAGATTGACAGTTCTCATAGACACTCGAACCCAATCCGGAGTGATTGCCATGATTTACTTGTTGACTCACCTTGAATCTCCATTACCAGGACATTCGATAGGCGAGTTGTATGTTTTTTTATCGTTAGACAACGGGCATTCAGAATGACTCGACACCTCACCACAATCATCAAAATGAGGTCACCCTCTCCATGCAAGTGAATCTATGATGAATATTGCAGCATCTATCATTGATGGCACTCGATCATGAAGCTCTCATTTCTGCCGATGAGACAACTCACCATACTCACAAGACCCCCTTCATCCACAAGACAGATAGTCACGAATACCGAACACATCACCTCTCTTATAGTTAAGAATATCCATGGATACATGACACCGGAATACCCATTATAGTTGCGAATATTCATGAATACAATCTTAATATAGGAGACAGCCAGAACATCGCACCACAAACACCAACAACAAATACCATCACACCCAGAAAGCACAAGCATCTCATCGGCTTTATTCGGTCAATTTTAGGGAAATACTCGCTACCGAATTATCCAAACAATCATCCCACTATAACGGCACACACCCTTCACACTGCCACTCCAGAAAATCACTCCTCGGCTACCGAATAGATCTCCTCACGCCTTATCACTCCCTCCATTCCGAGACCGCACCAATCTCCTAGCATGCGCCGCCTCGTCACCAACCCCATCAAATCCACAAACAAACCTCACTTAAAGCCTATAAGCCGTCCACCCCACAAAAAGACAATGGCAACGACACCATTAATCATCGGCACTCGCAACACCATCAAAGAGAACACTGATTAACTCAATTTTCCACATGGGAATTTATTTAATCATACAACAAGGATGCGACTGGAAAGAACTCTTTCCAGTGGCATCCTCATCACCAACTACGCTGCATCACGCGCTTCGATCCGTTCAGTAATCCAATCCTGCACTTCCTGCTCAACCCAAGCCACTCGCCCACCGCCCAGCGGGACGGGTTTCGGGAAAGTGCCTTCGGCAATGTACTTGTAGATGGTCGACCGGCGCAGGCCCGTGGCTTGGCTAACGTCGGCGAGTCGGATGAGGCGCATGGTGTCACTCCAGTCTGGTTGGTCCAGATCATCCGGGGCCTCGATAATTTTTTAGGCTTGCCGCTTGACGAGCACAACAACAGGGAAGATGCTTCATACCTAGGCTTTCAAGGGCCTCCAGCCCAGAACCAGCATGAAAAAATCACTTCTATAGATAAGTATTTTCAATATATTTCCTACTGACATCCAACGCATTCCCAATGACGTTCTCAGGGTTTTCTAGTTATATTTCTAATCTAGAAGCAGATCAAAAATACACCAGAAACACTATCGAATACACATTCACCATAGACCATGACCATCCATCACGACGATCCTCTCCGGGCCATCTTTGGCAAGAATCCAAGTCGACGAGAAGTCTTCTGGCTGTGGCAGACACTTCGAGATGAGAGAGAGGTGCCCCCACCAGAACTGATTAACGGAAAGCACGCACAAGCCTGGATGGCGCAGTGCGTTTTGAATAGCGGCTTGCAGCCTGAACTAGACGAGCGTCGGAAATTGGCCATGCCTGACGAACGTGAACTGGCATGGATCGGCAATGATCAACGCCAGATCAATTGGCTGTCTCACCAAATAAATGATTATTACGGGCCACTCTCGCTCGACCTCCCAGCACAAACAGACCCAAGAGACTCATTTTTCTTGCACATTGACTTTTGGAACGAATCCATTGATCACAAAATTAAATACATAAGCAAGCTTAAAAACGACTGGGTACAACTACAAACTGAAGATAAATATTTCTCTTGGTTCAAGAAAGATAGAAAGGAAAAATTAAGGTGCAGCGTTGCATGGGACTGGTATCAAACAGAACACCCTGGAATTCTTTACGACGCACCTAGATTTAAGAATATCGATGAAATTTTTTTGTTCTTGGATATCTCCAAATTCAGATTAGACGAGAAACGCTATCACCTCGAGCAGATCAAGAAAGAACTAAAGCGACGAGAGTCACTAGACCGACTCAAAGACAAAGCTCAAACGAATTTCGCACTATCCAAAGACGTTCGTCGGCAACTGGATAATCTGGTGGAGGAGCAGCGACAAACAATGGTTGCCGTGATAGAACGATTAATCCGACATGCCTCTGAACACGGCATGCCGGACGAGTCGATTCGTGAGAGATTTACAGACTCGAACAAGCGATAGTCATCGCGGCGTTCTCTGAATATAGAAAACGACAGAGGTCAACACCTGCACATCCGACCATCTGCTTTAATCAACCTGAATAATCAAGAACCTAGCAGGCCGTTGAAATACCCATCGACCGGATTCAGACCACTCTCGCAAATGACATGAATTCGCTCAACGGCTCGGCAATTTTGTTGCGTCACGCCGGGTTCAGCGGTAGAGCCCGGCCGGCGAAGGTATTTCCCGCCAGATTTCCTGCATTACGCGCCCTGCGGACGCACGAATCCCAACGTTCTCAGCCGCGTCAGGTTGTAGGCCGCCATCGTCAGCGTGAGCAACTGATCAACTTTCTCCAAGCCTCTCACCATCACCTGCCGGATCGGCCCGATCCGTTTGCCCCAGCCGAAGCACTGTTCGATGCATTTCCGTTTGCGCTGGCTCAGTGCGTAACCGAGATGCCGCGTCGTCCGACCATCGATTGCACTTCCGCCGGTGCGCTTCGTGTTGCGTGCGACGTGCGGCGTCACGTTGTATTCGCGGCAGGCCTTCACAAATCCACGCGTGTCGTACGCCTTGTCTGCGCCCACCGTAATACGCACGTCCGAACCCGACACATCGCGCAGCATGTCCGTCGCCACTTTGCGTTCCGCTCGGCCATTCGCCTCGCTGGCCTGAACGTTCACGACCAGACCGTGCCGGTTATCCGTCAGCACATGGCCCAGGTAACTCGGCAAGGCTGGCGCGGCATTGCTCTTGCGATAGAGCCGGCTCTCACCGTCGCTCTTCGATTCGTGCGTTTCATTACTGCGCGATTCGCCATGCCAATTGTCAGGCGGACGATCATCGTCCCCGCCATCCTTGCGCCGGATGCTCTTGTGGCTGGCCCACGCATGGATCAAGGTGCCGTCCACACTGAAGTGCTCGCCCGACAGCAAGCCGCGTTTATGCGCCGTTTCCACCGTCGCGTTGAACAGGTCAGTCACTGCGTCGAACTCGATCAGTCGATCCCGGTTCTTGCTGAACACCGAGTGATTCCACACCGCGTCTTCGATCGACAGGCCGACGAACCAACGGAACAAAAGGTTGTACGAGATCTGCTCGACCAGTTGCCGCTCGCTGCGAATGCTGTATAGCACCTGAAGTAGCATCGCCCGCATCAGCTTCTCCGGCGCAATGCTCGGCCGACCGCCTTTGATGTCCGCTTCGTACATCGCCGAGAACTTGGCATCCATATTCGACAGCGCCTCGTTCATCCAAGTCCGGATCGGGCGCAGCGGATGCGTTTGCGGTACGAACTCCTCCAGTCTGACTGTACTGAACAGGGATTCGTTGTAGCTGTCGGTGCCTCGCATGCTGCCTTCGTGCCTTGGGATCGGGTTCGCTACATCGTGACGGATCGGCGGGGGGATTTCAACGGCCTGCTAGGTCAAGATGGGATACGAGATTGCCAACCGCTGCAGAAACCCTACAAGCCGCTCGCCCGACTTTGGCGTTCGTAGTATGTTGATCTACATGCAGACGATATCGCGATCGATAGACGAAAAGCTACGATCATGACTGAGCCCGCTCGCTCCGGCCGACTCACGAGCAGCGTATCGAACTCACCATGTTGCGTGACCTCGACGACAATTGCACCATCCAAGCCACCCAAACTAGAAGCCACATTCGTGTTCTACTCGACACACGGCGGTCATTGACAATCCCCCCCACGCACTCATGCGAAACTTCCTTTTGCTTTTAGTCTTGGCAGTACCATGCCTTGACGCAACCGCACAACGCACCTCCAATCCTTTCCTTTTCCATTCCAGTCTTGTCGAAAGGGACCCTAGGGGGTTCGCCATCCGAGGAGATGACCCAGTTGTTTCCCCGGACGCATCGCCCAAAGCCATACGCGAAGTTTGCATGCAAGTGGCGGTGTCGCAATTGATTGGGTTCGACGATCGTCTTGTCGACAAGACAGCGTCCATTCTTCCAGTGTCGCCGATTCCGGTACTGAGGTTGCAACACGTGCCTCCCACCCTTTCTCCCAAAAGTCAAAAACCAGTTTACGACCTGCGCAGGAACTCGTGTGTACGAGGATATAAATCCTATTACACCACCCCCTCTGTACTGCTCGCAGTGAAAGAAGTTCATTTTCGTGAAGTGGCGGTCGCCATGCCTTTGTTTGAACACCTCTATCGCGGCTTGACAACGTGCGAGCAAATATATGGCTCTGACGAAATTGACTACCATACGCAGTGCATCAGAACAATTGCAGAACACCTTGAACGATAGCCAAGCAGTCGACCGTATGTAGCAGCATGATCTCCGGGGCTCGAAGCGGAAGGTTTTCGTAGTGACCTGCCGTCTGCAATGGATTCAAGGTGCCCCCACAAGCACTTCGCCCTGAGTCGACGCCTACCATCGACTGAGGATCGCATTCGATCACCCAATATGGAATGACGTCGATATTCCACTGGAGCCGAATCCGAATTACTCGTCGAGTACGATTTTCTCTAAAGGCGAATAACCTCCAGCTTTGAGCTCGTCAAGCAAATCCGCCCATTGCTGCATCATTTTTGTGCGCTGACGAATGAACCTGGTTCGATTATAGGCACGCCCATTTGCGTCGGGTACAGCGTGAGCAAGCTGCTGCTCAATGTACTCGGGTTTCTCTTCTAGCTCCTCATGGATCAATGTGCGGGCCATCGCGCGAAATCCATGACCAGTGATTTCCTGCTGCGTGTCAAATCCTAAGCGCTTCAGCGCGGCATTGACTGCACCGTCGCTCATCGGACGAGCTTTCGTGCGAGCACTTGGAAAAACGTATTTACCGTCACCAGTCAAGGCGCGTAACTCACGAAGTATTACAAGAGCCTGGCGAGACAATGGGACGAGGTGTTCCGTCTTGGTCTTCGTAACCAAATACCGCCACTCAGCACGATCCAGGTCGAATTGCGCCCATTCCGCCTTCCGAATTTCGCCTGGCCTCTGGAACAACAGGGGAGATAAACGGAGAGCGCACTGCACAACGAAAGTGCCCTTGAATCCATCAAATGCTCGCAGCAACTCGCCAACCTGGCGCCAGTCCGTGATCGACGCAAAGTGCTTGGCTCGAGGCACCGGAACGGCTCCAACCAGATCCCTGGCCGGGTCGGCCTTGCAATAACCTTCTCTAATTCCATACCGAAAAACCATGCTCAGCTCGGAGCGCACACGGTCAGCCGTATATCGAGCCCCCCTCCCTGCAATCCGCTTCATCACAGATAGAATTTTAGGCGCATCGATTTGATCGATGGGGCGCTTCCCCAACCACGGGAACACATCGCTGACGAAACGAGCCAATGTTTTGTCGTATTGTTTCGGCTCGACTCGGGAGCGGCGCTCTTCCATCCACGCGCGCGCTACAGCCTCCAGACTGTTGGAAGCAGCAAGCACCGCCGCTTGCTTCGCTGCCTTTTTGGCTTCACTCGGGTCAACGCCCTCAGCTATCTGGGCGCGCGCTTCGTCGCGCTTCTTTCGAGCAGTTTGTAGTCCAACTGCCGGATAAGCGCCGATAGACAACGTTTTCTGTTTCTTGAACCCATCGCGGTACAAATACCGCCAGAGCTTGCTGCCAGTAGGCATCAGGAACAAGAAGAGGCTATCGCCGTCGGCAAGCTTGTTGCCCGGACCGCTGGGGTTGTACTTGGCGTTCTTGCACTGGAGGTCTGAGAGTGCCATCGGATATCCTGTTGGTATCGCCACGCGCCGCAAGCGTGCCGGCATTGCGATACCAACAAAAATACCATCAAACCAATCGGATCGTGTTGGATTCCGGCGAACGATGCCGGACTTTAGAATCAGCGAAACCCTTATCTGTAGCGGGTTTCACGGACATTCCCGGACTCCCCCGGAACATCAGTTGGTGCGTGAGGCCGGACTCGAACCGGCACACCCTTGCGGGCGTCAGGACCTAAACCTGGTGCGTCTACCAATTTCGCCACTCACGCGCATGTCCGTTGCCTGATCGCGCGGCACGCAAGATACGTCCTCCGCGCGCCCGAAATACCCGGGACACTTCGCGCCGACCCGAAAAGCCGGCACACCCGATCAGGCGAGCGCGAAATTCTACCCGATCTTCGCCGCATTGTCTCGCCCCGCCGGCGCCGCTCGAGGAGCGGTGCTAGAATGCCGCGCCCGACGTATCGGCCACGCGCCGGCACGCGTCCCCCGAACCCGCCTTCGCCACGATCCCGCCCGTGAACTTCGACGACTACTGTCAGCAAAAGGCTGCTCCCGCCGGTTCCAGCGTCTACTACGCGCTGCGCCAGGCACCGCTCGCCGCCGCGCCGCGCCTG
This sequence comes from Burkholderia sp. WTPI3, assembly GCF_021483755.1. Taxonomy (NCBI): domain Bacteria; kingdom Pseudomonadati; phylum Pseudomonadota; class Betaproteobacteria; order Burkholderiales; family Burkholderiaceae; genus Burkholderia; species Burkholderia sp. WTPI3. The sequence goes on along the minus strand of NZ_JAGIXF010000001.1, from coordinate 51,102 downwards.
ACGGCCCTGTTCGCGCTGCGCCGCGAACTCGAGGAAACCGTCAAGGAAACCAGCGACCCGACCGTCGGACACACGAAGCTCGCGTGGTGGCACAAGGAACTCGCGGCGCTCGCCGCCGGCGAGCCGACGCACCCGGCCACGAAAGCACTGGCGCAACATCATCCGTCGATCGCGGCTGAGGCCGACGCGCTGCGCACGCTCGTCAACGGTTACGGGATGGATCTCGAACAGGCGCGCTACCTGGATTTCGCGAACCTGCAGCGTTACATCGCGCAGGTCGGCAGCACGTTCGCGTCGGTGGTCGCGCGCGCGAGCGCCGCGAATCCGGCCGACCCGCAGCCGTGGGCCGCGGACGTCGGCCGCGCGCTGATGCTCGCGCAGTTCGTGCAGGAACTCGGCAACGATGCGCGTCATGGCCGCATCTACCTGCCGATCGACGAACTGCAACGCTACAACGTGACCGCGGCCGATCTGCTGAACCGCCGCTACAGCCCGGCCTTCACCGAGTTGCTGCAGTTCCAGACGGCCCGCGCGCGCGAAGCGCTCGCCGCGGCCGACGCGGCGATCCCCGCATCCGAACGCCGTGCGCAGCGCACGCTGCGTGCGCAGATCGCGCTGGCCTGCGCGCTGCTCAACGAAATCGAGCGCGACGGCTTCCAGGTGCTGCACCAGCGTATCGCGCTGACGCCGATCCGCAAGCTGTGGATCGCGTGGCGCGCCGCACGCCGCCGCTGACCCATAGCGCAACGCGACGCACCCGCACCCTCACGCCTTGAGCAGCGGCAACGTATCGAAGCGCTGCTGCAGCACGCGCGTCGCATCGAGCCCCCACCACGGCCCGAGCACGGTCGCGTAGAGCTGGCGGAAATCGACCGCGACCGGCAGGTTGCCGTTGCCGTCGAGGTGCGCGAGCGCGGGCGGCGCACCATACAGGCCGCCCGCCACGCGGCCGCCCATCACGAAATGCGGGGCGGCCGTCCCGTGATCGGTGCCATTGCTCTGGTTCTCTCGCGCGCGCCGGCCGAATTCCGCATACGTCATCACGAGCGTCTGGTTCCAGCGCCCGAGCTCGATCAGCGCGCTGCGCATCGCGCTCATCGCTTCCGCGAACTGCTTGAGCAGCGCCGCCTGCTGTCCCGGCTGGTTCTGGTGCGTGTCGAACCCGTTGAGCGTGAGCCGCAGTACCGCGACGCCATCCTGCGCCCGCGGTCCCGACGCCTCGCATGCGGCGAGCACCTGCATCGCCGTCTTCACCGACGTTCCGAACGTCCCGGCCGGAAAGGCCGTCCTGAACGCGCGCATCCCGCCGCGCGGACGCAGTCGGTCGGCTGCCTTCACGATATCGTTCTCGACGTCGATGATGTGCGCGAGCGCCGGATTCCGTTCGCGCAGCGACGACGGCTCGGCAAGCCGGGCAGCACGGATGAACTGCGCGGGATTGACGAGCGCGATCGCACGCGCGCCATTCGCAAGCGGCCCCATCTCGGCGCTGCCGAGCACGACGCCGTCCGCCGCGAAACCGGGCGGCACGGGCGCCTGCGCAAACGTGCGCGTGAGCCAGCCTTCGTGCAGGTACTGATCGGAACGCGACGCGGTATCCCAGATCTCGATCGAGCGGAAATGCGACAGGTTCGGCTGCGGATAACCGACGCCCTGCACGATGGCGACCTGTCCGTCGCGCCACAACGGCATCAGCGGCACAAGCGACGGATGCAGCCCCGTATGCGCATCGAGCTGCAGCACCTGCTCGCGCTTGATGCCGATGCTGCGGCGGAACTGGTAGTACAACGGATCGGCATACGGCACCACCGTGTTGAGCCCGTCGTTGCCGCCTTTCAGCTCGACGAGGATCAGCACGTTCGCATAGCCGGCCGTCGTGCGTGCGGCTGGAGCGGCCAGCGCGGACGGTTGCCACGCCGACAAACCCGCCGCGGCGCCCGTCAGCGTCAGAAAGTCACGTCGATTCATCGCGCATCCTTCGGTTCGTCGCACTGCATGTTCGCCGCTGCGACGCGCCTCTCTATCGTGGTTTTCGTCATTTCAGTTGATAGGCCGGGTCCATCAGCAGCGCCTCGATATACGCGCTGCCGGTCGAGTCCGTATCGATCGCCGCAACGGGCGACACCGGCAGCACCGCATGCTGCAGTTGAAGCTCGATCGACAATCCCGCCGTCGCCTGCGGTCGCGCTCGATACTGCGCGAGCCAGCGCTCGAGGTCGAACCGCAGACCGCCGCGCACGGGTTTGGCCGGCCCGCCGCGCATGCCGGCCGCAGCCGCCGTGTCGACCACCGGCACCGCGTGCGCGCGGGTATTTGGCGGCGGTGCCATCGCAGGCGCCGGCGCGCGGATGCCGGCCGTCTCGGTCGCACGGAACAACTGCTCGACGAACTGCTTGCGCGCGAGCAGCGTGGTGCTGTTGATCCACATCGCACCGCCCGGCCAGCCCTTCACGTTCGGCGGATAGAACAGGTTCTGCCCGAGCGTGCGCACGGTGTTCGCGAGCATCTGCGGATCGCCGTACGCAACGTCGAAGAGCCGCACCGAGCCGACCACGAATTCGGCCGGCGACTTCACGAGCACGCCGCGGTTGCGCGGATCCCAGAATGCATCGGTCGACCATAGCGCGGCGAGCGCCGCGCGAATGTCGTAGCCGCTCGCGCGAAACCGCTCGGCAACGGCGTCGAGCGCAACGGTGTCGGGCGTATCGGAAACGAACTCGCGCCACAGCTTGCCTGCGATGAGGCGCGCGGTGTCGGGCCGCTTCAGCAGGATGTCGAGAAACCCGTCGCCGTCGAACGCGCCGGTCTCGCCGAGAATCGTCTTGTTGCCCGCATCGTGCCATTCGGCCCGCACCACGAAGCGCAACGTATCGGGATCGATGCTCCAGCCGGTCATCGCGCGCGCGGCTTCGGTCACGTCGTGCTGCGTGTAATGCCCTTCGCCGAGCGTGAACAGCTCCATCACCTCGCGCGCGAAATTCTCGTTCGGTCGCCCCTTGCGATTGCTCGCGCCGTCGAGATACTGAAGCATCGCCGGATCCTTCGCGACCGCATGCAGCAGCGTGCCGAAGTTGCCGAGCGCCTCGCGGCGAAACAGCGCGTTCTGCGCGGCCATCGTCTGCGGATACGGCACCTTGTCCTGCCCCGACGTGAAGTGCCCATGCCAGAACAGCGTCATGCGTTCGGTGAGCGGCGACGGCGTCACGATCATCTCGTTGACCCATGCGGCGCGTAACGCATCGTAACGGCGATTGCGTTCGCGCTGCTCGTCGCGGCGCATGTCGGGCCTCAGCGCCTGACGCTGCGCACGTGTCGGCGGCAACTCGGCGACCCAGTCGGGCCATGTCGTCACGGGTTCGCGGCGCACGTCGGCGAGCACATCGGCCACGGCCTGTGCGCGCGTCATGCCGACGACGCGGGCAACCTCGGCGGGGGCGGGAGAAAAGCCGGTACGGCTCAGGAAGAACGACGCATCGTCGGCGTCGAGCGGCGCCTGCATCGCGGGTGAAACCGATGCGGCAGCATTCGCTTTCATCGTCTGGAACTCCCGGAACGCACCGTCGGTGCGGATGCCGGTTCAACGGCGGGACGCGAGCGAAAGTTGACGGAAAAATTGCTACGGAATTTTTCGGGCGGCGGGAAGGATGCGCGGCTCAGCGCTTGTACAGCTCGCGAACGGCGTCCTCGATGTGCTGACGCAGCAGGTGGCGCTCTTCGGGCGTCATGTGCCCGTCGCGGCGGCGCTGTTCGAGATCGGGAGGCACGGCGGACCGAACCGCCGTGTCGGCGGCGCGGTCGGACTGCGACGCTTTGCCGCGCTGCATCTTGCGCGGCCATGCACCCTGTTCGGGGCGCTGCGCATACGCGAAGTTCGACGCATATGGACCGGCAAGTGCGATCGTCAGCATCAGTGCAATCCGGGCAGATCGCATGACCGTCCTCGCTTCTCTGGTCGATTTGTTCCCTTCGTCACGCGGCAACCGGTTACCTCTGGTACTTGAAAAACCCTGCGGAATTCGGGTGTGCAAAGATGAAAGATGGAGTGCAGGGGAGTATCTACCGAATTTCGGCTTCGAGTAAAGGAATCTCTATAGCCTGCCTTTACTCTCTACGACACTACGGGTAAATTTTGTAACTGACTGTAACGCCTGAAAATACGCGACCGTGCGTAATTTCCCATTCGCGATAAGATGCCGTTCATGGAAACGAAAAACCCCTCCAAGATTCTCGTCGTCGACGACGACCCGCGCCTGCGCGATCTGCTGCGCCGCTATCTCGGCGAGCAGGGTTTCAACGTATACGTCGCGGAGAACGCGACCGCGATGAACAAACTCTGGGTGCGCGAGCGCTTCGACCTGCTCGTGCTCGATCTGATGTTGCCCGGCGAAGACGGCCTGTCGATCTGCCGCCGTCTGCGCGGCAGCAACGACCGCACGCCGATCATCATGCTCACCGCGAAGGGTGAAGACGTCGATCGCATCGTCGGCCTCGAGATGGGCGCCGACGACTACCTGCCCAAGCCGTTCAACCCGCGCGAACTCGTCGCGCGCATTCACGCGGTGCTACGCCGCCAGGCGCCGGCTGAACTGCCGGGCGCACCGTCTGAAACCACCGAAGTGTTCGAGTTCGGCGAGTTCTCGCTGAACCTCGCGACACGCACCCTCACGAAGTCGGGCCAGGAAATTCCGCTGACGACCGGCGAATTCTCGGTGCTGAAGGTGTTCGCGCGTCATCCGCGCCAGCCGCTGTCGCGCGAGAAGCTGATGGAGCTCGCGCGCGGCCGTGAATACGAAGTGTTCGACCGCAGCCTCGACGTACAGATCTCGCGCCTGCGCAAGCTGATCGAACCGGATCCGGGCAGCCCGCGCTTCATCCAGACCGTCTGGGGCCTCGGCTACGTGTTCATTCCGGACGGCGCCGCCTGATCTTCTTTCTTTCCGGTTTCGCCTGTCCTCGGCCTGTCCCATGCGTATCGACCGGCGCCTCCTGCAGCTCGCGTTCGGCGGGCTGTTCTGGCGCACCTTCCTGCTGATCGCGCTGCTGATCTCGGTCAGTCTCGCCGCGTGGTTCCAGAGCTTTCGCGTGATCGAGCGGGAGCCGCGCGCGCAGCGCGTCGCGCTGCAACTCGTCGCGGTCGTGAAGCTCACGCGCACCGCCCTGCTCTATTCCGATCCCGATTTGCGGCGTGCGCTGCTGCAGGATCTGGAGAGCAACGAGGGCGTGCGGGTTTACCCGCGCGAAAAAACCGACAAGTTCAAGCTGCAGCCCGACGAATCGCTGAATCGTCTGATCGAACACGACATCCGCAGCCGTCTCGGCGACGACACCGTGATCGCCCAGTCGGTCAACGACATCCCGGGCGTCTGGATCAGCTTCAAGATCGACGACGACGACTACTGGGTCGCGCTCGACCGCGACCAGCTCGACAACGTCACGGGCCTGCAATGGGCCGGCTGGGGCCTGTTCGCGCTCGCGCTGTCGCTGTTCGGCTCCGCGTTCATCACGAGCCTCGTGAACCGGCCGTTCTCGCGGCTCGCGCTCGCCGCGCGCCAGGTCGGTTCGGGCCAGGCGCCAGATCCCCTGCCCGAGCGCGGGATGGGCGTCGCGGCCGACACCAATCGCAGCTTCAACCAGATGGTGCGCGACCTCGAACAGCTCGAGGCGGATCGCGCGCTCATGCTCGCGGGCATCTCGCACGACCTGCGCACGCCGCTCGCGCGGCTGCGGCTCGAAACCGAGATGAGTCCGTCCGACCAGGCGACCAAGGACGCGATGGTCGACGACATCGAGCAGATGGACCGCATCATCGCGGCGTTCATCGACTATGCGCGCCCGACGCAGCGCAAGCCGGAGCCCGTCGACCTGTCGTCGATCGCGCAGGAAGTCGCCGCACGCGTGTCGGGCGAGGACGGCGTCGAGATCCGCACGCGGCTCGCACCCACCGCCGTGATCGAAGCCGACGAGACGGATATGCGCCGCGTGATCGGCAATCTCGTCGAGAACGCACGCAAGTACGGGCAGAGCCGGCAGGACGGCGTGTCGCGCATCACGCTCGAGACGCGGGTGACGCACGCACGCGTCGAGCTGTCGGTGAGCGACGAGGGCCCCGGCATCCCCGAGGACCAGTTGCCGCTCGTGATGCGGCCGTTCTACCGCGTCGACACGGCCCGCACCAAGGCGGACGGCACGGGGCTCGGCATGGCGATCGTGCTGCGCCTCGTCGGCCGCTATCGCGGCGCGCTGCGCCTGCGCAACCGCAGCCCCGAAGCAGGCCTTGAAGTCACCCTCGAATTCCCCGGCGCCGGCAAGGCGCGTGCGACTGCATGACACGTTCGCGCACGGTTTTTGCGCGTCACACTATCGACGCGGTTGAAAAAAACTATGAGGATAGTTAGTTAAAATCTATTGAAGCACTTTACTAATAGTGTTATAGTTTTGCGCATGCTGTCACATCAACGTTGCAGCACCGAGGTAGCTTGACTCAGTCTTCTTCCCAACTCATACAGGAGTATCCGCATGAAAACCGTGGGCGATAAACTCGAAGCATTCACCGTCGTAGCCGCGAAGCCGGGCTTCAACAATCACGAGGAAAACGGCCAGTCGGCGTTCGAGACCGTCACCGAAGCGTCGTTCCCGGGCAAGTGGAAGATCATCTACTTCTATCCGAAGGATTTCACGTTTGTTTGCCCGACGGAAATCGTCGAATTCGCAAAGCTCACGAAGCAGTTCGAAGAGCGCGACGCCGTCCTGCTCGGCGGCAGCTCGGACAACGAATTCGTGAAGCTCGCATGGCGCCGTGAGCACAAGGACCTGAACAAGCTGAACCACTACTCGTTCGGCGACGTCAAGGGCGAGCTGATCGACCAGCTCGGCGTGCGCGACAAGGAAGCCGGCGTTGCGCTGCGCGCGACGTTCATCGTCGACCCGGACAACACGATCCAGCACGTTTCGGTGAACAACCTGAACGTCGGCCGTAGCCCGGAAGAAGTCCTGCGCATTCTGGACGGCCTGCAAACGGACGAACTGTGCCCGTGCAACCGCGCAGTCGGCGGCGCAACGCTGTAAGCGCATCAATGCACGAAGCCCGCGGCGCACGTCCTGCCTGCGGGCTTTTTTAACGGCCAACCCATAGGAGATATCAATGGAATTCATCGACTCGATTAAGGCACGTATCCCCGACTACGCGAAGGACATCCGCCTGAACCTCGACGGCACGATCTCGCGCTCGTCGCTCGAAGGCACCGATGCAGTCGGCGTTGCGCTGGCAGCGGCGGTCGCGGCGAAGAGCACCGTGCTCGTGAAGACGATCCGCGAAGCCGGCGTGCTGTCGCCCGAAGAGACGAATGCCGTGCTGACGGCAGCCGCGCTGATGGGGATGAACAACACCTGGTATCCGTATGTCGAGATGGCCGACGACGCCGACCTGAAGACCCAGCGCGCCGAGCTGCGGATGGGTGCGTATGCGTCGCACGGCGGCGTCGACAAGCGCAGGTTCGAGATGTACGCGCTCGCCGCGTCGATCGTCGGCAAGTGCCACTTCTGCGTGAAGTCGCACTACGCGCTGCTGAAGAACGAGCAAGGGATGACGACGACGCAGTTGCGCGACGTCGGCCGCATCGCGTCGGTGATCAACGCCGCCGCGCAGGTGATCGCCGCCGAAGGCGAGTAACCGGCCGCCGCGCGGCGGCATGGCGCGGCCCGTGGTTGCCATGCCGGCGCCGTCAAACGAAAATGCCACGCGAGCGCGTGGCATTTTTTCATTCCGGCGGCACAACTTGCACGCCGCTTCGCGACACCGTCAGGCGCCCTGCTTCACCAGCAATGCGGCGGCCTGCGCTTCGATGCCTTCGCCCCGGCCGAGATAGCCGAGCTTCTCGTTGGTCTTCGCCTTCACGTTCACGCGCTCGAGCGGCAACCCGAGATCGGCCGCGATGTTCGCGCGCATCCGGTCGATATGCGGCGCGAGCTTCGGCGCCTGCGCGATCACGGTGCTGTCGACGTTCTGGATCGTGAAGCCGGCCGCCTTCACGCGGGCGACGCATTCGCGCAGCAGCACGCGGCTGTCCGCGCCCTTGAACGCCGCATCGGTGTCGGAGAAATGGCGACCGATGTCACCCAGCGCCGCCGCGCCGAACAGCGCGTCGGTGATCGCGTGCAGCAGCACATCGGCGTCCGAGTGGCCGAGCAGGCCGCGCTCGTACGGAATCGTCACGCCGCCGATGATGAGGGGGCGCCCCGACACGAGCTGGTGCACGTCGTAGCCTTGTCCGATTCTGAAGTCCATGCGTATTCCGGTTGAGATGAGATGAAAGTCAGGAAGCGTTCGCGGAGCGCGCGAGAATCGCTTCCGCGAGCGCGAAATCTTCCGGGTACGTAACCTTGAAGTTGCGCAGGCTGCCCTGTACGACGCGCGGCGTATGGCCGGCCCATTCGATCGCGCTGGCCTCGTCGGTCAGGTCGTGCCCTTCGCGCTGCGCGCGCAGGATCGCGTCGCGCAGCATGCCGATGCGGAACATCTGGGGCGTCTGCGCCTGCCACAGCGCGTCGCGCGACTCGGTGCGCGCGATCGCGTCGCCGCCGGCCGGCACGCGCTTGAGCGTATCGGCCACCGGCAGCGCGACGATGCCGCCGACCGGATCGTCCTTCAGCGTCGCGACGAGCGTGCGGATCAGCGCCGGCGTGATGCCCGGGCGCGCGGCGTCGTGCACGAGCACCCAGTCCTGGTCGGTCGCGCCGAATTCGGCCAGCTCGAGCAGCCCGTTCAGCACCGATGCCTGACGCGAGCCGCCGCCGCAGCGGCGTACCGCGAAGCGCAAGCCCGCGAAGCGGCGCGCGTCGAAGTGCGTGTCGTCGGGCGCGAGGACGACGAGCGTCTGCGCGAACTCGCTGCACGCGTCGAACGCGGCGAGCGTGTAATGCAGCAGCGCGCGGCCGGCCAGCGTGCGGTATTGCTTCGGCACGGCCGAACCGGAACGGCTGCCCGTGCCGGCACAGGGAATCAGGGCGAAAAGTCGGGGAGTCACGAAAGGAAAACGCCGGAAAGGTGAAATCGAGAAGCGGATTTTATAATAGGTCTTTCGTCTCGACCGGCGCACCGCGATGCGCCCGTGCCCGCCACCCCTGCCGTCCCTATGCCAGACAACGCTTCCACCCCGTTCGCCTCGCCCGTCGCCCGCGTCAAACCGGGCCAGCGGTTCGCCTTCGACGGCGCGCACGGCTCTGCCGACGCACTCGCCATCGCCCGCTATCTCGCCGACAACCGCGACGCGGTCCCGCTCCTTGCGGTGATCTGCGCGAACGCGGTGGACGCGCAGCGGCTGTCGCAGGAACTCCGCTACTTCGCTCCGGCCGCGCGCGTGCGCCTGCTGCCGGACTGGGAGACGCTGCCGTACGACACCTTCTCGCCGCACCAGGATCTCGTCTCCGAGCGACTGGCGACGCTGCACGACCTCGGCGAGGGGCGCTGCGACATCCTGCTCGTGCCCGCGACCACCGCGCTGTACCGGATGCCGCCCGCGTCGTTCATGGCCGCCTACACGTTCGCGTTCGCGCAGGGCGAGCGGCTCGACGAGGCGAAGCTGAAGGCGCAGCTGACGCTGGCCGGCTACGAGCACGTGAGCCAGGTCGTGCGGCCCGGCGAATACTGCGTGCGCGGCTCGCTGATCGACCTGTACCCGATGGGCTCGCCGTTGCCGTACCGGATCGACCTGTTCGACGATCAGGTCGACTCGATCCGCGCGTTCGATCCCGATACGCAGCGCAGCCTCTACCCGGTGCGCGACGTGCGCCTGCTGCCCGGCCGCGAATTTCCGTTCGACGAAGCAGCGCGCACGGCCTTTCGCAGCCGCTGGCGCGAAACCTTCGAAGGCGACCCGAGCCGCGCGCCGATCTACAAGGATATCGGCAGCGGCGTGCCGTCGGCCGGCATCGAGTATTACCTGCCGCTGTTCTTCGACGAAACGGCCACGCTGTTCCACTACCTGCCGCAGGACGCGCATCTGGTGTTCGCCGGCGATCTCGAAACGTCGATCCGCCGCTTCACCGCCGACACGAAGCAGCGCCACGCATTCCTGGCGCACGATCGCGAGCGGCCGATTCTCGAGCCGCAGCGCCTGTTCCTGTCGGACGAGGATTTCTTCGCGTTCGCGAAGCCGTTCGCGCGCGTCGTGCTGCCCGCGCAGCCGGCCGGCGGCTGGGCGACCGCGCTGCCCGAGCTCACGGTCGATCGCCACGCCGACGATCCGCTCGCCGCGCTGCGCACGTTCGTCGAATCGTCCGGCAAGCGCGTGCTGCTGACCGTCGAATCGGCCGGCCGCCGCGAAACGATCCTGCAACTGCTTGCCGAACATCACCTGCGGCCGTCGTCGAACGACGACTTCGCGAGCTGGCTCGCGAGCGACGCGCGCTTCGCGCTCGGCATCGCGCCGCTCGCGAGCGGCTTCGCGGTGCCGGGCGAAGGCTATGCGCTCGTCACCGAAACCGAGCTGTACGGCGCGCTCGGCCGCCGCGCGGGGCGCCGCCGGCAGGAGCAGGCGAGCAACGTCGACGCGATGGTGCGCGACCTGTCGGAGCTGAAGGTCGGCGACCCGGTGGTCCACGCGCAGCACGGGATCGGCCGCTACATGGGCCTCGTGTCGATGGATCTCGGCGAAGGCGAAACCGAATTCCTGCACCTCGAATACGCGGGCGACAGCAAGCTCTACGTACCGGTCGCGCAACTGCACGTGATCTCGCGCTACAGCGGCGCCGATCCCGACAGCGCGCCGCTGCACGCGCTCGGCTCGGGCCAGTGGGAGCGCGCGAAGCGCAAGGCCGCGCAGCAGATCCGCGACACGGCCGCCGAGCTGCTGAACCTGTACGCGCGCCGCGCGGCTCGCGAAGGCCATGCGTTCGCGCTCGAGCCGCGCGACTACGTGAAGTTCGCGGAAAGCTTCGGCTTCGAGGAAACACCCGACCAGGCCGCGGCGATCGCGGCCGTGATCGGCGACATGACGAGCGGCAAGCCGATGGACCGCCTCGTGTGCGGCGACGTCGGCTTCGGCAAGACCGAAGTCGCGCTGCGCGCCGCGTTCATCGCGGTGATGGGCGGCAAGCAGGTCGCGCTGCTGTCACCGACCACGCTGCTCGCGGAGCAGCACACGCAGACCTTCGCCGACCGCTTCGCGGACTGGCCGGTGCGCATCGTCGAGCTGTCGCGTTTCAAGACCACGAAGGAAGTCAACGCGGCGATCGCGCAGATCAACGAAGGCAGCGTCGACATCGTGATCGGCACGCACAAGCTGCTGTCGTCGGACGTGCAGTTCAAGCGCCTCGGCCTCGTGATCATCGACGAGGAACACCGTTTCGGCGTACGCCAGAAGGAAGCGCTGAAGGCGCTGCGCGCGGAAGTCGACGTGCTGACGCTCACCGCGACGCCGATCCCGCGCACGCTCGGGATGGCGCTCGAGGGGCTGCGCGACTTCTCGGTGATCGCCACTGCGCCGCAGAAGCGGCTCGCGATCAAGACCTTCGTGCGCCGCGAGGAAGAAAGCGTGATCCGCGAGGCGATGCTGCGCGAACTGAAGCGCGGCGGCCAGGTGTACTTCCTGCACAACGAGGTCGAGACGATCGAGAATCGCAAGGCGATGCTCGAGGAACTGGTGCCCGAAGCACGCATCGCGATCGCGCACGGCCAGATGCACGAGCGCGAACTCGAACGCGTGATGCGCGATTTCGTCGCGCAGCGCACCAACGTGCTGCTGTGCACCACCATCATCGAGACCGGTATCGACGTGCCGAGCGCAAACACGATCATCATGCACCGCGCGGACAAGTTCGGCCTCGCGCAGCTCCACCAGTTGCGCGGCCGCGTCGGCCGTTCGCACCACCAGGCCTATGCGTATCTGCTGGTCCACGATCCGCAGGCGCTGACCAAGCAGGCGCAGCGCCGGCTCGAGGCGATCCAGCAGATGGAGGAACTCGGTTCGGGCTTCTATCTCGCGATGCACGACCTCGAGATCCGCGGCACCGGCGAGGTGCTCGGCGACAAGCAGTCGGGCGAGATCCACGAGATCGGCTTCCAGCTTTACACCGACATGCTCAACGACGCGGTGAAGGCGCTGAAGAACGGCAAGGAGCCCGACCTCACCGCCCCGCTCGCCGCGACGACGGAAATCAACCTGCATGCGCCCGCGATCCTGCCGGCCGACTACTGCGTGGACGTGCAGGAGCGGCTGTCGCTGTACAAGCGTCTCGCGAACTGCGAGCACGGCGACGCGATCGACGGCATCCAGGAAGAGCTGATCGACCGCTTCGGCAAGCTGCCGCCGCAGGCGCACGCGCTCGTCGAAACGCACCGGCTGCGGCTGGCCGCGAAGCCGCTCGGCATCGTCAAGATCGACGCAAGCGAGGTCGCGATCGGGCTGCAGTTCGAACCGAACCCGCCGATCGATCCGATGCGGATCATCGAGATGGTGCAGAAACACCGGCACATCAAGCTCGCGGGCCAGGACAAGCTGCGCATCGAGACGCGCTCGCCCGATCTCGCGATCCGCGTGTCGACGATCAAGGAAACGTTGCGCGCGCTCGCGCCGCGTCCGGGCGCGACCAGCGCGGCGCGCTGACGGCGCGCGGCGATGCTGCACCGCACTGCGCCGGGCGAAGGCGGGCCGGCGCGTTTTTGAGTATGATTTTCTCATTCCTCTGACGGAGTTTTGCCATGTCCACTCTCGACGCGACGGCCCCGCCCGCCGCCGACCAAGGCGACGCTTCGCTCGTCGGCCTGCCCTGGATCAAGCAGCTGGTGTCGATGGACACGACGAGCCGCGTGCCGAATCTCGGCCTGATCGAAACGGTGCGCGACGCACTGGCCGCGAAGGGTATCGTGTCGACGCTCACGCACGATCCGCGCGAAGGCTGGGCGAACCTGTTCGCGACGGTGCCCGCGCACGACGGCTCGACCGACGGCGGCATCGTGCTGTCGGGACACACCGACGTCGTACCCGTCGACGGCCAGCAGTGGGACAGCAACCCGTTCGCGCCGGAGCTGCGCGACGGCCGCCTGTACGGCCGCGGCACGTGCGACATGAAGGGTTTCATCGGCACGGCGCTCGCGCTGCTGCCCGAGATGCAGGCGACGAAGCTCGCGAAGCCGATCCATTTCGCGCTGTCCTACGACGAGGAAATCGGCTGCGCCGGCGCGCCGCTGCTGATCGCCGATCTCGTCAAGCGCGGCGTGAAGCCGTCCGGCTGCATCGTCGGCGAGCCGACCAGCATGCGCCCGATCATCGCGCACAAGGGCATCAACGCCTACCGCTGCTGCGTCCGCGGCCACGCGGCACACTCGTCGCTCACGCCGAAGGGGCTGAACGCGATCGAATATGCGGCACGCCTCATCTGCCACATCCGCGACATCGCCGACCGCTTCCGCGCGGAAGGCCCGTTCGACGATCTGTACGACGTACCGTTCACGACCGCGCAGACGAGCACGATCCAGGGTGGCAACGCGATCAACACGGTGCCGGCCGAATGCCGGTTCGACTTCGAATTCCGCAACCTGCCGACGCTCGATCCCGAGCAGATCTTCACGCGCATCGAAGCGTATGCGCGGGAAACGCTGCTGCCGCAGATGCAGCGCGAACATCCGAACGCCGCGATCGAGTTTTCGAAGATCGCCGCGGCGCCGGGGCTCGACGCAACCGAACAGGCCGCGATCACGCAGCTCGTACGTGCCCTGACGGCCGATCAGGACAAGCGCAAGGTCGCCTACGGCACCGAGGCCGGCCTGTTCGAGCGCGCGGGCATTCCGAGCATCGTCTGCGGGCCGGGCAACATCGAACAGGCACACAAGCCGAACGAGTATGTCGAGCTCGCGCAGCTCGCGGGCTGCGAGCAGTTCCTGCGCAAGTTCGTCCGCAGCATGTCGGTCGACGCACACTGACCGCCACCCGCCCACGCCGGCCCGCGTGAGCGGGCTGGCTCACTCGCGCCACACGCCACGTCATGTCGACTGAACAACAGGGCACGGCCCATACGACGATCGACGGCGAGCCGATTCCGACGCTCGACGAAATCGCCGCGCAGCATTTCGCATTGTCGCCGTGGCTCGCCCGCACGCCCGTGTTCGAGCGCGCCGACCTGCCGTCCCTCGAAGGCACGCACGTCAATTTCAAGTTCGAGCTGCTGCAGGCGAGCGGCAGCTTCAAGGCGCGCGGCGCGTTCACGCACCTGCTCGCGCTCGACGAAGCGCGCAAGAACGCCGGCGTCACCTGCGTGTCGGCCGGCAATCATGCGGCCGCCGTCGCGTATGCGGCGATGCGGCTCGGCAGCAGCGCGAAGGTCGTGATGTTTCACACGGCGAGCCCGACGCGCATCGCGCAGTGCAAGCAGTACCGCGCGGAAGTCGTGCTCGCCGGCAGCGCGTCGCAGGCATTCGACGTCGTGCGGCGGGTCGAGGCCGAGGAAGGCCGCTTCTTCATCCATCCGTTCAACGGCTATCACACGATTCTCGGCACGGCGACGCTCGGCTACGAATGGGCGACGCAGACACCCGATCTCGACGCCGTGATCGTGCCGATCGGCGGCGGCGGGCTCGCAGCCGGCATGGCGACCGCGCTGCGGCTCGCGAATCCGCGCGTGCACGTGTACGGCGTCGAACCGGAAGGCGCCGACGCAATGAGCCGCAGCTTCGCGGCCAATCACACGATCAAGATGAGCGCGATGCAGACCATCGCCGATTCGCTGATGGCGCCGCATACCGAGGAATACAGCTACCAGCTGTGTCGGCGCCATGTCGACCGCATCGTCACGGTGTCCGACGACGCGCTGCGCGCAGCAATGCTGTTCCTGTTCTCGCACCTCAAGCTGGCGGTCGAACCGGCGTGCGCGGCGGCGCTCGCGGCGCTGCTCGGCCCGCTGCGCGAAACGTTGCAGGGCAAGCGGGTCGGCGTGCTGCTGTCGGGCACCAACACCGACCCCGCAACGCTCGGCATGCATCTCGCGCACGCGAAACTGCAGCACTGACCTCGCGCCGGGCACTCAGGGTTATCCCCAGTTTATGTTGACAGCCCTGTTGATAACCCGCCGGACAACCACGCAAGTGGTTGAACGCGCAGTGTTTTGCGCGCGCGAAGGGCGCCGGACGCGAAATAGGCAGATTCCGCCACCGAACGCGTGTCCCGCCGCGTGGCGGCGTCGCTCGCGGCAGATCATCGGCGCTGCCGCGATCGTGCTGCTCGCCGGTTGCGCGGCCCCGCCCTCGCCCGTCGCCGACACCCCGCCCGTCTGCACGCAGCCCGACGCGCATCGCAGGCTGCAGGCCGACCTGCTGTTCGGGCGCGATATCGCCGGACGAGGCCCCGTCACCGACGAGGAACGCACAGCCTTCCTTGCCGACGTCGTCACGCCACGCTTTCCGGACGGCTTCACGTACTGGGACACCCGCGGCCAATGGCGCGATCGCGCCACCGGCCAGACCATCCGGGAAGCGGGCTTCGTGGTCCGTATCGTCGCCGACGATACGGCCGATACGCACGCGCGGCTCGCGGCGATCCGGCACGCGTACGTCGAGCGCTTCCGGCAGCAGTCGGTCGGCATCGCCATCGTGCCGGCCTGCGCATCGTTCTGAGTCGCGCTGCGCGGCTTTCGCCCGACGATTCCGCATAAAAAAACGGGCGCCCGAAGGCGCCCGTCGCATGCGAAACATCCGAGTACCGCTTATTTGCTCTCGAACATGTCCATGATCTGCTGCTTCTCCTGCGGCGTGACGGGCGGCGGTGCGAGGCCCGCCGCGCCGGCCGAACCGAGCGCATCGTTCGCGCTGATCGCGTTCGCGGCCGGGTTGATGTCGACGCTCGCGACGAAGCCGTTGCCCGGCGTGCGATCCGCGTAGTACAGCTCGCCGTCGATCGTCGTCAGGCCGTCCGGCATAGGCATCTCCTGCTCCGGTACGCCGTTCAGCGCGGTGCGCATGTAGTTGACCCAGATCGGCAGCGCCAGCTGCGCGCCGAATTCGCGGCTACCCAGGCTCTTCGGCTGATCGAAGCCCATCCACGCGACCGCGACGAGCGACTGCTGGTAGCCGGCGAACCAGCCGTCCTTCGCATCGTTGGTCGTACCCGTCTTGCCCTGCAGATCGCTGCGGCCGAGCACGTTGGTGCCCGCGCCCGTGCCGGCCGTCGCGACGGTATGCAGCAAGCTGTTCATCACGTACGCGTTGCGGCCTTCGATCGTGCGCGGCGCCGTGCCGCCCGCGACCACCGGCTGCGACTTCTGCAGCGGCTGTCCGCGCGCGTCGTCGACTTCGGCGATCAGGTACGGATCGACCTTGTAGCCGCCGTTCGCGAATACCGCATAACCGGTCGCGAGCTGCAGCGGCGTCACGAGACCCGCGCCGAGCGCCATCGGCAGGTATGGCGGCGTCTTCGCGGGATCGAAGCCGAAGCGCTGCGTGACGTACTGCTGCGCATACTGCGTGCCGATCGACGCGAGGATCCGGATCGACACGAGGTTCTTCGAACGCTGAAGGCCGGCGCGCATCGTCATCGGGCCGTCCGGCTGGTCGTCGTCCTTCGGCTCCCACGCGGTGCCGCCCGGCACGCTCGGCGGGAAATACAGCGGCGCATCGTTGATGATCGTCGCCGGCCCCATGCCCTTGTCGAGCGACGCCGAATAAATGAACGGCTTGAACGACGAACCCGGCTGGCGCCACGCCTGCGTCACGTGGTTGAACTTGCTCTTGTTGAAGTCGAAGCCGCCGACGAGCGAGCGGATTGCACCGTCCTGCGGCGCGAGCGCGACGAGCGCGCCTTCGACCTGCGGCAGTTGCACGACCTGCCAGCCCGTCTTGCCATCTTTCATCACACGCACGATCGAGCCCGGCTTGATCCGCAGCGTCGCGTTCGCACGCGGGCTCAGCGCGGCCGACACGAAACGCAGCCCGGCCGCGCCGATCGTCGTCGTCGCGCCGCCGACGAACTGCACGTCGACCGCATTCGGCGACGCCGACAGCACAACTGCCGACTGCAGGTCGCCGTTGTCCGGGTGATCGGCGAGCGCGTCGTCGATCGCCTCGTCGCGGTCGTCGCCGGCCGCCGGCAGGTTGATCGAACCTTCCGGCCCGCGATAGCCGTGGCGGCGCTCGTAGTCGAGAATGCCGCGACGCACGGCCTGGTACGCCGCTTCCTGGTCGGCCGAGTTGATCGTCGTCGTGACGGTCAGCCCGCGCGTATAGGTTTCGTCCTTGTACTGCTGGTACATCATCTGCCGCACCATCTCGGCGACGTACTCGCCGTGCACCGCGTACTGGTTGCCGGGCGTGCGCACGTGGATCTCTTCCTTCACCGCCTCGTCATATTGCGGCTGCGTGATGTAGCCGATCTCGAGCATGCGCTTCAGGATGTATTCCTGACGCACCTTCGCGCGTTTCGGATTGACGACCGGGTTATACGCGGACGGCGCCTTCGGCAGCCCCGCGAGCATCGCCGCTTCCGCGAGCGTGATGTCCTTCAGGTCCTTGCCGAAATACACGCGCGCGGCGGCCGCGAAACCGTACGAGCGCTGCCCCAGATAAATCTGGTTCATGTACAGCTCGAGGATCTGGTCCTTCGTCAGGGCCTTCTCGATCTTGTACGCGAGCAGCATCTCGTAGATCTTCCGGGTGTAGGTCTTTTCGCTCGACAGGAAGAAGTTGCGCGCGACCTGCATCGTGATCGTGCTCGCGCCCTGGCGCGCGCCGCCGTGCAGCAGGTCGGCCACGCCCGCGCGCAGGATGCCGACGAAGTCGACGCCGCCGTGTTCGTAGAAGCGGTAGTCCTCGATCGCGAGCACCGCCTTCTTCATCACGTCGGGAATGTCCTGGAACCGCACGAGGCTGCGACGCTCCTCGCCGAACTCGCCGATCAGCACGTGATCCGCGGTAAACACACGCAGCGGCACCTTCGGCTGATAGTTGGTCAGCGCATCGAGCGACGGCAGTTGCGGCGCCATCACGACGAGCGCGTAGCCGACGATCAGCGCACCGACGACGGCGAGTGTCGCGAACAGGCCCACGAACCACAACATGACACGCGAGCCGAACGAGCGGCGGCCCCCGCCCCCGCTGCGCGGCGTGCGACGGTCGTTGTCGCCGTTGTCATCATCGGGGTAATAGGCTCCCGACGGCGAACGGCGCAACGTGTAGTGAGGTTCTTTCCGGTCGGAAGAAGAAGACGGTCGTTTGATGATTGGCATGTCGGAATGGCGGGCGTACATGGCGCCCTCGGATGCATGCGGAAATGCAAGCGGATGAATCAGAGTGGGTGCATCGCGGCAACTGTCACGTCGACAGACCCCGCCGCGCGGCGATCCGTTCCCGCGACGTGACAGCGCATTTTAATGAAATCGACCGATCGGCTTCGCGATTTTTTGTAAAAATTCCCGCACGATCGCGAATTGCGGAACGTAGTGGCGGCATCCTCGGCCTATCATGGACACGCACGCCATGCGTACCGGCGGCACTCCTTTCAAATTCGAAAGGTCGTCATTCCGCGCACGCACGCCGCTTGAACTTCGGCGCTTAAGCCGTATTTAAGGGGCCGGCGGTGTAATATCCGCCGGCTCTCACGGACCGCAACCGGCCCGCGACGCGCACTGCCGCGCTCACGCGGCGTTTTTCAACCACGGAGGATTTCATGTCGCTTTTCGACTCTGTTTCGCGCACGATCAAAGGCCTGCTGAACGATGCGGCCGACTCGGTACAGGATCCGTCGCGCGACGCACGGCAGATCGTGCGGGAGCTCGACGACAGCATCGGCCGTGCCGAGAATTCGCTGATCGAAATCGAAGCACAAGTCGCGACCCAGCGCAGCAAGCGCGATGCGGCCGACGACAAGGTGAGGAAGTACGAAGACGGCGCAAAGCGCGCACTGCAGTCGGGCGACGAAGCGCTCGCACGCGAGGCGCTGGCCGCGCAGTCGAATGCGGAAGCCGAACGCGATGCGCTCGCGGCCGAGCTGGCCACGCTCGAACCGTCGGTCGACAAGCTGAAGGGGCAGATCGCCGACATGCGTCAGCGCCGCAATGATCTGAACGCACGCTCGAACATCCTGCAGGCCAAGCAGGAAATCGCGCAGGCGAAGGACGTCGCAGCCAGCGCGCTGGGCGGCATCGGCGGCAAGAACCTGTCCGAAGACTTCCAGAAGCTGGAAGACAAGGTCGCGCTGCAGAACGCGCGCTCGGACGCCCGCCTGAATTCGGCCGACACGTCGAGCGGCAAGGCGCTCGACGACAAGCTCGCCGCGCTGAACAAGGGCCCGTCGGTCGAGGATCGTCTCGCCGCGCTGAAGAAGCAGCTCGACACGCCCGCGCAGTAACGGCAATCGCGCCGCGGCCCGATCGGGTTCGCGGCGCGCACCGATCGTCAGGAGACGGGCGCGCGCGCCCGGTTCGACCATGAAGAAATCTCTCGCCGCACTCGGCTTCTCGCTGATGTTGCTGTCGTCCGCCGCATTTGCGGTACCGTCGCTGCAGCAAGTCGAGCAGTCGATCGCACAACGTGACTGGCAGAACGCCGACACGCAGCTCTCGCAAGTCATCGACGCCCATCCGAACAACGCGCATGCGCGCTACCTGTACGCGCAGGTGCTGGACCGCGAAGGCCGCGCGTCCGACGCGCTGACGCAACTGCAACGCGCGAAATCGCTCGATCCCCAGTTGCGCTTCACCGACGCGTCACACTTCGCCCAAACGGAATCGCGCATCCGCGCGGACGCTGCACGTACGGGCAGCAACGCTCCGTCGGTCACGCAGTCCGGCTCGCTGCAATCGTCGCTCGCGCCGGTCGCAAAGCACGGCCTGTCGACCGGCATGTGGATCGGCCTCGCGCTGCTCATCGCGATCATCGCGCTGGTGCTGCGCTGGACGTTGCGCCGCGCGCGCTCGGCCGACGACAGCCGTGCGGACGACGAGCGCCGCTCGCAACTCAAGCGCGCCACCGACGTGCTCAACGATATCCGCCCGCTCAAGCTCGACGCGCGGTTGTCGACCGCGGCCGGCGCCGCCGCGCTCACGGGCGAGCTCGAAGGTATCGAGTCCGATGCGCGCGGGCTCGTCGAAGCGCTGGCGAACGGCAAGAATCCGGTGCCGCCGTATCGCATCGACGAACTCGAACAGCGCCACGCGAGCGTGAAGGCGCGCGTCGAAGGACGCCCCGACCCGAGCGCGCAGCCCGCGCAGCAGAACGGCAGCGGCTCGGTGTACGCGCAGGAAGCCGATCGCGTCACCGGCATGCAAGGCCAGCCGTATCAGCAGCAACCGTACCCGCCGCAACAGCAACCGACGGTCGTGGTTCAGCAAGGCGGCGGCTTCGGCGGCGGCATGGGCGGGCTGCTGACCGGCGTGCTGCTCGGCGAAGCGATGTCGGGCGGCCGCGAACGCGTGGTCGAGCGCGACGTGATCGTCGACGACCCGCGCCGGCGGCAGGACAACGGCCAGGGCTTCGACCTCGGCCGCGGCGACGACGCCAACTGGAGCGACGGCAGCGGCAACGGCGGCGGCGGTGTCGATGTCGGCAGCAACGACGACGGCTGGACCGACGACAACAGTTAAGCATCGCGAACGCGGGCGTCGGCGCATTGCGCGACGCCCGCGACATACACCGCGCTTCCTTTCATTTTCACTCGCGCCGGCCCGCCGAATTTGTCAATCATTTCAAGATGGGCTACCGGCAATGGGGTACGTTCGCTATCATGCGACCATATCGGCGTGCCCCCGATCCCATCCGACGTCTCGCAGCCCTGCGCGTCGCGGCACGCCTCCCCTCGCCCAACCAGGAGAAAGCCGCTCATGAGCATAATCAAGGAATTCAAGGAGTTTGCCGTCAAGGGCAATGTGATGGATCTCGCCGTCGGCGTGATCATCGGCGGCGCATTCTCGAAGATCGTCGACTCGGTCGTGAAAGACCTCATCATGCCGGTCATCGGCGTGCTGACCGGCGGCCTGGATTTCTCGAACAAGTTCGTTCTGCTCGGCACCATTCCCCCGACGTTCAAGGGTAACCCCGATTCGTTCAAGGACCTGCAGGCCGCGGGTATCGCCGCATTCGGCTACGGCTCGTTCATCACGGTGGCCATCAACTTCATCATTCTCGCGTTCATCATTTTCCTGATGGTGAAATTCATCAACAAGCTGCGCAAGCCGGCAGAAGCCGCGCCGGCCGCGACGCCGGAAGACACCGTGCTGCTGCGCGAGATCCGCGATTCGCTCAAGCAACGCTGAGCACCGCGCCACGCCGCATCCGCCAGGCCCGCCACGTGCGGGCCTTTTTCATGGACGCGTGCCGTGCATCGCCGCGCGCGGCGTATCTCACTTTTTTGTGACGAGCGAATGCACGCGCGGGAAAAGCAGGTCTATGATGGAGACTAAACGACAGTACGGGCGCCAAGACGCTGGCTGTGTCGATCATCGTGGCAAGCGGGTCGACGGGAGACATTGATCGTCGTGCCGCACACGAGTGCAGCATTTTCGTGTGCTATAAAGGATCGACATGCGGCGTACATAGCCGGGAGTGGGTCGCATGAAAGTGCCGCATTTCTTGCAATTGTTTTTGAGGCGAGTGTTTATGTCCTTCCCGAAAAAACGTCGACGCGCGCAACAGGATGGCCAGGAGTCGTTCCTCGCGGTATTGCGCCACTCCAAACCGTTCGCACAGCTCGACACCAAGATTGCCCGCGCCCGTGCGCAGGACGAGCCCGTCCTCTACGCGCACGTGCTGCCCGGACTCGACGTGCTCCTGTGCAGCGTACGCGGCGCGCAGCCGCCCTATCCGGCCATCGCCGAACTGCGCAAGCGTTGCATCGAATCGATCGCCAACGCGCTCGAGCAGCCGCTCGACGGTCTCGAGAACGGCGGGTACTGGTACGAGGCGAACGGCTTCGGCTTCCTTGTCTTCGCGAGCCGCGCCCGCGCGCGCATCCTGCCCGAATTTGGTGCAGGCACGAAGGCGAGCCTGCGCGGCGGGCTCGGACGCCAGAACGCCGGCGACACGACACCGCGCTCCCTCGGCTGAACCGACACCGATACGATGGGCCGCCTGCGAGCGGCCCATCGGCCATTCAGGCTTCCCGCTTCGCCGTCACTGCACCGTCGTGCGCCCGTTGCCGGGCCGCACGATGTCGATGAACGCGGCGAAATCGGCACCCGCCAGCCCTTGCGCAGCGCCCAGCCGCAGCACCTGCTGCACCGTGGCCGACACCGGCATCACCGCACCCGTTTCGCGCGCCGCGTCGGCGATCGCGTCGACATCCTTCTGGAACGTGGCGAGCGCACCGATCGGCGCGTGACCGCCCGACGTCATGCGCGGCACGAACGTCTGCAGCAGCACCGAATCCGCCCATCCGCCGGCCAGCGCTTCGGCCAGCCGCGCGGCGTCGATCCCGCTCGCCTGTGCGAGGCCGACCGCCTCGGCAATCGCGGTCACCGTCGCGGTGACGATCGCCTGGTTGCACAGCTTCGCGGTCTGGCCCGCCCCCGCGTCGCCCATGTGCGTGATGCGCGACGCATAGGTTTCGATCAGCAGCCTGACCGTGTCGAGGTCGGCCGCACCGCCGCCGGCCATCACCGCGAGCGTGCCGGCCTGTGCGCCGGGCACGCCGCCCGACACGGGCGCATCGATCCAGCCCGCACCGAGCGCGGCCGCGCGCGCAGCATAGTCGCGCGTCGCGGCGGGCGGAATGCTCGAATGATCGACGATGCGCCGCAAGCGGCGCGAGGCCGCGTCGCCGGCGAAGAGCCCGTTCTCGCCGAACGCGACGTCGCCGACCGCACGCGCGTCGAGCACGCATACGAAGACGGTCTCAACGCGCTCGGCCAGTTCGCGCGGCGTGTCGACCACCTGCGCGCCGTCCTTCGCGAGCGCCTCGGCCTTTTCTCGCGTGCGGTTCCATACGCTGACCCGATGGCCTGCCGACAGCAAATGCCGAATCATCGGCGCGCCCATCAATCCCGGTCCGCAAAATCCGACTTCCACGATGTTCCTCGTCTCCAATTGGGGTTGCACTTGCCGCCCATCATACCTATCACTCAAGAAGCCGGACACGCGCTGCGCCGCTTCAGGCCCGCGGCTTGCGCCGGCAGCAAATACCGACACCCCAGGGAGCGCATCATGAGCGACCACGTCTACAAGCTGATCGAACTGACCGGCTCGTCGAAGCAATCGTGCGACGACGCCATCCGCAACGCGATTTCGAAGGCCGGCAAGACGCTGCACAACCTGCACTGGTTCGAGGTGACCGAAACGCGTGGCCACATCGAAGGCGACCAGGTCATCCACTGGCAGGTCACGCTGAAAGTCGGCATGCGCATCGACGACTGACGCGCAGCGCGCGCCACACGCGGCGCCACGACCGCCGGATGCGTGCAACGCGCATCCGCGCGGTGCCGCGCCCACCTGCATTTCGCCCCGCTCCGGCCCTCGTCGAGGCCCGACCGGCGGGGGTCTGCGGGTATCCATCCCTTGACGCTGGCTCCGGTTCATATTAAAAACGATATACCCCACCTGCCCCTCGATCAGCCCGGACATATAAAACGGAGATATCATGAGTCAGCAACGCGAGGCGATCGACACGTACCTCTTGCGCGTCTTGCACACCTTGTTGATGGAGCGCAGCGTCACGCGCGCGGCCGTCAAACTGAATCAGTCGCAACCGGCGATCAGCGCCGCGCTGCGGCGCCTGCGCGACATCACCGGCGACCCGCTGCTCGTGCGCGGCAAGTCCGGCATGGTCCCGACCGAATACGGGCTGCGCCTGCTCGAGCCGGTACAGAACGCGCTGCGCGAAATCGAGCGCATCAAGTTCCAGCAGCACAATTTCGACCCGGCCACGTCGATCCGCTGCTACCGGATCGGCTGCCCCGACTACCTGAACGTGCTGTTCGTGCCGACCGTCGTCGAGCGCTTCCGCCTGGCGGCACCGAATGCGACGCTCGAATTCCATTCGCTCGGCCCCGCCTTCGACTACGAGCTCGCGCTGGAAGACGGCAAGCTCGACATCGTCGTCGGCAACTGGCCCGAGCCGCCGGAGCAACTGCACCTGTCGAACCTGTTCGTCGATGAAATCGTCTGCCTGATGAGCAACACGCACCCGTTCGCGAAGCGCGGCGGGCTGACGCTCGACCAGTACCTGAACGCGCCGCACCTCGCGCCGACGCCGTACTCGGTCGGCCAGCGCGGCGCAATCGACGTGCATCTCGCGCGCGAACGGCTCAAGCGTCACGTGGTCGTGACGCTGCCGTACTTCAACCTCGCGCCGTACGTGCTCGTGAAGTCGGACCTGATCTTCACGACGACGCGCCTGTTCGCCGACCACTACGCGAAGTTCCTGCCGCTGTCGGTCGTGCCGGCGCCGCTCGACTTCCCGCCGATGCAGTACTACCAGCTGTGGCAC
The DNA here is from genome assembly GCF_021483755.1 of Burkholderia sp. WTPI3. NCBI lineage: Bacteria > Pseudomonadati > Pseudomonadota > Betaproteobacteria > Burkholderiales > Burkholderiaceae > Burkholderia > Burkholderia sp. WTPI3. The sequence goes on along the minus strand of NZ_JAGIXF010000001.1, from coordinate 26,704 downwards.
GAACGCTGCCACTACTCCGACGAAGTACGCTGGCTGCGCGGCCTCGTCGCCGAAGCCACCCGCACGCTGATCGAGCCGTAATCACGCGCGCCGGCCACGCCGTTACGGTGTGGCGCGACATCGCGTGACGCGGTGCAGCGTCCGCCAGCGACGGCCGCGAGCCCGGTTCGGCAGCGCGCGGCGCGCTCCGCCCCGGCGCGTCAGCGCGACGCCTCCACGAGCGCGTGCGCAAGCGCGTTGTGGCGCTCGATGACGGGCGGCAGATCGAGCGTCGCGAGCCGCCCTTCCCGCACCACCACCTTCCCGTTCACCACCGTGTACGCCGTCTGCGACGGCGCGCAGAACACGAGCGCCGCCACCGGATCGTGCAGCGCGCCCGCGAACAACGGCTGGCGCAGGTCGAACGCGGCGAAGTCGGCAGCCATGCCGGGCTTCAGCGCACCGATGTCGTCGCGGTTCAGCACCTTCGCGCCGCCGAGCGTCGCGATCTCCAGCGCCTCGCGCGCAGTCATCGCATCCGGCCCGAAGCCGACCCGCTGCAACAACAGCGCCTGACGCACTTCCGCGACCATCTGCGCGCCGTCGTTCGATGCGGAGCCGTCGACGCCGAGACCGACCGGCACGCCTGCCAGACGCATCTTCTTCACCGGCGCGATGCCGGACGCGAGCCGCATGTTCGAGCACGGACAGTGCGCGACGCCGGTGCCGGTGCGCGCGAACAGGCCGATGCCCGCGTCGTCGAGCTGCACGCAGTGCGCGTGCCACACGTCATGGCCGACCCAGCCGAGGTCTTCCGCGTATTCGGCCGGCGTCATCCCGAATTTCTCGCGGCTGTACGCGATGTCGTTCACGTTCTCCGCCAGGTGCGTGTGCAACGACACGCCGTATTCGCGCGCGAGCACGGCTGCGTCGCGCATCAGCTCGCGGCTCACCGAGAATGGCGAGCACGGCGCGACGACCACGCGCAGCATCGCGTAACGGCCCTCGTCGTGATAGGTCTCGATCAGGCGCTGAGCGTCGCGCAGGATGTCGGGTTCTCGCTCGACGACCGAATCGGGCGGCAGGCCGCCGTCGCGCTGGCCGACGCTCATCGCGCCGCGGCTCGCGTGAAAGCGCATGCCGATCCGCTGCGCGGCGCCGATGCTGTCGTCGAGCCGGCTGCCGTTCGGATAGATGTACAGATGATCGCTCGACGTCGTGCAGCCCGACTGCAGCAGCTCGGCCATCGCGGTGAGCGTCGACACCTCGATCATCTCGGGCGTCAGGTGCGCCCAGATCCGGTACAGGTTCGTGAGCCAGCCGAACAGTTCGGCGTTCTGCGCGGCCGGCACCGCGCGCGTGAGGCTCTGGTACATGTGATGGTGCGTATTCACAAGCCCGGGAATCACGAGGTGGCCGCGCAGGTCGAGCACTTCGTCGGCGGTGTCGGGCAGCTCGGCGCTCGGGCCGACCGCGACGATCCGGTTGTCTTCGATGTAGAGCCCCGCGTCGCGCAGTTCGCGGCGCGTGTCGTCCATGGTCACGAGCACGTCGGCGTGCTTGACCAGCAGGGTTTTCGGGCGGGATGAGGATGGGTGAGGCGCGCGTGCGCCGGCGTGCTGCTCGAGGTTCATGCGTTCTCCGCGTCGTTCTGCCCCCGGGAGCCGCTCCCGGGGACCATCACAAAGCCGTTCGAACGCTGATTCGCGGCACGCCCCGGTGCCTGCGTCCGTTCGAACGCGCTGGCCCGGTTACCCGGCGTGCTCGCCGTCTTCGGGGTACGCACCGGGCACTGCCCGACGCGCACGGCGGCAGGATCGCCCAAGCGCGCGCCGCACACAATGCGCGATCCGCAATACCGCGCTTCACGGTTTCGATATGGTACGCCGCGCGACGGTCCGCCGGCCGCGCGAAGCGCGGGTCGCCGGCCGCTTCCAGCACACCGTCGACAGCCGTTCATGCGCGGCGCATTATCTTTGATATCGCGCCCGTATTTACGCGGGGAACCTTTTTACAATGCCTGCACGGCGCTCGCTTCAATTTCGCCGACGGGTATGTAGCCACGTGACGTGGAGCCTCGATCCGCCGCACAGTCATGGATCGAGTCGCCGCCGAACCTCGCATTCACACAAGGACAATTGCGAATGGGAAAGCTCACTACCCACGTACTCGATACGGCACACGGTCGTCCCGGCGCTGCCATCAAGGTGGACCTCTACGCGCTGGACGGCGAATCGCGCCGCGCGATCAAGACCGTACTGACCAATAGCGACGGCCGCTGCGACGCACCCCTGCTCGAAGGCGCCGCGCTCGCCGCCGGCGAATACGAACTCGTGTTCCATGCCGGCGACTACTTCGCGTCGCTCGGCGTGAAGGTGCCCGAACCCCGTTTCGTCGACCGCGTCGTGCTGCGCTTCGGCATCGCCGACACCGCATCGCACTATCACGTGCCGCTGCTCGTGTCGCCGTGGTCGTACAGCACCTATCGCGGCAGCTGACATACGCATCGGCTGCCCGCATCAAAGACAACGATCTGAGTCTGGAGGAGTTTCATGGAAGGCTTCATCACCGACTGGCTGAACCTCGCGCTGCGATGGCTGCACGTCATCGTCGCCATTGCGTGGATCGGCGAGTCCTTCTATTTCGTCGCGCTCGACAACAGCCTGAAACCGCCTACCGATCCGAACCAGCGCAAGCGCGGCGTGTTCGGCGAACTGTGGCACGTCCACGGTGGCGGTTTCTACAACATGCAGAAGTACACGGTCGCCCCGCCGGAAATGCCCGATGACCTGCACTGGTCGAAGTGGCCGTCGTACACGACCTGGCTGTCGGGCTTCTCGCTGTTCTTCGTGCTGTACCTGCTCGCGCCGAACACCTACCTGATCGACAAGAGCGTGCTCGACATGGGTCCGGTGGTCGCCGTCGCAGCCGCACTCGGCTTCCTCGCGGCCGGCTGGATCGTCTACGACTCGCTGTGCCGCATCCTCGGCACCAACGATCGCGTGCTCGGCATCTGCGTGGGCATCTACGTCGTCGTCGCCGCGTATCTCGCCTGCCACATCTTCTCGGGCCGTGCGGCGTACCTGATCGTCGGCGCAATGCTCGCGACGATCATGTCGGCGAACGTGTTCTTCGTGATCATCCCCGGCCAGCGCAAGATGGTCGACAAGATGCTCAAGGGTGAAGAGCCGAACCCGATCTACGGCAAGCGCGGCAAGCAACGCTCGGTGCACAACACGTATTTCACGCTGCCCGTCGTGTTCGCGATGCTGTCGAACCACTATGCGATGACCTACACGAACAAGCTCAACTGGGTCGTGCTCGTGATGATCATGCTGGCCGGCGCGCTGATCCGTCAGTTCTTCGTGATGCGTCACCGCGGCAAGCAGCTGTGGTACCTGCCGATCGGCGGCGTCGCACTGCTGTCCGGCGCACTGGTATGGACGATGCCGAAGCCGGTCGCACCGGAAGCGCAAGCCGCCAACGCGCCGAAGGTCGTGATCGCCGACATCATGCCGGTCCTGCAGCAGCGCTGCGTCGAGTGCCACTCGGCCAAGCCGACGCTGATGGGCAGCGCGCCTGCCGGCGTGATGTTCGATACGCCGGACGAAGTGTCGAAGAACGCGCAGCGCATCTATGAACAGGCCGTGCGCCTGAAGGCGATGCCGATCGGCAACGTCACGCACATGACCGACGACGAGCGCATGAAGCTCGCCGCCTGGTTCGAGGGTGGCGCGAACAAGTAAGTCGCCGTGCGCCGGATGTCGTTTGCCGGCGCCATCCTTTCCGTTCGCGGGCCCGCAAACGGGCCCGTTTTTTTTGCCTGCCTCGAATGCGCCGTACGCTAGCCGCGCAACGCGTCGCGCTGCAGCGCGACGAGCGCATCGAACGCGCGCGGGCCGTCGTCGAACGGCACGAAGATGTGATCGTGATACGCGGCGGCCATCACGTTGCAGCTGATGCCGGCTTCGCCGAGCGCCCGTGCGAATGCCGCCGTCAGGCCGACCGCCTCGAGGTCCGAGTGCACGGTCAACGTGATCCACGCGGCACGAAACAGCACCGGCCAGCCGCGCCGCCCGGCCGTCTCCTCATCGACCACGACCGTCATGCCCTCCGCTTCGCGGAACGTCGCAATCGCTTCGGATAACGATATGCTGGCATCGGACGGCAGCGCGACGAAGACAAACGCGCCGCGATGCAGTTCGGGTTGCATCATGCGCAGCAGGACTACGAGGTTGTTTTCAGGCTGGCTCATCGGAAAACGCGTCCGGAACCGGACGTCGGGCGGTGACGATGCGGGCACGATAGCACGCGGCCGGGCGAAGGCTCGATCAGGAATCCGGCGCTCCGGGACGACGACGCGGCCGCATGGCCGGTGGCCGGTGGGCTCGGTGGTGTGAAGATGCGCATCGTGCGTATGAACGGGAACCGTTCGCCACGCCGCGATGCGCGCGCGGCGGGCATAAAAAAACCCGCGCGAATCGCGCGGGCTTCATCGTCAGGCTGCTACGGACGTACAACTCAGGCCGTCACCGCATCCAGAGCGTCCTCGGTGAGCCACAGCGATTCCTGCAGGTCCTGTTCGTTCAGGTTCAGCCCTTCACCGCCGCGATCGACGACGATGAAGTCGCTGACACCGCCCAGCGCGATCAGCGGGTGATGCCACACGCCCTTCGCATAGTTCACGCCCTGCCACCCGCTCGTCACGAACGCGCGGATCTTCGACGGGTCGAGATCGCCCGCCGGCGCGACGACGACGAGATACGGCTGGTCGTTCAGCGGCACGAACGCCTGGCTGCCGAGCGGATGACGCTCGAGCATCTTCACCTCGAACGGCAGCGTGCGCGGCTGGCCACGGAACAGGTTGACGAGCGTGCGGCCGTCTTCGTCGGTCACGTCGACTTTCGCGAGATCGTGAAAGCGGATCGTCGTGCCGAGGTTGATCGGAATCTGCTTCGCGCCTTCAGTTTCGATCACGTCGCCGAACGGCGCGAACGCTTCCCTGGTCAGCGGTTCGATTGCAAGCGTCTTCATTTGTCGAGCGTCCCCCACAGACGCAGGCGCGATACGCCGCCGTCCGGAATGATGTTCAGGCGCACGTGGGTCACCGGACCCAGCGACGCGATTTCCTGTTCGAAGTAGTGCTGCTTGTCCATCTGCAGCTTCTGCTCGCCGAGCAGCACCGGCCAGAACATCGACTGCGTGATCAGCGAGCTGTCGGTGCCGCCCGACACGTACGCGGCCTGGATCGAGCAGCGGTCCGGGTAGTTGCCCTTGAAAAACGCCGTATCGACTTCGATCTTGCGGATCACGCCCGGCTGCGCGAGCGCGATGATCGCCCAGTCGTTGCCAGGTTCGCGGCGGCGGCGGGTTTCCCAGCCGTCGCCCATGTTCACGCCGCGGCCCGGCAGCAGCAGGTTCGACGCGACGCCGAAGTGCTGGTTGTTCGCCGCGACCACGTAGCCGCCGTTCTCCATCGCCGCGAGATCGAACTGCTCGGTCGCGCTCGCGGCGGCCCAGTCGAGCTGCGGCTGGCCGTATACGCGCAGGCGCGCAATGCCGCCGTCCGGATAGATATTCACGCGCAGGTGCGTGAACGCACGGGCGTCACTCGCCGCAACGTAGTGATGGCTGTTGCCCTGCAGCGTCGTCGACGGCACGATCTCGACCCATTCGGTCGTGTGCGTCGGCGCGCCGTCGGCCACGTACGCGGCCTCGATCGACGCGGCCGGCGGGAAATTTCCGGTGAAATGGCTCGTGTCGATGTCGAAACCCTTGATCACGCCCGGGCGCGCGAGCTTGACGATGCACCAGTCGTAGCCCGTCGTGCGCTTGCGGCGCGTCTCCCAGCCGTCCATCCACTTGCCGTGGTCGTCGTACTTGCCGGGAATGAACACGGCCGGCTCGGGGTTCAGCATTCGGTCCTTCGGCGCGAAGAAGTCGTCGCTGGCCTCGAGCGCCTGCGCACCGAGACGCGGGTCGGCGAGGTTCACGTAGCGCCGCGTGAAATCGGGCGCGTCGGGATCGAGAAGCGCAACAGCCATGATGTTTCCTTGTTTCAGTGATGCGATCAGGCCGCTGCCACGCAGCAGGCCGTATTGCGGTGTTAGGCGTCGATCAGGTCGTCGAGGCGAAAGCGCGCGATCCGGTAGATCTGGTCGAGACTCGCACGCAGCTCCTCGGCACGCGAATGATTCACGCGCGCCTCGAAGTTCGCGATGATGCCGTGCCGGTCATAGCCGCGCACCGCGAGGATGAACGGGAAGCCGAACTTCTCGCGATACGTGCGGTTCAGCGTCAGCAGCTTGTCGAACTCTTCCTGCGTGCACTGGTCGAGGCCCGCGCCGCTCTGCTCGCGCGTCGACTCGGCCGTCAGCTCGCCGCGCACGGCGGCCTTGCCGGCCAGCTCCGGGTGAGCGTTGATCAGCGCCAGCTGGCGCACTTCGCCGCTCGTCTCCACCGCACCCGACATCGTCTTGTGCAGCGCGTCGATGCTCGCGAACGGCCGCTCGCCCGCGGCGATCTCGGCCACCCACGGCGAATGTTCGAAGATCCCCGACAGCGCCGCGACGAATGCGCTCGGCGCCATCGTGTTCAGTTGATCCAACGTGTAACGCATCGCCTTCATGCTTTCCCTTCGTTTCGATGATTGGGCTGATACGGATGATGTTCACGCCAATGACGCGCGATATCGACACGGCGCGTCACCCATACGCGATCGTGCTTTTCGATGTGATCGAGGAAACGCTGCAGCCCGCGGAAACGGCCCGGCCGGCCCAGCAGTCGGCAGTGCATGCCGATCGACAGCATCTTCGGCGCTTCGTCGCCTTCCGCGTAAAGCACGTCGAATGCGTCGCGCAGGTAGTCGAAGAAGTGGTCGCCGGTGTTGAAGCCCTGCGGCGTCGCGAAGCGCATGTCGTTCGTGTCGAGCGTGTACGGCACGATCAGCTGCGGCGACGTGCCGCCGCCCGATACGGCAACATCCATCCAGAACGGCAGGTCGTCGCCGTAGTTGTCGGAGTCGTACAGGAAGCCGCCGTATTCCGCGACGAGACGGTGCGTGTTGGGGCTGTCGCGGCCGGTGTACCAGCCGAGCGGACGCTCGCCCGTCACGCGTTCGATCGCCTCCATCCCGAGACGCATGTGCTCGGCTTCGAGCTCGGGCGTCATGCTCTGATAGTGGATCCAGCGCCAGCCGTGACATGCGATTTCGTGGCCGAGCTCGACGAATGCCCGTGCGAGTTCCGGATGGCGTTCGATCGCCATGCCAACCCCGAATACCGTCAACGGCAGCCCGCGCTTCTCGAATTCGCGCAGGATGCGCCACACGCCGGCCCGCGAACCGTATTCGTAGATCGATTCCATGCTCATGTGACGGTCCGGATACGCGGCCGCGCCGACGATTTCGGACAGGAACTGCTCGGAGCCCGGATCGCCGTGCAGCACGCAGTTCTCGCCGCCCTCCTCGTAGTTGAGGACGAATTGCACGGCGACGCGGGCGCGCCCCGGCCAGTTCGCCTGCACGGGATGGCGGCCGTAGCCGATCAGGTCGCGAGGATAGTTGGGATCGAGTGACATGGTTCGAAGTGCGACGAAAGCTTGCTGAAATAATGGGTTCGCATCGGCCCGCGCGGGTGCCGGAGGCCGCCGTGCGGGGCCGATGCGATGACGGCCCAGTGTAGCGAAAAGGTTCATACGCGCCCATACAGCGGCGCAGATAGTGCGTGTCAGACGGCGTGTATGTGCGGTTGCGGCAAATTCGGGACCGGTTCCGAAGCGGCAATCCCGCTTCGGGCCGCGGCGGCGGCCGGCGCAGCCGCCGGCGGCCCGTCCGGCGGGCTGAAACGCGCGAATTCGCCGTCATAGCGCTTCGGCAGCGGCTGCGCGTAGTCGCCGCGTTTCGCGGTCGCGAGCCGCAGCGACACGAGCGCCTCGGCCCACTTGACGGCCGCCGTGACGCCCTCGACCACCGGTGCGCCGATCTGCTGCTCGATCTCGTGCGCGAACTCGGCCATCCCGGCACAGCCGAGCACGATCGCGTCGGCGCCGTCCTCGTCGAGCGCGCGCCGGCATTCGTCGACGATGATGCGCCGCGCGGCCGAGCCGGGCCGGTCCAGCTCGAGCACCGCGACGTCGGTCGCGCGCACGTTGCGGCAGAACCGCTTCATCCCGTAGCGCTCGGCAAGATGCCAGGCCATCCCGCACGTGCGCGCCAGCGTCGTGACGACCGAGAAGCCCGGCGCGAGCACGCTGGCCGCGTGCATCGCCGCCTCGGCGATCCCGATCACCGGCCCGCGCGCGACCTCGCGCGCCGCATACAGGCCGGGGTCGCCGAAACACGCGATCACGTAGGCATCGACACCGTCGCGCTCGCCGTGCACGATCTCGGCCAGGAGCCCCGGCGTCGCGAGCGCCTCGTCGTAATACCCTTCGATCGACGGCGGCCCCATCGGCGGGCTCACCGCGACGACTTCCGTGCCTGCGGCCGCGACTTCGCGCGCGCAGCGCCCCATCGCGTCGGTCATCCGCTGCGTCGTATTCGGATTGATCAGCTTGATCTTCATCGCGTACTCCTCAGGCCTTCGTGTTCACGAGCAGCCGGTAGAACAGAAAGCCGAGCCCCGCGCCGATGAACCACGAGAAGTTCGCGGCGGCCTGCCAGCCCGGCACCATCACGCAGACGATCGCGATCACTGCGGCCGGCAGCAGCGCGGCGAGCGCGCGGCGGTTCACGCCGCCCGTGTACCAGTACGCGCCGCGCTCCGACATCGTGTAGAGATCGTCGCGCACGAGCCTGCCGCGCTTGACGAGGTAGAAGTCGGCGACCAACACGCCGTACAGCGGACCGATGAACGCACCGAGCACGTCGAGCGTGTAGTGGATCACCGCCGGGTTGTTGAACAGGTTCCACGGCGTGATGAAGATCGATGCGACGGCCGCAAGCATCCCGCCCGCGCGCCAGCTGATCAGCCTCGGCGCGACGTTCGAGAAGTCGAACGCCGGCGACACGAAGTTCGCGACGATGTTGATGCCGATCGTCGCGATCGTGAAAGTCAGCGCGCCGAGGATCACGGCGGTCGGATGGTCGATGCGGCCGACCGTCTCGACCGGGTCGGTGATGAGTTCGCCGAACACCGGCAGCGTCGCGGCCGTCGTGATCACCGTGACGAGCGAGAACGCGAGGAAGTTGACGGGCAAACCCCAAAAGTTGCCGCGCTTTACGTCGCCGAACGAGCGGCAGTAGCGCGAGAAATCGCCGAAATTCAGCATCGGCCCGGAGAAGTACGATACGACGAGCGACACGGCCGTGATCATCACCGGTATCACTTCCGCGCCGTGATACTTCACGCCGCCGAGGTTGATGCCGATGTTGCGCCAGCCCGCGCGCCACACCATGTAGCCAGCCAGGATGAACATCACGACGTAGACGGCCGGGCCCGCGAAGTCGATGAACTTCTTGATCGTCTCCATCCCGTTCCAGAACACGAGCGCCTGCAGCACCCACAGCAGCATGAAGCCGGCCCAGCCGATCGCCGACAGCCCAAGAAAGCCGTAGCGATGGACATCGGCGTACGGCATCCATTGCGGAAAGAACTTCAGCACGACGATCACGAGCGCGCTGGACGCGAGATAGGTCTGGATGCCGTACCACGCGATCGCGATCAGCCCGCGGAGCACGGCCGGCACGTTCGCGCCGAGCACGCCGAACGTCGCGCGGCAGGCGACCGGATACGGCACGCCGATCTGCTGGCTCGGCCGCGCGATCAGGTTGCACAGCCGGTTCACGATCGTGATGCCGACGATCAGCGCGATCAGCACCTGCCAGCTCGTCAGCCCGAGTGCGAACAGGCTGCCCGCGAACACGTAGCCGCCGACGCTGTGCACGTCCGACATCCAGAACGCGAAGATGTTGTACGAACCCCATGTCTGATTTTTTAGGGGTGCCAAATCTTCGTTGTACAAACGTCGGCTGTAACCGTCCGGCAACGTGGGATCGCTGCCCTCGCCGCCTTGTTCCGCCGGATACGCGCTGTCGTGCGCGACACTGAACTGAGCCATGACTTCTCCTTGACGCGGCCGGACAGCCGCTCCACCGTCATCGATATCGCTCCGGATCGTCGCCCGGAGTCGGACTGGCAGCCGGCGGCATATACCGCCGGCCTGCATTGCTCTCGTTCTGTGGCGCGCGGCCGGGTTCGCGTCGCCGCTCAGGCGCCGCCGAACACTTCGCGCAAATCGACCTGCCCTTGCGCGGGCCGGTCCAGCATCTTCAGTTCGACATGCTGCAGGTGGTGCGCCATCAGCGTCACCGCCCGCTTCGAATCGCCCGCTTCCAGCGCGGTCAGGATCTCGTCGTGGTCGTCGCACGAGCACGGGCTGCGCCCGTGCGATTCGTACAGCGCCGACATCAGCGTCGAGCGTGCGACGAGCCCGTCGAGACACTCGCAGAGCGTCGCATTGCCCGTCAGCGCCGCAAGCGCCGTATGGAATTCGCCCGACAGGCGGATCCATGCCGCGAAGTCGTGCCGCTCGAACGCACGGCGCTCCTTGTCGATCAGCGCGGCGACGCCCTTCAGCCGCTTCGCGCCCGGGCCGGTCGCGAGCCGCTCGACGACGGCCAGCTCGACGATCCGGCGCATTTCGAACACCTCGTGCACGTCCTGCAGCGTCGGGCTCGCGACGAACGCACCGCGGTTCGGCTCGAGATCGACCAGCTTGTCGGCCGCGAGCTGCGCGAGCGCCTGCCGGATCGGCCCGCGCTTCACGCCGAACACGTCGCAAAGCTGCGCTTCCGTCAGCTTCGCGCCGGGCGCGAGCCGATGCTCGAGGATCGCGGTACGGATCCGCTCGGCGATCGCTTCGGGACCGGCTGCGCCGGACGGGTGGGAATCGGGCTCGTTCATGATTTGCATCGCGTGATGGTCCTCATCCTAGAACGGACATAAAGATTGTCAACAATTCTTTTCTCGATATGCGCACAATCGGCGTGCGTCTCGATGTGCCGAATCGGTGCGCACCGCCTCGAATCCATGTACATCAAGCCTCTCAGGCTGGCCAACAGCCGATCACGGCGTATACCCTCGCGGCCATTTTGTTGACAAAAATGGTGCGTAATACAGTGCCGACGCGATCGGTGTCGACGCAAAATAAGGACCGTTAGTTGCACATTTACTTAAAGAAAAAGGCGGGAAATCCCGCCTTTCGATCCTACCTGACCGTCGCACCCGGCCGACTCAGCCGAGATGCGGATAGTCCGACAGCGTCAGCCGGAAGCCGTGCGCATTCGCGACGAGTTGCGCCTTCGCGCCGAACGGCAGCGTCAGCAGGTCGGGCACGTGACCGAACTGCAGCCCCGTGACGACCGGAATTCCGACCACCGAGCGCACCTGGTCGATCATCGCCTGCATGTCGTAGCCGTTGTCGTATTCGAACGGCCGCGCACCGGTGAACTGGCCGAGCACGAGCGCCTGCTGGCGCGCGAGCAGCCCCGACAGGTGCAGCTGATAGATCATCCGCTCGATCCGGAACGGCTGTTCGTTGACGTCCTCGATGAACAGGATGCCGCCTTCGATATCGGGCATGTACGGCGTGCCGACGAGCGACGTGAGAATCGCGAGGTTGCCGCCCCACAGCGTGCCGGTCACGTTCACGGTCTGCACCTGCGGCGCTTCGGCGACGATCGTCGTGGCCGGCTGCGACAGCGTCTGCCAGAAGTGCTGCATCGTGAAGTCGCTCGGCGTTTCGGCGCCGAAGTCGGCCGACAGCATCGGGCCGCCGAAGGTCTTGATGCGCGCCTTCGCATACAGCGCGAGCTGGATCGCGGTGAAGTCGCTGTGGCCGACGAGCGCGATCGGCCGGTCGCGCAGGCGCCGCTCGAGCCCGAGATAGTCGAGCCCGTGCAGGATGCGCGCCGCGCCGTAGCCGCCGCGCACCGCGAGCGCGATGTCCGGCAGCGGCCGCTCGGGATCCGCCAGGCGGTTCAGGTCCCCCGCCCGCTCGCCGTCGGTGCCGCCGAAACGCTGAAAGCGGCGCTGCGTCGCCTCGATGTTCTCGATGCGATGCTGCGCGCCGCTCGAGCGGTCGGGCGCGGGGTTGATGGCATCGGGCGCGTGCGGATAACCGGACGGGGCCAGCAGGGGGGGGGGGTAGGACGCGGCGGGCTGGAAGGACAGGGCGAAAGGAATCGGGTCGTCAAACCTGCTTAGAGGGTCCGAACCGTCTCCGGTTCACGGGCCGGGATCGCAGCGACGCTCACGGGAGCCGGCCGCTGCGCGAGACGATGCGCCTATGACGCGCCGGCCGCCGCGTCGCGGGCCAGCCGCGCTTCGCGCAGCGCTCGGCGGCGCTCCGCGAAGAACGACTTCAGCGCAGCGCCGCACTCGTCGGCAAGCACGCCGCCGGTCACGTCGGTATGGTGGTTGAGCTGCGGATTGGCGAACGCGTCGATCACGCTCCCGCACGCACCCGTCTTGGGATCGGCGGCGCCGTACACCACGCGGGCGATACGCGCATGCATGATCGCACCCGCGCACATCAGGCATGGCTCAAGCGTCACGTACAGCTCGCAGCCGGGCATCCGGTAATTCTGCAGATGCTGCGCGGCCATGCGCAGCGCGGCCATTTCCGCATGAGCCGACGGGTCGTGGCCGCCAATCGGATGGTTGAAGCCGCGCGCGATCACTTCGTCACCGCGCACGAGCACCGCGCCGACCGGCACTTCGCCGGCCGCGCGCGCCTCTTCGGCGGCAGCCTGCGCGAGACGCATGAAATGCAGGTCGCGCGCCGACACGGGCGAGGCTTCGGAAACAGGAGAAGGCGCGACGGATTCGGTTGCCGCGGGGTGCAGCGCGTCGGCGCTCACATCGGCCCCGCTTCGGCCGACACTTCGTCGAGCCCGCGTTCGCACAGACGTTCCGCGATGCGCCGGCAATAGTCGCGCGGCATCACCATCGGGCCGCCGCGCAGCGATTCGAGCGCCATGTCGAGCGCGAGAATCTTCGCCTGCAGCCGGCAACGCGCGGCCCGGTCGCTGACCGCCTGCAGTTCGTCCTGCAGATTGCGCAGCGCGCGCAGTTGCTCGACGGCCGGCGGCACGAAACCCGCGTTCTTCAGGATACGGTTAGCCACCCGCACCTCCTCGGGTACGAGCAGGTCGTCGTCCAGCGCCTGCGGCGCGCCGGCACCCGGCAAGTCGTCGAACTCGCCCCGCGCGGCGGCGGCGATACGTTGTTCGACCAGTGCGTCAAGCAATCTCATCAGTCAATCGGAACAATGCGGCAGCCGAATTCTAGCAGGGTGACGCGCGGATGACAGGCTCTTCGAAGGTATGCTCGATATGGTGTTTTTTAGGGGCCAAATCGCCGCGCATGCGTGCCGATCGGCGCGATTTGCCGCTCTGCTGCGCCGCAGCAGGCTCCGCGCGGGTTTAAGGCTGTCTGGCTCGCGCGCCGTCCGCCCCCGTTTTTTATTTTGTCTCCTTGCGAATCGACGTTCGTTTTGCTGCCGAAACCGCCCTTGCGCTACTGCCCGGTCACACGGCAACCGTTTGCGACGGCGCCTTCGGAAACGGCCTGAACATCAACGCGACGGCGAACGCGGCGATGCCGATCACGAACGATCCGATGTACAGCCAGCCGTAGCTGCCGAGCGCATCGACGATCAGGCCGCCCGCGACGGGCCCCGCCGCCATCCCGAGGCTGCCGGCCATCGCGCTGCCGCCGATCACGGTGCCCATCATCCGCAGCGGGAAATTCTCGCGAGCGAGCACCGAATACAGCGGCATCACGCCCGCATAGATGAAACCGAACAGCATCGCGACCGCGTAGAACCCGTCGAGCGTGCGCACGAAGTAGTAGCCGAGCGCGCCCAGCGCCTGCGCGAGCAGCCCGGCCGCCAGCATGCGCTTCGCGCCGAAACGGTCGCCGAGCAGCCCGAATGCGATCCGCCCGCCCATTCCCGCGAGCCCTTCGACGCTGTAGATCGACACTGCGGCGATCAGCGGAATCCCGCAGGTCACCGCGTAGCTGACCGTATGGAAGATCGGCCCGGAGTGCGTCGCACAGCAGAAGAAATTGGTCAGCAAAAGGACGATGAACTGCGGCGAGCGCAGCGCGTTACCGACCGACAGCGGCACCGGCGCACCGGCCGCCACCGGTTCGGCCGGCGGGCGGTCGAGCGCCGGCGGGCGGCGCACGAACAACGACGCCGGGATCATCACGGCGGCCGCCAGCACGGCGATCGTCAGCATCGACGCGCGCCAGTCGTGGCGTGACACGAGCCACGCGGCGAGTGGCGACATCGTCATCGGCGCCATCCCCATGCCGGCCGACACCAGCGACACCGCGAGGCTGCGGTGCGTGTCGAACCAGCCCGTCACGCACGCCATCATCGGCGCGAACACCGCGGCGGCGGCACTGCCGACACCCAGCCCGAAAATCAGCTGGAACGCGAGCAGCGACGGCGCGCGGCTCGCGAGCGCGAGACTCGCGGCCAGCAGCACCGCGCCCGTCGCGACCACCGCGCGCGTGCCGATCCGGTCGGACAGGCTACCCCACGCGATGCTCGCGAACGCCATCGCGATGAAACCGAGCGTCATCGCGGCCGAAATGCCGGTCATCGACCACCCCGTGTCGCGCGCGACGGCGCGCAGGAACACCGGCAGCGAAAACATCGCGCCGATCCCGATGCAGCTCAGCAGGCCGCCCGCGGCGACGATCACCCAACGGTATCGGGAATCCGGCATCTGGTAGCTCCTTTCTCTGTCTTGCAGGCATCGACGGGGAACCGGGCAGCGTTCGCGCATGGGCGCGGCGACGCCATCCGGTCGACATCGATACGACGAACGACACATCGGGAAATCGACAAGCGCGGCACGCCGGGTGCGAATTTTCGATTGTCGGCCGATTTGCGCCGGTGGCCAGGGGCCAGGGGGACCGATCGAAGTGCCGCCCGCCATCGGCTCCTTCATTCGTCCACGGAGTCCTCCGCTTTTCCGGAATCGGAAAGTCGAAATCAGAAATAGTTGGTTTGGGCGCGCGGGCCCGCTCACTACACTCCAGTCTTCTTGTCATAACAAGTGGACCGATGACCCCACCCAACGTCGTGCCGCTGTCGACGGCCCCGCTTTACGTGCAGATCAAGGACACGCTGCGCACGCGCATCCTCGACGGCACCTATGCGCCGCACAGCCGGATGCCGTCCGAGCACGAACTCTGCGCGATGTTCGACGTGAGCCGCATCACGGTGCGCCAGGCGCTCGGCGACCTGCAGAAGGAAGGCCTGCTGTTCAAGCTGCACGGCAAGGGCACGTTCGTGTCGAAGCCGAAGGCTTTCCAGAACGTGACGTCGCTGCAGGGTTTTGCCGAAGCGATGTCGTCGATGGGCTACGAGATCGTCAACCAGTTGCGCAGCTTTCGCACCGTCAAGGCCGATCGCCATCTCGCGACGAAACTGAATGTGCCGGAAGGTGCCCCGCTCGTCGAGATCCACCGCGTGCGGCTCTTGAACCGCGAGCCCGTGTCGCTCGAACAGACGTGGGTGCCCGAAGCGCTCGGCAAGCGGCTCGCGGGCGCCGATCTCGCGACCCGCGACATCTTCCTGATCCTCGAGAACGACTGCGGCGTGCCGCTCGGTCACGCCGACGTGTCGATCGACGCGATTCTCGCCGACGACGAAATCGTCGAGGCGCTGCGCGTCGAGGAAAGCAGCCCGGTGCTGCGCATCGAGCGGCTCACGCACGACGCGTCGGGTACGCCGATCGACTACGAATACCTCTACTTCCGCGGCGACGCCTTCCAGTACCGGTTGCGCATCGACCGGCAGAAGACTCGCCAACCTGCAAGGAATCCGCGATGAATACCCATGTACTCGAATACGACATCGTCGTGGTCGGCGGCGGCACGGCCGGCCCGATGGCGGCGATCAAGGCAAAGGAGCGCGACCCGTCGCTGCGCGTGCTGTTGCTGGAGAAGGCGAACGTGAAGCGCAGCGGCGCGATCTCGATGGGGATGGACGGACTGAACAACGCGGTGATCCCCGGCCATGCGACGCCCGAACAGTACACGCGCGAGATCACGATCGCCAACGACGGGATCGTCGATCAGGAAGCCGTGCATGCATACGCCACGCACAGCTTCGCGACGATCGAACAGCTCGACCGCTGGGGCGTGAAGTTCGAAAAGGACGGCACCGGGGACTACGCGGTGAAAAAAGTCCATCACATGGGCTCGTACGTGCTGCCGATGCCGGAAGGACACGATATCAAGAAGGTGCTGTACCGGCAGTTGAAGCGCGCGCGCATCGCGATCACGAACCGGATCGTCGCGACGCGCGTGCTGACCGACGCGCAGGGCCGCGCGAGCGGCGTGCTCGGCTTCGACTGCCGCACGGCGGATTTTCACGTGATCCGCGCGAAGGCCGTGATTCTGTGCTGCGGCGCGGCCGGCCGCCTCGGACTGCCGGCGTCCGGCTACCTGATGGGCACGTACGAAAACCCGACCAATGCGGGCGACGGCTACGCTATGGCCTACCATGCAGGCGCCGCGCTCGCGAACCTCGAGTGCTTCCAGATCAATCCGCTGATCAAGGACTACAACGGCCCCGCCTGCGCTTACGTGACAGGCCCGCTCGGCGGCTTCACCGCGAACGGCAAGGGCGAACGCTTCATCGAGTGCGACTACTGGAGCGGCCAGATGATGTGGGAGTTCTACCAGGAACTGCAAAGCGGCAACGGCCCGGTGTTCCTGAAGCTCGACCACCTCGCGGAAGAAACGATCCAGACCATCGAGCAGATCCTGCACACGAACGAGCGGCCGAGCCGCGGCCGCTTCCATGCGGGGCGCGGCACCGACTACCGGCAGCAGATGGTCGAGATGCACATCTCCGAGATCGGTTTCTGCAGCGGGCACAGTGCGTCCGGCGTGTACGTGAACGCCCGTGCGGAAACGACCGTGCCGGGGCTCTACGCAGCCGGCGACATGGCGGCCGTGCCGCACAACTACATGCTCGGCGCGTTCACGTACGGCTGGTTCGCCGGGCAGAACGCAGCCGACTACGTGGCCGGCCGCGATCACGCGCCGGTGGACGACGCGCAGGTCGCGGCCGAGCGCACCCGCGTGCTCGCGCCGCTTGCGCGCGAACGCGGCCTCGCGCCCGCGCAGGTCGAATACAAGCTGCGCCGCATGGTGAACGATTACCTGCAACCGCCGAAGGTGACACGCAAGATGGAAATCGGCCTGCAACGTTTTGACGGAATTATTGAGGATATCGAAGAAATCAAGGCAAACCATCCACACGAGCTGATGCGTGCTGCCGAAGTGCGGGCGATCCGCGACTGCGCCGAAATGGCTGCGCGTGCGTCGCTGTTCCGTACCGAGAGCCGCTGGGGACTGTACCACCATCGCGTCGATTTCCCGCATCGCAACGACGCGGAATGGTTCTGCCACACGTGGCTACGCAAGGGCGCCGACGGTGCGATGCGCAGCGAGAAGCGTCCGGTCGAACCCTACATCGTGCCGCTCGCCGACGACGAACGCAGCGCCTACGCGCACCTGCGCATCCGCGAACCGGCCGCACTCGCGGCCGCCCTGTGACTCCGAGGAGCCTTACCGTGCCCCATACCCCGCACGACATCTTCCTGCGCAGCAGCGCACCCGTGACGATCGACGAGGACCGCTGCATCGCCGACAAGGGCTGCACCGTCTGCGTCGACGTGTGCCCGCTCGACCTGCTCGCGATCGACGTGACCAAGGGCAAAGCCTACATGCAGTTCGACGAATGCTGGTACTGCATGCCGTGCGAACGCGACTGCCCGACCGGCGCGGTCAAGGTCGACATCCCGTATCTGCTGCGCTGACCCGGCGCGCCGCTTCCCCACCATCGGACCTACGACACATGAACCCTACGCTACGGAAGTTCCGCCTGCTCGCCGCATCGCTCGCGCTGTCGGCCGCCGGCCTCGCGCACGCCGAAACGATCCGCGTCGCGATCGGCACGCAGGACACGACGATCAACTGCGCGACCGGCGGCCTGCTGATTCGCGAGCTGCATCTGCTCGACAAATATCTGCCGCACACCGGCAAGTACCAGGACGTGGAGTACGACGTGCAGTGGAAGGACTTCACGTCCGGCGCGCCGCTGACCAACGAGATGGTTGCCGGCAAGCTCGACTTCGGTGCGATGGCCGATTTCCCCGGTGCGCTGAACGGTGCGGCGTTCCGCAAGGCCGGCCGCAAGAGCGTGTTCATCACCGTGCTGGACGGCAGCATCGAGGGCAGCGGCAACGGGATCGTCGTGCCGACCGGTTCGCCGGTGCGCTCGCTCGCGGACCTCAAGGGCAAGACGATCTCGGTGCCGTTCGCATCGACCTCGCACGGGATGCTGCTGCGCGCGATCAAGGCACAGGGCTGGAACCCCGATACCGACGTGAACATCGTCACGCAGGCGCCCGAAGTCGCCGGCAGCGCATTGAAGGCCGGCAAGATCGACGCGCATGCGGACTTCGTGCCGTTTGCCGATCTGTTCCCGTATCGCGGCATCGCGCGCAAGATCTACGACGGTGCGCAAACCCACGCACCGACTTTCCACGGCGCGCTCGTCGACGCGGACTACGCGCAGCGCTATCCGGAGGTGGTCGTCGCGTACCTGCGCGCCGCGATCGAAGCGAACCGCCTGCTTGCGCAGAATCCCGAGAAATACAGCCTGTTGATCGAAAAGGTCACCGGCATCGAGGCGCCGGTCGACTATCTGTATCACGGGCCGCTCGGCATCCAGACCCGCGACCTCACGTGGAAGCCCGAATACCGGCAGGCCGTCGCGACCGCCATCGACACGCTCAAGCTGCTGAAGAAGACCGACACCGCGCCCGATCCGGCGACCTTCATCGACGACCGCTATATCCGCGCCGCCTTCAAGGCGTCGGGACTCGACTACGATGCCGCGCTGAAGCTCTACGGCAGGCAGCCGCTCGTCGCGAACGACGCGACGACGGGCAAGCCGATCCGCGACTTCAACGACGTCGCGCAAGTCTGGCTCGTCGGCGACGAACCCGTGCGTCACTACGCGAGCCCTGCGGCCGCATTCGCCGCGCTCGGCAAGCTCGGCCCGGCCGCGAAGGTGCGCGCGGTCTTCGTGCACGACCATGCGAGCGGGCTGAAGCTGTTCGCGGACCAGGCGTGGTACGTGAAAGACGCGCACGGCGTGTTGAGCGCATTCCTGCTGAAGACGAGCGCCGCTGCGTACGCACAGCGGATATCCGGTTCGGTTGTCGACTACGCGGCCGCGAAGACCGGCGCCGTGCAGGCGCTTGCATCGCGCTGAACCTTCCCCTTCCTCTTCACCGACACCGGATATCCGCATGGCCGCCACCTTCGAGTTTGCCAAACGCCGCCTCTCCGAATCGCCGCGCGCCGGCGACACCCGCACCGCGCATGCCGCCGCGCGTGCGCGCCCGACCTCGTTGCGCCGCCGCACATGGCGAATCGCGTCGCTCGTCGCGTGCATCGCGCTGTGGCAGGCGGCCGTCCAGTGGCGGCTGTCGCTCGGGATCGTCACGTTCGCGAACGTGCCGGCACCGGCCGACGTCGGACCTGCGCTATGGTCGCTGCTGCATTCGCCGAAGCTGCCGATGCACCTGTTCGCGAGCATCACGCGCGTGCTCGCCGGCTTCGTCGCGGCGGCATTCGCCGGCGTCGGTCTCGGACTCGCGATCGGCCGCTATCGCGCGCTCGAAGACACGCTGCTGCCGCCGCTCGAAGTGCTGCGGCCGATTCCGGCCGTCGCGTGGATTCCGCTCGCGATCCTGATGTTTCCGTCGTCCGAACTCAGCATGATGTTCATCACGTTCGTCGGCGCGCTGTTCCCGATCCTGCTGAATACCGTGCACGGCGCCGAAGCCGTCGACCCGCGGCTCGTCGCGACCGCACGCAGCCTCGGCACGCGCGGCGTCGCGCTCTACGCGGAAGTGATCCTGCCTGGCGCGGCGCCGGCGATCTTCACGGGGCTGTCGATCGGGATGGGCACGGCCTGGTTCTGCCTCGTCACGGCCGAGATGATCGCCGGCCAGTATGGAATCGGTTACTTCACATGGGAGTCCTATACGTTACAGAATTACCCGGACATCGTCGTCGGGATGGCGCTGATCGGCCTGCTCGGGATGGGCAGCAGCCTGCTCGTCAAGCGAATCGGCACGGCGCTCACGCCGTGGTACGCACCGCGTGGAGGCCGGCAATGACCACCACCGCTCTTGCCATTGCCGCACCGGGCCGCGTCGGCGTACGTGCGCTGACGATCGAACTCGGGCCGCCGCATGCGCGCTTCGCGGCGCTCGATGCGCTCGACGTCGATATCGCCCCCGGCGAGTTCGTCTGCGTGCTCGGGCCGTCAGGGTGCGGAAAGTCGACGCTGCTCGGCGCGCTCGCCGGACACGTCGCGGCCACGCACGGCGAGATCGTCGTCGACGGCGAACCGGTCGACCGCCCGCATCCCGATCGCGGGCTCGTGTTCCAGCAGCACACGCTGTTTCCATGGAAGCGCGTGATCGACAACGTCGCATTCGGCCTGAAGATGAAAGGCGTGCCCGCGCGAGAGCGCCGCCGCGAAGCCGCCGCGCTGCTCGAACTCGTCGGGCTCGGCGACTACGGCGCGCACTACCCCGCGCAGTTGTCCGGCGGCATGCAGCAGCGCGTCGAGATTGCCCGCGTGCTGATCAACCGGCCGCGCATCCTGCTGATGGACGAACCGTTCGGCGCGCTCGACGCGCAGACGCGCCGCATGATGCAGACGCTGCTGCTCGACATCTGGTCGCGCATCGGTACGACCGTGTTGTTCGTCACGCACGATATCGAGGAAGCGCTGTTTCTCGGCGATCGCATCCTGATGCTGTCGCCGCGACCCGCGCGCATCGTCGCCGACATACCGGTGCCGCTCGCACGACCACGCACCGACGACAGCACCACCGAGTCCGCATTCGTCGACATCAAGCGCCGCTGCCTCTCGCTGTTGCGCCACGCTGTTTGATCGCACGCCCCTCACCGCTCAGCACCTTGCCCATGACCGATTCTTCTCCTGCTTTCCCGCTGCCCGGCGCGCTCGATCCAGACCTTGCCGGCCTCGTCGCGCGCGTCGCTTCGCCCGACGCACCGGTGCGCCGCCTTGCACTCCTTGAACTCGCCGACCTCGAGGATCCCGATCTAGTGCCGGCGTTCATTGCGGCACTGCGCGACGATCCGTCGGCCGACGTACGCGGTGAAGCCGCGCGCGTGCTCGGCGCGTGGGAACAGCCCGACGTCGTCGACGCGCTGTGTCACGCGCTGCTCGACCCGGACGACGGTGTACGCGCGACCGCTGCTCAAAGCCTGTCCGAGCTGAAGGACGTTGCCTCCGGTGCCGTGCTGTGCCGCTGGGCCGGACGGCCGGAGCCGTTCGTGCGCGGCGCCGTGCTGCGCGGGCTGCGCGAACTGCGCGACCCCGACGCGTTCGCGCCGGCACTGCGCGCGCTGGACGCGGACGCGGCGGCCGTGCGGGCGGAAGGCGTCGCCGTGCTCGGGTGGCTCAAGGACGCTCGCGGACTCGTGCCGCTTGCCCGCGTGGCGACGGCCGACGCTCATGCCGACGTGCGACGCATTGCGGTTGGCGCGGTCGGGTTTGCGGCATCGAGCGACACGGCCGTCGTGACCGCCTTGCTTGCGGCGTTGCGCGACGCCGAATGGCAGGTCCGCGAGGAAGCGGCCGCGACGCTCGGCAAGCTGCGCATCGCGACTGCGCGCGCGCCGCTCGTCGCCGCGCTCGACGACGATTACTGGCAGGTGCGATTGCGTGCGGTGCGCGCGCTCGGACAGTTGCGCGATGCTGCAGCAGCATCGGCCGTCGCCGCGCAGCTCGCCCATGCGATCAGCAACTTGCGCAAGGAGGCCGCGCTCGCGCTCGGCGAACTGCGCGATCCTGCGACGTTGCGCGCATTGCATGACGCGCTGGAGGATCGCGATCCCGAAGTCCGCAAGGCCGTGCGGATCGCCATCGCGCAGATCGAAGGGGGCGCACGATGATCGCGCCGACCGAGATCCTGCTCGACCATGCGGCCCGCGCATTGACGCTGCGCTGGCCGGATGGCGATACGCAACGCATCGACTATGCGCGGTTGCGCAGTGATTGCCCGTGCGCCGCGTGCAGGAAAATCCGGTTCGACGGCGGCAGCGTTCGCGCGCAACCGGGCCTGACGCTGGACAGTGTCGAAGCGGCAGGCTACGGCATCCGGCTACTGTTCGGCGACGGTCACGCGCGGGGTATCTATCCGTGGCCGTATCTCGCCGGACTCGGCAAAGATCAACCGGATACCGGCCGCGCTTCTCGCGGCGAGGCTGTGGGCTGAACGTCGAACGACCGGACTTCGATCTGCCGTTTCACCGTCGTAGCGGGTCGCGATCCGCTCGGCTTCAGCGCATCCTACCGACACGCGCCGCTGCGCCTGCCAGCATGCCCCCGCACGAGTCCGAAAACGCTGCGATACTGACGCCTGCGCGCTGCACTCCCCTTTCCCGAAGGAGCACGGACATGCAAACGGCAGTCGGATTCATCGGCCTCGGCGTGATGGGAACGCCGATGGCACTTAACCTCGCGCGGGCCGGCACGCCGCTCATCGTGTGGAGCCGGTCGCACGGCAGCGACGATGCACTACACGATGCCGGCGCGCAAGTCGTCGAACAAGTCGACGACGTGTTCGGCGCGTGCAGCACCGTGTTGCTGATGCTCGCGAACGACGCAGCGATCGATACCGTCCTCGCACGCGGCACGCCCGATTTCGCCGCGCGCGTCGGCGGACACACGATCGTGAACATGGGCACGAACTCGCCCGAATACTCGCGCGCGCTCGCCGACGAAATCGCTGCCGCATCCGGCCGCTACGTCGAATCGCCGGTGTCGGGTTCGCGCAAGCCGGCTGAAGCCGGACAGCTCGTCGTGATGCTGGCCGGCGCGCCGGAAGACGTCGACGCGATCCGCCCGCTCGTGAAGCCGCTGTGCCGCGACAGCTTCGTGTGCGGCGACGTGCCGGCCGCGCTGACGATGAAACTCGCCGTGAACCTGTTCCTGATCACGATGGTAACGGGCCTGACCGAGGCGACGCATTTCGCGCAACGTCACGGCATCGATCTCGCGCGCTTCGCCGACGTGCTAAACGCCGGCCCGATGGCCAGCGACGTGTCGCGCGTGAAGCTCGGCAAACTTGTCGCGTCGGACTTCGACGTGCAGGCGGCAATCACCGACGTGCTGAAGAACGCACGGCTCGTCGCCGAATCCGCGCGCAGCATCGGAATCGCGTCGCCGCTACTGGACATCTGCCATGCGCTCTATGGCGAAACCGAACAGGCCGGATACGGTTCGTCCGACATGGTCGCCGTGATTCATGCGATCGAGCAGCGCAGCGACGACGTGCGATGAATCTCAGGTACCCCAACCCGTTCGCGTCCGCCGACGCATAGGCCCGATCATGTCCGAACCCTCACGCTCCCCGACCGCCAATGCATCGCCGCTGCGTGCCGTTCCTGCCGTGATCGGCGTCGTGCTGCGCGAACGCGACGTGCTGCTCGTGCGGCGCGCGAATCCGCCGGACGCAGACCGCTGGGGATTCCCCGGCGGCAAGATCGAACCGGGTGAGCCGATCGCGGACGCGATCGTTCGCGAGCTTGCCGAAGAGACGACGCTCGACGTCGAAGCGCTCGACGTATTCACCGCGCTCGATTCATTCGATCACGATGCCGCCGGCCGCGTGCGTCAGCATTTCGTGATGGTCGCGGTGCTGTGCAAATGGCTGCGCGGTACGCCCGCTGCCGGGGACGATGCGCTGGAGGCGCGCTGGTTCGATCTCGGTGAACTCGAACGCGACGATCTGCCGATGAGCGCGGGCGTGCGCGACGTTGCGCTGCGTGCTGTCGCACGGGCCGCGGACATCGACAGATCGAACCGTCCGTGAGCGGCGCCCCTTAACGCTGGCAATCGTCGCTCAACGGCCAGCACCCTTTTATTTCGTGATGTGTCTTGCCGAACAAGCTGTCGATCAGAACGAATTCGCGCACGCGCCACGTAATCGGCGCAATCTCGCGCGGCCGGAACCGGTTTTCGCTGTACAGCAACGTGATATGAGGCGTGAAATGCCTGCTTGACGCGCGAACCCCGGCCCAGTTGAGCGCGTCGACCAGTTTCTGATGGAACTCAGTCAATGCACCCGGCACGACATCCGGGGTCAGTACCCACGGGAAATTCCCCGGCCGGCCTTTGAAACTGAGGATCCGGTCGAACGTCACGTCGAACGGCGCAGCGTGAATACGTTGCGCCGCCATGCACGCACGTGTGGCGACGCCCGACGGCACCCGCATGAACGGCCCGAGCGACTGTAACGTGATGTGGAAACGGTTGGTGTCCTGCAACCGGCCTTCGATGGACACCTCGGCCAGCAGTCGACCGGCCTGGTCCGCGATGCGCGCAGCGGTATCCGGATCGGGCTTCACCGCGAAGAACAGATGATGCTCCAGCCGGCCCGCTTCAATTCCGGGTAGCGTCAGTTGAGTCATGGCAGCATGGGCGATACGCCGAAGATGACGCTTCCATTATGGTCAATCGGACGACCATGTGCCGGCGGCATGAAAAGCGCCCGGCAGGTTTCCCTGCCGGGCGCTTCGCATCGTTCGATGCCGTCATCCGCTACCGGGGTATGCCCCAGCGCAGCATTACTCCCACTCGATCGTCGCCGGCGGCTTGCCCGAGATGTCGTACACCACACGGTTGATCCCGCGCACCTCGTTGATGATCCGGTTCGACGCGCGGCCGAGCAGCGCGTACGGCAAGTGCGCCCAATGCGCGGTCATGAAGTCGGTGGTCTGCACCGCGCGCAGCGACGTCACGTAGTCGTACGTACGGCCATCGCCCATCACGCCGACCGACTTCACCGGCAGGAACACCGCAAACGCCTGGCTCGTCAGGTCGTACCAGGTCTTGCCGACGTCGGCTTCGCCGCACAGGCCCGCTGCCGCATCCTGTGCGGTGGCGGTCGTGCCGCGCAGTTCCTCGATGAAGATCGCGTCGGCACGGCGCAGCAGATCCGCGTATTCGCGCTTCACTTCCCCGAGAATCCGCACGCCGAGGCCCGGGCCCGGGAACGGATGGCGGTACACCATCTCCGGCGGCAGGCCGAGCGCAACACCGAGTTCGCGCACTTCGTCCTTGAACAGGTCACGCAGCGGCTCGAGCAGCTTCAGGCCGAGCGTTTCCGGCAGACCGCCGACGTTGTGGTGGCTCTTGATCGTCGTCGCCTTCTTCGTCTTCGTGCCGCCCGATTCGACGACATCCGGATAGATCGTGCCCTGTGCGAGCCACTTCGCCTTCGACAGCTTCTGCGCCTCGGCCTGGAACACCTCGACGAATTCGCGGCCGATGATCTTGCGCTTCGCTTCCGGATCGGTCACGCCGGCCAGGTGGCCGAGGAATTGCTCGGATGCGTCGACGTGCACGACCTTCGCATGCAGGCGGCCCTCGAACATGTCTAGCACCATCTTGCCTTCGTTCAGGCGCAGCAGGCCGTGGTCGACGAACACACAGGTCAGCTGGTCGCCGATCGCGCGGTGGATCAGCGCGGCGGCCACGCTCGAGTCGACACCGCCGGACAGGCCGAGAATCACTTCCTCGTCACCGACCTGCTCGCGAATCTTCGCGACGGCTTCCTCGATGTGGTTCTTCATGATCCAGTCGGGCTTCGCGCCGGCGATCTTCAGCACGAAGCGCTCGATGATCTGGCGGCCCTTCACCGTGTGCGTGACTTCCGGGTGGAACTGCACCGCGTAGTAGCCGCGCGCCTCGTCGGCCATGCCGGCGATCGGGCAGCTCGGCGTCGATGCCATCAGCGCGAAGCCCGGCGGCAGTTCGGCAACCTTGTCGCCGTGGCTCATCCAGACCTTCAGCATGCCGTGGCCTTCGGCCGTCGTGAAATCCTCGATGCCGTCGAGCAGGCGCGTATGGCCGTGCGCGCGCATTTCCGCGTAGCCGAACTCGCGATGGTCGCTCCACTCGACCTTGCCGCCGAGCTGCACGGCCATCGTCTGCATGCCGTAGCAAATGCCGAGCACCGGCACGCCGAGATCCCACACGGCCTGCGGCGCGCGCAGTTGATGGTCTTCGTACGTGCTCGCGTGGCTGCCCGACAGGATCACCGCCTTCGGCGCGAACTCGCGGACGAAGTCGTCGGACACGTCGTTCGGGTGGATTTCGCAGTAGACGTGCGCTTCGCGCACGCGACGTGCGATCAGTTGGGTGACTTGCGAACCGAAGTCGAGAATCAGGATTTTGTCGTGCATGGCTGCGGACGGGATGAAGAGAATAAGAAAAGCAGCGCATGAAGCGCTGCGTCAAAAGCATGGACAGCGGCGTCGGGCGGCAGGCGGCTCGCGCGACGCATCGCCGGTCAATCCTGTGACGGCGGGCGCGCGTCGAAAGCAACGCTGCCTGATGCGCGATCGGATGCCGCCGACGTGCCTGCCGCGGCCGGCGCCGAAGGCGCCGCCGGGCGGCTGACGACCGGCTCGACACGCTGCGGCACGGGCGGCGGCACCGGTTCGACCGGACCCTTCGCGGCCCGCCCTTCGACCGCCTGCGCCTTCCCGCCCCGGCCCCCGGCCGATCCCAGCCCCCCCCCCCCCACCCCCACCCCGCTCCCCGCACACCCCGCCCCCCCCCACCCCTC